>JACCYQ010000083.1 GCA_013696395.1 Chitinophagaceae bacterium
CTTTTATTGCCTCACCAATCGTTTCTGAAGAAACTGTGTTTGTGGAAGACCAGGAATATACATTTTATCTTGACGAAAAATATTTTTTGCACAATGAGTACATTGATATTAAACAAATACGGATTGATTTTGGTGATGGTCAGGGCGAATGGATAGTGGACGATCCTTTTATGGACAATAGCCTGCAAAGAAGCACCACCTTTTCAAACACAATATCCAAAACAATTGGCAGAACCATGATAGGTAGAATTGTGGTTATTGGTATTGACATTGGCGGTCAGTGGATCAGGTATGGCAATCCATTTAAGATATTAACAAAAAAGAAAAAAGATGAATATCCATTAACCCCATGCAAAGGAGGTAAAGACGGCGGCACCAAATGGGTAATTGACCCCGATCCGGCCAAATTAGCGCCGTTCAATACCCAATACGGAAATCCACCTGCGGTGCACAACCAGTTTGTGCGCACGGGGCCTGACTTATTCGATCTTGCACTTCTACCCGTAAAAGACACCGCTTATTTTTTCTTTAAGGAAGATGGAAACAATTGTGCAAATAAAGTAGTTAAGCGTCCCGTAATTTTTATTGATGGATTTGACCCGACAAATGACAGGAAGGTAGGTGATATTTATAAGGAGTATATTAATGTAAGGGTAAATAGACCCGACTTTCCAACTGGTATTGGTTTTGGCGACTATATGCTTAATAATGGTAATGGCGATCCGAATGATGATTTTGATTTAATTATTTTGGATTTTAAACACGGTAATGATTTGCTGGAAAGAAATGCTATGGCGCTTGTTGCTTTGATTGAACGACTCAATCAAACTTATGGTGCAAATTACCTGCAGGATATTACCTTGATTGGTCCAAGTATGGGTTCACTGATTGCTCAATTCGCCCTGGCTTATATGGAACATAATAACATTACGCACAGGGTACGAACCTATATTTCTTTTGATGGCTGCCACCAGGGTGCCAATGTGCCAATAGGTTTGCAAAATTATGTTGAGTACATAACCAAAAGGGGCATTCTAAAAGGCGTAAAACCAATTCGGGAGGGTTTATATAACGGCTTGGCGGCAAAACAAATGCTGGCGCATCACCACTCGGCGAATTCACAATTTCCCACACCAGACGTTCTCCGTAATCAGTTTCTGCAAACCTGGTGGCTGTTGGCGAATACCCGCAACTTTCCAGAAATGTAGCGTTAATAAATGGTTCATCAAATGGCACATTAAATATGAACAATGGGGGTACAAATTCAACGATCCTTGATATTGAAGTTAAACGCAAAGGATGGAAAAGTTTTTGGGGCTTATGTAATGATGATATTTGCAAAAAAATTAAATGGACCGCCCGAACGGCAACTAATAACGGATCCAATAAAACAACAGAGATGTGGACAGCCAGCGCTTTGTATAATGTTTTATTCTGGGTTCCGTTGGGTAAGAAAAACTATTATACAAACGCGGCATGGGGTAACAGCGCACAGGACAATGCACCTGGCGGTTTAATGGGGGATATATTTTCAGATAATATGGAAACACAGGGGACGTTTTTGGCTAAAGAATTAATATTCCTGTTATCAGGAGACAAACCCACTTTTAACATCAACATCAACAACTTTACCTTGATGCCGAGTTACAGTGCGGCGGATTTGCGATTTCCCAATAAAAATCTTTATATGAAATGGGATGATCAGTATCTGTGCGGAAAGACGCCCTTTGATTATGTATATGCACCTTCAACAAATCAAGATCATGCGTATGTATCTGAAGATGGGTCACAATGGTTTGAAAATGAGTTAAGATGTAACAGTAATAATTTACCTACGTACATAAATCCGATAATGTCTGGAAGTAGTTCTATTTGTACCAGTGGACAATATTCAATTGTTTCCTGCTTGCCTGTAAGCAATGTTACATGGTCAGCCCTGCCAACCGGTATAATAAGTTTTTCAGGGACAGGTTCACAAGTGACTGTAACAAGAGTGAATAGCGGCAGTGTTACTATTTCTGCCAGTGTAATATCTTGCAATAATACTTATATACAAACTGTTTCAAAGTCTATAACAGTGGGTACGGCCAAACCGGGGCCGATTAACTGGGAATGGAATGCACCACCTAACAGAGTGATGCTTGATGTGGATGATGTTCCAGGAGCAACATCTTATAAATGGTATTTGAATGGTACATTAAAAGCCACAACTACAAGCTCTTATTATCATCTGCCAATGAGTGGTAATGTGAGTTGTGGTAATTTTTACTATTTCGGCGTAAGGGCTGTAAGCAGTTGTGGCACATCGCCTGAATCATATATTGGTGCGGAAATGCCACCATGCGGTTTTGCTTATAATGTTTCTCCCAATCCAGGTTCGGACAATATAAAAATAGAATCTTTATATGATGTCGATTAAACAGAAAATAATAAGAAAGTAGCTGAAATTCAGGAAATAGAGCTTTATGATAAAATGGGAGTCATAAGACAAAAACAAAAATTTACAAAAGGGCTTACAACCGCGAATATTTCAGTAGGAAAATTGCCTAACGATGTATATACATTACGGATATTTGATGGGCAAACATGGCACTCTTGTAAAATCATTATTCAGCATTAAAATAATTTTACTTCCTCAAGTAACTGGGTTACAGAATCGTTGCCCAGTTACTTTTCAGGTAATAATATAAATTTTTGTTCAATGGCTACTACAATTATCTTTGCCGGAATGAAAAAAACAATGCACATACATCATCATATAAACTTACCATTGGTGAGCCGGTGACATTGTGTAATGATAATTTATAAATGATCGGCTTACCAGGAAGGTGAGCCTTTTTTATTTTCTTAACTGTTTTGAAGTCACTGTATGGCACAAAGAAGTATTTTTCTGGTTTATGATAATAGCAGAAATGTTTTTTGTAATATAATGAGGTGGATAAAAAAATAATATAAACACATGCAAGAAAGTTTTATCAAAAAAAAATATGCTCCTATGGAAAACGGAACAGGCGACAATGAAATCTTAAAATTGGCCATTCAGAAATCCGGGCGATTATTTGAAGACTCCGTTAAAATATTGAAGGATTGCGGTATTGAGATACGCAACGGGCACAACCGTTTAAAAGTAGAGGCTGATAATTTCCCCATTGAAATTTATTTTTTGAGAGACGATGATATTCCTCAATACGTAGAAGATGGGGTGGCAGATGCGGGCATAGTCGGAGAAAATGTTTTATATGAAAAGGGCAAAGAAGTAGCTGTACTGGAAAGACTGGCATTTGGAAAATGTCGTTTATCCATTGCCGTTGAAAGGAAAGAGGAATATACCGGCCTGCAGTTTCTTCATCATAAAAGAATAGCAACCAGTTACCCTTTTTTATTAGAACAATTCCTGAAGAAGAATCAATTGGACGCCGAAATTCACGAAATCAGTGGTTCTGTGGAAATAGCCCCCGGTATTGGTTTAGCAGATGCAGTATGCGACCTTGTAAGCAGTGGTTCTACACTATTTATGAATGGATTGAAAGAAGTAGAAACCATCCTGCACAGCCAGGCAGTACTTATAAAGAATGTGTCTTTGAATAAGTCTAAACTGGCCATCCTTGAAAAACTCATATTCCGCATGCATGCTGTACAACAGGCAAAGCATAACAAATATGTATTATTGAATGCACCGAATGATTCATTGGAACGGATTATTTCTTTATTGCCTGGTATGAAAAGTCCTTCTGTTCTACCTTTGGCAGAACCCGGCTGGAGTAGTGTACACAGTGTGTTACAAGAAGACGAATTCTGGGAGATCATCGAAAAATTAAAGGATGCAGGTGCCGAAGGGATTCTGGTTATCCCTATTGAAAAAATGATTGTTTAATTAACAGTAAGTGTTGAAGTTATGAGGGTTCACAAAAATATAGAAAGAAAGGAATGGGACAAGATACTACAACGCCCTGTTTTGGATTCTTCCAAACTGGAAAGAAAAGTAGAACAAATTATAAAGTTGGTCCGAAGAAAAGGCGATAAAGCATTATATAAATTTACCCGCAAATTTGACGGCGTATCACTCCAGGAATTGGCAGTTACTAAATCGGAAATTAGTGATGCGGAAGAACAACTTAAGCCTGCATTAAAAGATGCTATTCAACAAGCTACACATAATATAGCCGCATATCATTCAACCCAGGTTCAATATCCACGGATCATTGAAACGATGCCCGGTGTGAGTTGCTGGCAAAAAATGGTGGCTATCGAAAAAGTAGGATTGTATGTTCCCGGAGGATCAGCCCCTTTATTTTCTACGGTTTTGATGTTGGGTATTCCGGCTAAAATCATGGGTTGTTCCCAAATTGTTTTATGTACACCACCCGGTAAAGACGGTAAAGTTCATCCTGCAATTTTATTTGCGGCAAATCAAGCCGGTATTAAGGATCTATATAAAGTTGGTGGTGTGCAGGCTATTGCTGCTATGGCATTTGGCACTGAAACAATTCCTGCTGTTTATAAAATTTTTGGTCCGGGTAATCAATATGTAACAAAGGCAAAGCAATTAGTGCAACAAATGGGTATCGGGATTGATTTGCCTGCCGGACCAAGCGAAGTGGCTGTTTACGCTGATTCCGATGCGAATCCTGCTTTTATCGTTGCAGACTTGCTATCCCAGGCAGAACATGGTGGTGATAGCCAGGTTATTTTTGTAACAACCAGCGAAGCGTTGATTAAACCTGTTCTGGAAGAATTGAAAAGACAACTTCATGTATTACCGCGTAGAGCAGCAGCCCAGCAGGCACTGGAAAAAAGTCATGCTTTTTTAGTCAATTCGGAAGATGAGGCAATGGATCTTTTGAATGATTATGCACCCGAACACCTGATATTAAATTGTGCAAATGCAGATGCGCTTGCGGAAAAAGTAGTGAATGCCGGTTCTGTATTTATCGGGGCTTACTCACCTGAAAGTGTAGGCGATTACGCCAGCGGCCCTAATCATACTTTACCTACTAACGGTTTTGCAAAAATGTACAGTGGCCTTAGTGTGGAAAGTTTCAGTAAAAAAATTTCCTATCAAAAATTAACAGAAACCGGATTGCTGAATATTGGCCATCATGTTATTGAGATGGCTGAAGCGGAAGGATTACAGGCACATGCTCAGGCTGTGAATGTTCGTTTAAAAACAATTGATCTTTAAAAATGGATATCCGGGAAGTTGGTTCAGATCATCAGAAAATGTAAAAATGAGTTTCAATTTAGAAGAAATAATCAGGCCCAATATAAGGGATCTCATTCCTTATTCTTCAGCCAGGGATGAATTTCACGGCCAGGCAAACATTTACCTGGATGCCAATGAAAACAGCCTGGGATCGCCTTTAATGAAATGGTACAACCGTTATCCCGATCCTCATCAATCAAAACTGAAAGATAAATTAAGCAGCATCAAAGCTGTTTCTGCAGATAAAATATTTATTGGTAATGGAAGTGATGAATGTATAGATATTCTTTTCAGATGTTTTTGCGAACCAGGTCTGGATAATGTGATCGTTTGTCCGCCCACATATGGCATGTATTCAGTTAGTGCCGCTATCAACAACGTGGCTGTAAAAAATGTAAATCTCACTGCCAATTTCCAGTTAGATCTTGCAGCTATTGAAGAGGCCATTGATGAACATACTAAAATGATCTTTTTATGTTCGCCTAATAACCCATCGGGTAATTCATTGATCAGGGAAGATGTTGAAATGATCCTCAATAATTATTTTGGATTAGTGGTGATCGATGAGGCATATATCAATTTTTCACCTCACCGTTCTTTTATTCACGAACTGGCCGATTATCCAAACCTCGTTATCCTGCAAACCTTATCCAAGGCCTGGGGCCTGGCAGCTTTGCGACTTGGTCTTGCATTTGCGGATGAAAAAATAATCCGGGTAATGAATAAAGTAAAACCCCCTTACAATATTAACCAGGCAACTCAGGATCTTGTTTTAAAAGCATTGGATGAAGTACAACAGGTAAATGATATGATCGTGGAGTTGGTGAAGGAACGGGAATCATTAACCGAAAAACTGAAGGACCTGCCATTTGTTGAAAAAATTTATCCCAGTGATGCCAATTTCCTGTTGGTTAAAGTAATTGATGCAGATGGTATATACCAATTCCTGTTAGAAAAAGGCATCGTTGTACGAAACAGGTCTAAGGTTACGCATTGTGAAGGGTGTTTGCGCATTACCGTTGGAACCAAAAGCGAAAACGAATTATTGGTAGACGCATTAAAGCATTTTACAAAATCATAAGTATGGAAAACATGGCCAACCCGGTTCGTAAACGTTTACTTTTTATTGATCGCGATGGAACGATGATCAAAGAAGCGCCACCTACTTACCAGATTGATTCTTTTGATAAACTGGAATTTTATCCTGAAGTATTTCAATACCTGGGTCGGATAGCCAATGAACTGGATTACGAGTTGGTGATGGTTACCAACCAGGATGGATTAGGCACGGATGGTTTTCCGGAAAAAACTTTCTGGCCCGTGCACCAGCATATTGTTAAAAGTTTTGAGAATGAGGGCATCAGTTTTTCCGCAACCTATATTGACCGGTCCTATCCTCACCAGAATTCCCCCAACCGCAAACCCGGTGTGGGCATGTTGAAAGCTTACCTGGATGATACATACT
>JACCYQ010000089.1 GCA_013696395.1 Chitinophagaceae bacterium
CACCTAAAAAATATAAAGATATCCTTGCATCAAGCCTAAGTTTTCTTGTGCAGGATAAGCGGATAATTGTTTATGGATTTGTTATCATGAGCAATCTCATTCACCTTGTCTGGCAAATACAGCCGGGACACAAACCGGAAAATACTGGCTGATTTTTTAGTGAATACAACGGACAGAAAATATCCCCGCCTGACCAGTCGGGCAAGAGATTTGGGAGCTTAACCCCTTAAGTGTTGATTTGTGGAGCAGGAAAACTATATGGCAAAAATTAATTTACATACATCAGAATCCAGTGAACGCAGGACTGTGTACAACTGCAGAAAATTATTATTGGTCATCAGCCATGTTTTACCACACTGGTAAAGATAACTTTGGGTGGCTAACACATGTAATGGATTGATCATTCCTAAGGTTGTTGGTGGGCTTGGCCCAGGGGAACCGCCTCAACACCAACATCGGCGTAAATTTTATTATCTAGCAATTGTTATGGTATTTGAATAAAGGCCGGGAAGCAAGACTGCCAAAACAATCTATAAGTCTAATAGTGTCCCATTACAGCTACCAATAAATGGTCATGACTTCGCTTATCGCTAAACGTTTTATATGGATAATCAGGGCTCATAATATTAAAAATGTAAAGCCTTATAATAAAGACATTTGAAACAGGAAAAAGGACTACCTGCCAGAGAAAAAAATTCCCCTGCAGTTTACCTTTAAGAGTTAAAGACAAACTCTACAGTCATAAAGGGCAAATTCCGGTTTATGAGTCGGATAATTCATCTAATCGGCTCATTTTTTCTGTATATTTGAGCCGATTACTCAAACTAATCGGCTCATGGCTTACAACTGGCAACAAAAAGACTGGCCCAATTTCAGCTTTTCTATTCGTGGAGTAGAAGATGTGCTACTCATTTTTGCAGAAAAGGTCGGTCGTGTTTCTGGAATCCTGGCGTCATTGCCGGAAGAAATAAAACAGGAAACCATTGTCGATATTATTCTCACTGAAGCTATCAAGACATCTGAAATAGAAGGCGAGTATCCGAACAGGAAAGATGTATTATCATCTATACGAAAAAATCTTGGATTACATCATAGCCCGGAATTCATAAAAGATAAATCTGCTGCGGGGTTAGGGGAATTGATGATTGATGTTCGTCACAGTTTCCGGGAACCTCTGACAAAAGAAAAACTTTTTGCCTGGCACAAGATGCTGCTTGGAGAAAATAAAAAAATAGCAGCAGGCAGATGGCGTACACATGAAGAACCCATGCAGGTAGTTTCAGGTGCTTTGGGCAAAGAAAAAATTCATTTTGAAGCACCACATTCTGAAGGAGTTCCCGGAGAAATGAATGCCTTTATAAAATGGTTTAATACGACCGCACCGGGTACAACAGCAGAAATACGTAACGCACCTGTTCGTGCAGCAATAGCCCATCTCTATTTTGAAACCATTCATCCGTTTGAAGATGGCAATGGCAGGATTGGTCGTGCTATTGCGGAGAAAGCTATTTCTCAAACCATTGGCCGCCCGGTTTTATTAAGTTTATCAGGGACAATCGAAGCGAATAAAAAAGATTATTATACATCACTGGAAACGGCACAACAGTCCAACGAAATTACACCGTGGATATCCTACTTTGTTAATATGTCACTTGCTGCACAGCGTGAAGCGGAGGCGCGGATCGAGTTTACATTAGCAAAAACAAAATTCTTTGATCAATTTAAAGGACAATTCAATCAGCGGCAGGTTACAGTTATTAAAAGAATGTTTCAGGAAGGACCAACCGGATTTTTGGGCGGAATGAATGCCCGCAAGTATATGGGCCTGACAAAAACATCAAAAGCAACAGCCACCAGGGATATGCAACAACTGCTGGATATGGGAGCCTTTATTCCTGCGGGGAAAGCAGCTGGTCGAAGCACCAGCTACCAATTGAACATTTAAAATGGTAAAATCAATCTGTTAACCGGATTATCATGTTAATTATTTAACCCATCCTTCATTCCTATTATCTTGAAAAAATTTTCCCGAAATTGCAATCCGATAGGTATTTCTATTTGATTTAAAATTGCATTATTAGGAGTGATCGCAGTAATATGTTTTTTTGATATTAAAAAAGAACGATGTATTTGAATAAAGTCACCTCCTGCCTCTGTTAACTGGGATTCAAATCTTGATAGTGAAACCAGGGGCAATAATTTCTGATCATTTTTCAATACCACCAACGTGTAATTTTTCCTGGCTTCGCAGTACAAAATATCATCTAAAAAAACCGGATAATTTTTACCATCGGATTTTATAAAAATGGAAGGGCTCTTTTCATTTTCACGCCGTTGGTGTTTCACGCCGTTGTTGGTGTTGAGGCGCAGGTTTTGGGTGGTAGCCCACCAACAACATCTACAGATTAAGAGTGAGCTACAGGCTTATTTAGCTTTCATTTACTTTGTGATATGCTTCCCGACAATTTTTCACGGCTACTATTCTTGAATGGAAGCATTTGCTAACACCTAAAAAATATAAAGATATCCTTGCATCAAGCCTAAATTTTCTTGTTCAGGATAAGCGGATAATTGTTTATGGATTTGTTATCATGAGCAATCACATTCACCTTGTCTGGCAAATACAGCCGGGATACAAACCGGAAAATACTGGCTGATTTTTTCTACAGATTAAGAGTGAGCTACCGGCTTATTCAGCTTTCATTTACTTTTCACGCCGTTGGTGTTGAGGCGCAGGTTTGCGCGGTAGCCCACCAACAACATCTACAGATTAAGAGTGAGCTACCGGCCTATTCAGCTTTCATTTACTTTGTAATATGATTCCGGATCATTATCCACAATTTTTCACGGCTACTATTCTTGAATGGAAGCATTTGCTAACACCTAAAAAATATAAAGATATCCTTGCATCAAGCCTAAGTTTTCTTGTGCAGGATAAGCGGATAATTGTTTATGGATTTGTTATCATGAGCAATCTCATTCACCTTGTCTGGCAAATACAGCCGGG
>JACCYQ010000104.1 GCA_013696395.1 Chitinophagaceae bacterium
CCATTCACCATAGTGTATTGAATACTTTCTGTATGGCGAATATTTTCCAATGGATTTTTTTCCATTACAATCAAATCTGCGAGTTTACCAGCTTCCAGCGTACCGATCTGATCATCAAATCCGAGTGAAATAGCAGGATTGATGGTCGCCGTTTTCAATGCCTGCAAATTGGTCATGCCACCCTGCTGCATCATCCAGGTTTCCCAATGTGCACCAATGCCCTGTATTTGACCATGAGCGCCCATATTAACCAATACGCCCAGGTCATTCAATTTTTTTGCCTGTTCCGAAACCTGGATATGTCCTTCCTGGTATTCTTCTTCCGGCAACATAATGCGATGGCGACTGCGGGTATCAATTACGCCACGTGGTGTAAAATTCAATAGTCTTTCATTCTCCCAAACATTCGTATGCTGATACCAGTAATATTCACCACTCACACCGCCATAAGAAACAATCAGTGTGGGTGTATAAGCCGTACCCGCATTTTTCCATAATTGCAGAACATCTTCATGTAAAGTGGCGACCGGAATGTTATGCTCTATTGTGGTATGACCATCAACTACCATACTCATATTGTGATAAAATAATGAACCTCCTTCGGGTACCACTTCCATTTTTAATTCACGTGCCGCCTGTATTACCATTTGGCGTTGATCGCGGCGGGGTTGGTTATAACTTTTAACGGAAAATGCACCGAATGATTTACTTCTGCGCAACGCACTTCTTGCATCATCGATAGTATTGATCACGGCTTTAAAGTCACCTTCCGCTCCATACAAAATGGTACCTGTAGAAAACACTCTCGGACCGGCCATCAAACCAGCTTTTACCAATTCACTTTGTGCAAATACCATTTCAGAATTAGCTGATGGATCGTGCATAGTCGTTACACCAAATGCAAGATTGGCATAATATGGCCAATGTTTTTGTGGTGTGATGCCCGTGCGAAAATGACCACCATGCGCATGTGCATCAATCATCCCGGGCATGATCGTTTTGCCATTGGCATCAATGACTTTTGCATTTCGCGGAACCGAAACCTCACTGCTTTTTCCAACAGCTTTGATTAAATTATTTTCAACAACGATGGTTCCATTTTCAATAACTTCATCCCCTTTCATAGTTATGATGCGTGCATTAGTAAATGCAATGATACCGGTTGGTTTATCAGTCTCAAATTCCAAAGCAACATCCAGTCCCTTCTCCGGCATCACAAACAATGAATCGGGTTTTCCTGCCAAAAATTCAAAGCGATCATCCAGGTTTATGGTAAAATATTCATGACCTAATGTATAATGTAATTTTTTGGCATCGCTGCTCCAGTGCAGGTTGATACCCGCATCACGGCTTACTTTCTTTACTGGAAAATCTGTGGTAGATGCGCCGATATCAATTGTTTTACCAATCACTGGAAACGGTGCAACATATACATTGTGTAAATCGATAAATGAAATCCACTTTTCATCGGGTGATAAAGTGAACTGGCTGCCATAGGTACTTTTTAAATGAGTGCGTTCTTCATTTCCATCCAGGTCACAGCTTGCATAACTCCGGTTCATACCACCACCAAGCTGGTAGTAAATACGATCACCAACTGTATTAAAAACAGGGAAATCGCCAAGGTTGGTAACCAATTTTTCTTCACCACCATTAGCTGGCATAATATAAATGCCGGGTTCTGCCGTATACGCCGGGCCTAAAACATTATTTCCACCTTCCCTGCGGTACACGATCATTTTACCATCATTTGAAAAAGCCGGTACCCGATAAATGCCTTTGGCGTCCGATATTTTTTTCGGCTTTGCATTACCGTTAACATTCACGGTGTAAATGCTTCCCGCATCTTTATCATTCCAGGTAGTATAAACAATCATTTTACCATCTTTGGAAAATGCAGGTTCAAATTCAAAATCAGTTCCGTTGGTTATCCGTTGTGGTTTACCACCAGGCAATTGCTTTTTCCATAAATATCCCACTGCATTAAATACCAGCCATTTTCCCTGCCCGACTTTGTCATTCAGGCGGGCATCGGGTGATGTAATGGCCTGCCTGATAACATTCACTTTAAATTTATCGAAGTTGATATCCTGCTTAAACCGAACCACATCAGCAACGGATTGTTTTACATTCGCTACAAAAGGTATTTCAACAGCGGTATTCGCTTTGTTTACATCAACCTTCATGATCTTACCATTGGCCCAGATATAAATGGATTGATTATCCGGCGCCCATGCATAACCGGTATAGCTGCCGAAAATAGTCCATGCTTCCTGCTGATCTTTGGAAAGATTATCATAGACCGGCCATTCTTCTCCGGTTTTTAAATTGCGCAGAAATAAAACAGATTTGGTTCGAACTCTTTTGATAAATGACATTGTATTTCCATCGGGAGATATTTGCGGACGCACGGCTCCACCGGGTCCACCGGTAACAGTTTCAATAGTTCCCTTTTTGGTATCATATTGCTTAATAACAAAAATCTGGTTATTGGGATCTTTATTGTATTGAAAGAAACCGCCCGGATACATGTCTTCACTATAATAAATATACCTGCCATCAGGTGAAACAACCGGTTCATTCAGATCCTGCTGATCATTTTTACGTACAGTCAGTTGTAACCCATTTCCGCCACTGGTATGATACAACCATAATTCACCTGCACCTAATGAACGGCCGGAAGTAAAATGTTTTCTGGCTACCACATATTGACCATCGGGCATCCAAACACCATTATTCAATAATCTAAACGTTTCTTTGGTAACCTGTTTGGCGTTTTCACCATCCTTGTCCATGATCCAGAGATTATCGCCGCCGCCGGCATCGGAGGTAAATAATATTTGCTTGCCATTTGGGCTGAAGCGGGGTTGCACTTCATATGCCAAACCCGTGCGTAAAACTTTAGCGTTTCCACCGGTTACAGGCATCGAATAGATATCACCCAACAAATCAAAAATAATTTCTTTGCCATCCGGTGAAAGATCCAGGTTCATCCAGGTGCCTTCACTAACGGTAAAGGACACTTCCTTATGTGGACCCCCGGGATTGTTTACATCCCATTTCTTTTCATCTTTCTTTTCCTGGGCAATTGAAATCAAGGCAGTGAATAACAATAAAAAACCGGGTAATAAATTCCATTTGACCATACCTTATTAATATATTTTACAACTACATGGATTAAAATGAACTGAATAAAAAAAACAGCCTGTTATCAAGGTTGAAATATACCAATAAACGCGATAAAAACATGTATGGGTTACTGGAAACGATTTCATTTTTTAAAATAACATTCGGCAATTGAAAGATAAATTACCGGCTTTATATAGACCTTTTTCATCTTAACAATCATGCTCTTTATTATACTGAATTATTAATCGCGTATATTGTTCATGATAAATTCATCCGGCCTTACCTGGCCGATTTTTCAGTGGTTACTTTAATTGATGGTTTCAATATCATTTCGCAGCACCCCTGTTTTGCTAACTGCATGGGCTGTTTCTGATTTTTTCTGATGTAATTATTTTAATTTATCGAAATCGCCTGCAAGCATCAATACCGCCCTGTGAGGGTGGTTATGTATCTTTTGCATGGGGCTATTTAGCAGCCTAAATCCTGGATACCTTTATGTTATTGCTGTGGAATTTAAGGAGAAATAAGACCATTATGAAAAATGGTTGATCAATGAAGCGGCATTGCATAATTTTTTTCGCCTGCTTCAATAGCTATTGTCAATAGGTTTTCAATGGGCGGAATGGGGCAATTATAACCACTCGCATACATGCAATACGGATTATACGCTTTATTAAAATCAAGAACCACCCGCCCATCTTTAATATCCGAAATATAAAATTCCAGGTACCGGCCACCGCCATAACTTTCAATACCTGAAGTAGCATCCCCAAAAGGGATAAATAAATAGTCCCGGTATTTTTCCTGTTGCATCAATGCGGCAGACTGGTAAACATGCAATTGCTGTATGGTATCCTTTATCTTAAAAGTCAGCAGGCCATATTTATAATGCTTTTTCCTTATGCCCGATGAGGTGTTCATATCAAAGCCTTTCAGATCATTTATCCGTTCAAGCAAAGCAATAACGCGGTAATTGCCGTCCACCTCAAAAAACCGGAAGAATTTTTTATCATCCCCCTTTACCACTTCATGAAGTATAACATATTGCCGCTGGAATGCAAGCAAAGAATCATTGTAGTTTGCTTTCTGTGCAGAAACAGCTACACCTGAAATAAACATTAAAAAGCTACAGGCACCATTTTTAAAACCTTTAAACTCCAAAGTGAAAATTTTGTAATTTGAATTTTTGAATATCGTATTTTGAATCACCTACGCCTGCTGACCAATCCACAAAGCACCGCCGATACTATCCCTGCTGGCACCTGTTACGGTGTGTAAAATATTGTTTTCCTGGCGCCAGCGTAAAACACCGATAAAAGCCATCACCAAAGCTTCTTTATAATTAATTAATTGTACATCGGGAATCACAACATCAATATTTATTGAACTTAGATGTTCCCTTAATTTTTCTATCAAAAACTGATTATGTGCGCCACCACCGGTAGCTAATAACGATTTGTTTTGTGCTGGCTGACGGGTGATCAATTCTTCAACCGATTTTTTTATTTGAAAAGCGATATGTTCCGTCATAGTACGTAATGCATCCGGTACGGAACACCCGCTTTTTTTGATCATGGGGTAAACGATGTTTGTTCCAAAATCATTTGCCAGCGATTTGGGAAAAGGCTGACGGTAATAGTCTAATTCATTCAGCTGATCGAACAATGCCTGGTTTATATTTCCGGATGCAGCCATCTGCCCTCCTTCATCAAAAATTTTTCCAGCATTAGCCGAGAGCATATTCAAAACCCGGTTAGCCGGGCATACATCAAAAGCAAGATATTCAGCATCATTATTAAAAGATATATTGGCGATGCCCCCCAGGTTCAGGAAAAACGCATGATCTCCAAGCAACCATTTTTCACCAATGGGAACAATGGGTGCACCCTGTCCGCCAAATGCCACATCCAAAGCCCGTAAATCTGATACAACGGGAAGTTGCGTAATGGCCGCAATAGCTGCTCCATCACCCAGTTGTGCCGTCATTTTTTTGGAGGGATCATGAAAGGTTGTATGACCATGGGATGCGATCAGTGATACTTTATAATGCAGGTTATTTGTTTCAATAAATTGATTTACCTGCTGGCCCAGGTAATGACCATAATCAGCATGCAACAACATATAATCGTATGCATTTAAACGGGTGGCATTTTGCAATTTATTGATCCAATCATCAGAATAGGGAAGGCAATCAGCCACTAAGATCTCGTACTGCCATTTCTTACCGTCAAAAACCAATTCAGCAAAAACAATATCCAATCCATCAAGTGAACTTCCACTCATTAAACCAATTACTTTGTAAGTCATAAATTTTATAGTTTACCCAAGAAACAGGTTTGAATTTTAAAAGTTAGATTTGCGAAGCAAATTACGTATTTGAACTTTGCCTGCGTTACTGATATAAATTTTTATTCTGTTTAACTAATATGAAGCCTGTATGTTTATTAATCTAAGTCAGCAACATTCCCTTATAAGTAATTGGATGAGTGAGATCAGGGATAAGGAATTTCAAAAAGATCGCCAGCGTTTCAGAAGAAATTTGGAACGTATTGGTGAGGTTGCTGCCTATGAGATCAGTAAAAAAATGGATTTTATTGAAAAAGAGGTTGAAACGCCACTCGGAAGTGCTACATGTAAAATGATAAAGGATCAGCCCGTTCTGGCAACTATTTTAAGAGCAGGTATACCAATGCACAATGGTTTATTGAACTATTTCGATAAGGCAGATAATGCTTTCATCTCTGCATACCGCAAGCATCAGAAAGATGGGAGTTTCGAAATCAGCCTTGATTATGTTTCATGTCCTGAACTGGAAGACCGGATATTAATCATTTCAGATCCTATGCTGGCCACTGGCGCATCTTTAGTCAAAACCATTCATTACCTGAAGGCTGAGGGTAAACCACGTGAAATTCACATAGTTGCAGCAATTGCCTGTACAGTTGGAATTGAATATGTTACCAGGGAAGATCCGGGTGTAACGATTTGGTGCGGAGATATAGATGATGAATTGACAGCTAAAGGTTATATAGTTCCCGGCCTGGGTGATGCTGGAGATTTAGCCTATGGTGTAAAGGTTCAGATTTAATAACTAATTAAGTTTTTACCTTTCGTGGTTTTTTGTAATTTAGTCGCTCATCATCCCGCGAATGAAAAAAATAACTACCCTTTTGGTTACTGTGACTTTGGCTTTCTGTGTACATGCTCAAGACCCGAATTTCTCTCAATTTTTTGCATCACCACTAACATTGAACCCGGCATTGACTGGCAAATTTGATGGTGATTTCAGGGTTGCAGGTAATTATCGTAATCAATGGCCAGCATTCAATAATGCATATACAACTTCTACTCTTTCACTTGATTTTGGCATCTTAAAAAACAGTATTCCTGAAACTGACCAGTTCGGTGTTGGTATTATGGCTTTTACCGATAAATCAGGCAACCAGGGTGCATTGCAAAATAATTACGCCGCTGTTTCAATTGCCTATCATAAAGGACTAGATGAAAACGGTTATCACCAGTTAGGTGTGGGTTTCCAGGGTGTTTATTCCAGTAAAAGACTCGATGTATTAAAACTGACTTTCGAAGACCAGTTAACACCATTTGGTTTTACGGGTTCTACAGGTGAAACTTTTTCGGGCAACCAGGTGAACGTTGCTTATTTTGATATGAATGCCGGTATCTTTTACAATGGAACCACGGATGGATACAATAATATTTATCTCGGCGCATCAATGTATCATATCAATAAACCCAAAGAAAGTTTCCAGGGTAAAGATTATTTCCTGGGATCAAGAGTCACTTTTCAAGGTGGTGGACGTATACCTGTAGGTGTAAATAATTCAATCCATTTTGCTGCTAATCACAGCATGCAGCAAAAAGCCACCAATACTATGATTGGTGGAGCATATGCATTGAATTTAAATGGAGATGAAGATAATCCCACTCATGTTTATTTAGGTAGCTGGTTTCGTTTGGGAGATGCCATCATTCCATATGTTGGACTTGAATTTAATAGTTTGCGAATCGGGGCTACTTATGATGTAAATATTTCTGACCTCAGGCCAGGCAGCCAGTCAAGAGGTGGCACGGAGATCTCCATTATTTATGTCAAAAAAGCTGGTGATCCCAATCGCAAGATCATGTACTGCCCCAAATTTTAAATTTCGCCCGCACCCCGCATCTAAGTATTATTTTTTTATGAACCCGGCTTTGACAATTCTATGAAAGCTTTTGTTGCGTCGCACTCTTCAACGTTCTTTTTTCTACTCAACAAGTTCTGACTTATATCTGTCAACCAATATCAGGGACGTACATTTCAAATTCCTAATACACTAATCCCTAATTCCCAATCCCATCCTGAGTTTGCCGAAGTTTCAACCTATCAACTAATCAACCAATCAACCTTTCAACCAATCAACGCGGCTTTCCACTTACATTCGCATGTCCCGCTATGTATAACCGGAAAGGCCAACGTGCATGATCACCTGCATAATCAACACCAATGCGTGGAGATGTTTTGATCATTTCTTCAGGATAACGGAAACCATCATCCGCAATATAGATTTCATCACTTTGCAGCGAATAACCCGTCATAATGCTATGCAGTCCCATCGCTTTTCCAACATTTCCCGGTCCACGGGTAAGTGAAGCATCAGGATTTTCCTTTCCGGTTCTATCCAACATGGTATCAATGCCTTCAAGTGGTTCCAATGCTCTGATTAAAATGGCATGAGGTATTCCTTTTTCATTGGTCACCACATTAAACATATGATGAATGCCATAACACAAGTAGATGTAAGCCGTGCCACCATGCCCAAACATGATTTCAGTTCTTGGAGTTCGCCTGCCACCAGATGCATGTGATGCATTATCGATTTCACCTGCATAAGCTTCACATTCTACAATGCGTCCACTGGTTATTTTACCGCCAAGATGAGTGACTAAAATTTTCCCCAGCAAATCCTTCGATATATCCAGCACATTGTTGCGTATATAAAATTCCGTTCCGAGTTTTTTCATTTTATATTTCATATTCCGTCGATCATTCATTTCAGCAAACTTCCTTTCCCGGTTAACCCATTCAGAACACTTGTTTATATTTACCCAAATTTAAGTTTTGCTGAAAGAAATTGTCATAGCCCTTCAATCATATTCACAGGCCCACCATTTCATTAAAAATAATAAACTCTGGAAATGGATACTCATTCCAGGTTTTATTTATATGGTGATGTTTGTTGTCAGCATGTATTTTTTTGGGAGATCCGCCACCGGTGTTATTGAATACCTAACGGAGGTTACCGGGTTGCAAAACTATGTACAGCAATATCAAAATTCATGGATCGGGTTCTTTTTTACCTTTGCAGGAATTATATTATGGCTGGTATTGATGTTTTTTTATTTTTCGCTCTTCAAATATATATTCCTGATAATCGGTTCGCCACTGTTTGCATACTTAAGTGAAAAAACGGGAATGATCCTGGAAGGCAAGGATATGCCTTTCAACATGAAGCAATTTTTGAAAGATATCTGGCGTGGCATCAGGCTTGCTTTACGTAATACCGTCTGGCAATTGGTGTATATTATTTCATTATTGATTCTAAGCCTGGTACCTGTTATTGGTTGGGTAAGTCCACTGGTTGCTTTATTTGTGGAATGTTATTATTTAGGGTTTTCTATGTTGGATTATAGTTGTGAAAGACAGAAACTTTCACCTTCACAAAGTATAACATTCATCAGTCATCATAAAGGCCTGGCTATAGGCAATGGAATTGTTTTTTATTTAATGCATGGAATTCCTGTTGCCGGTTGGATGCTTGCACCGTCTTACGCTGTCATTGCCGCTACATTAAGTTTATATAAGGTTAAAGAGCTTTGATTATGCCCATTAAAAGTACTGTTTACCTCGTGCCTTCTTTACTTCACGAGGATGGTTTGAAAACTATTCCGGTCTATATTCTTGATGCGGTAAAAGATTGCCATGTTTTTTTTGTGGAAAATGAAAGAACAGCCCGCCGCTATCTTAAACAATTATGGAAAGAAATGGTAATCGATGATTATGAATGGGTTGTTATTCATAAAGCCGAAGAAATAGTAAAACAAAATTTTATCCGTTATTTAAATGAAGGTAAAAATATTGGTATCATTAGCGAAGCAGGTTGTCCGGCCATTGCCGATCCCGGGCAAATGCTGGTTGCAGAGGCGCAAAAACATAATGCTATTGTGAAACCTTTGGTTGGCCCCAGTTCTATTTTATTAGCATTGATGGCCAGTGGAATGAATGGGCAGTGTTTTCAATTTTTGGGATATTTACCCATAGATAAAAATAACCGGGTTGCCGCTATCCGGGCACTTGAAAAAGATTCCCAATCGGCCAATTGCACACAACTGTTTATTGAAACGCCATACCGCAATAACCAGATGATAGAATCTATATTACAAAATTGCCAGCCTGATACACGGTTATGCATTGCCGTTAATTTAACGGGGTCTGATGAATGGGTTAAAACAAAAACGATTAAAGATTGGAGTCAGCAGGTTCCTGATATTCATAAGAAACCGGCCATGTTTTTAATATATGCCAGACGTTAATAAACATCCCGGTTTCGCATAGAGATAATACTGTCTACGATATAACGGGTGTTTCCCCGCCAGGGAATCACGCCATGATATTCTTTATAATGCAGGTCGAAGATCTTTCCGCTGTGCAACTTTAACGTATCGTAAATTCTTTCATTTACCACTGAAAATTCAAATTCATAGGACTCGATACTGCCTGCGGTTCTGCTCCTGATTCCTTCCTGGATCAACTTGCCTTCATATGTTTTAAAAAGGTCGCCTTTCTTGACAGCGTAGTTCAGGTAGCCGGTTTTAACGCCATCACCAAAAACATAAAAATATTTCCAACCAATATATCCGCCTGCAATTATCAAAATAAATACAAGCAAAATGAGGATGAATTTTCTCATAGAAAGAATTGATACGTAAAACTAACACCTGTACCGTTAACAAAAATTTTATCTTACACTTTAATATAATGATTACTTTTGGCATCATTTTATCAAGTGTACAATAAGTGAACAACATTCTTACACATACGAAACAAGTTGCTTTTCATGCAGCCATCACCACTGGCGTTTACAGTGTGGGTTTCGACCTTTTTAAATACCTGGTCCGACCTGCAATCTGATAGGCCAAGCCTTTGACCACGGCCCCTATCAGTGAAGATTCCCCGGAATTAAGATCAGGATTGGTTCCCCGTTATCTATTTCAATTTTTACAAGGTGGAAAATCAACAAATAATCGTTCGGGTGGCAACACCTGAAGATAAAAAATACGCAGTTGTTATTACTGACGAAATGGAAGCCTCTGCTAATGCACGTGGTACCGGCATAGCCAGGCGTACACCCGAATATGTTTCCCAAAAAATGGATGAAGGAAAAGCCGTAATTGCTTTAACGCCGCAAAATGATTGGGTCGGTTTTTGTTATATTGAAACCTGGAGTCATGGTGAGTATGTGGCTAATTCAGGATTGATCGTTGCTCCTGCTTTTCGCAAAAGTGGTGTAGCCAAATCTATCAAAAAACGCATTTTTGAATTGAGCCGCCAGAAATATCCGGAAGCTAAATTATTTGGTTTAACCACCGGCCTGGCCGTAATGAAGATCAATTCCGATCTTGGTTATGAACCCGTCACTTATTCTGAACTTTCGCAAGATGAAGCTTTTTGGGCTGGTTGTAAAAGCTGTGTGAATTATGATATTTTAATGAGCAAAGAAAGAAACAACTGTATGTGCACTGCCATGTTATATGATCCAAAAGACCATTATGAGCCGGAAGAAACAAAACAGTTTTTTAAAGAAAAAGCAAAAGGCTTGGAAAGGTTAATGCGGATAAAGCAACTAAAATTTTTACGGAGTTTTCTTAAAAAAGAAAAGAGCGGTGCAGGCAAACCAAAATCTTTCCTTCATTACTTTTTTAATTTTTAATGATTAAATAAATGGCTAAAAAAATTGTTCTGGGATTTAGTGGTGGATTGGATACATCATATTGCGTAAAGTATTTTACAGAAGACAATGGATACGAAGTTCACAGCATCATTGTAAATACCGGTGGTTTTGGTGCGGAAGAATTAAAACAAATTGAAGCCCATGCCTATGCACTTGGTGTAAAGACACACACCACGATCGATGCCGTAGAAAATTATTACAATACCATCATTAAATATTTAGTATTTGGAAATGTGTTGAAAAATAGCACCTATCCCTTAAGTGTAAGCGCAGAGCGATTAAGCCAGGCAATGCATATTGCAGAACATGCCCGCAAAATAAATGCAGATGCTGTTGCTCATGGCAGCACCGGCGCCGGCAATGACCAGGTTCGTTTTGATATGATCTTTCATATTATTATCCCTGGTGTGGAGATTATCACACCCATTCGGGATATGCAATTAAGTCGTGAGGCTGAAATTGAATATCTCAAAGGTCATGGCGTTAATATGAATTTTGAAAAAGCACAGTACTCCATTAATAAAGGACTATGGGGTACCAGTGTTGGTGGAAAGGAAACATTGCAATCCAAAGGCATGCTACCCGAATCTGCATGGCCCACACCAGTCACAAAAGCAGGAGAAGAAGAAGTAAAATTACATTTCGAAAAAGGTGAGCTCACCAAAGTGAATGACAAGGATTTTAAACATCCAGTTGATGCAATCCAATTTTTACAGGAACTCGCAGCACCATATGGTATTGGCCGGGATATTCATGTGGGTGACACTATCATTGGTATTAAAGGCCGTGTTGGATTCGAAGCCGCTGCACCAATGGTAATTATTAAGGCTCACCATGCATTGGAGAAACATGTTTTGACCAAATGGCAACTTAGCTGGAAAGATCAACTGGCACAGTTTTATGGAAACTGGTTGCACGAAGGACAGATCATGGACCCGGTGATGAGAGATATGGAAGCATTTTTGCAAAGCTCCCAACAGCAGGTTACTGGTGATGTTTTTGTACAACTGATGCCATATCGTTTTTTAATTATCGGCATAGAATCTAAAAACGACCTGATGGATAGTCGCTTTGGAAAATATGGTGAAATGAATACCGGTTTTACCGGTGATGATGTCAGGGGTTTCAGTAAAATTTTTGGCAATCAAACAGCCATTTACCACCGGGTAAAAGATGCTTAAATTTGTTAGCATGGCTACAGAAAAAATGATTCAGGCAGGTATTATTGGTGGTGCCGGATATACAGGTGGAGAATTGATCCGCCTGTTGATCAACCATCCATTTGTATCACTACAATATATTCATAGCCGCAGCAATGCAGGGAAAAATGTATCCGTTATACACCCCGATTTGCTTGACGAAACAGATATCTTTTTTTCCGGCGATCTGGAAATGCTTACAAAACCTGGTATTGATGTTTTATTTCTTTGTGCCGGGCATGGTGTAGCGGTAAAATTCTTAAACTCAAATGAAATTCATTCAGGTATCAAAATAATTGATCTTAGCCATGACTTCAGATTGGCATCTACATCAGAATTTCAATTACCCGGCCATCCTGACCTGTCAAGAAAATTCGTATACGGACTTCCTGAATTGAATAAAGAAGAAATTAAGAAAGCAAAAAATATTGCTAATCCGGGTTGCTTTGCTACCACAATCCAATTAGGTTTACTCCCCCTTGCAAAAGATGGGTTGCTTGAAGATATATATACAACGGGCATAACCGGGTCTACCGGCGCCGGCCAGGGTCTTTCTGCAACATCGCATTTTAGCTGGCGCGCCAACAATATTCAGGCCTATAAAACATTAGAGCACCAGCACCTGAAAGAGATCTACCAGACACTTCATCAATTGCAGAAAAACTTTCCGGGAGATCCGGAAGGTAATGAAAGACTGAATTTTGTCCCCTGGCGTGGTGATTTTACACGAGGGATATTTGTGAGTTCACAAATGCATTGCGAATTAAGCATGGAAGAATTACAGGTCATCTTCAATGATTATTATAAAGACGAGCCTTTTGTTTCTATAAGCAAAGAACCTATTTCTTTAAAGCAAGTAGTAAATACGAATAAGTGTGTTATTCAATTAGATAAAGTCGGCAGCAAACTGGTGGTTCATAGTGCGCTGGACAATTTGGTGAAAGGGGCTTCAGGGCAGGCAGTGCAGAATATGAACCTTATGTGCGGACTGGATGAAACTACAGGACTACGTTTAAAAGCCAGCGCCTTCTGATAGAAAATAAACTTGCAATCCACCCTGTCAACATTTTTTATTCAAAAAAAATAATCAATGAAACTTTTCGATGTTTATCCCATTAACAATATAGCCATTGAAAGAGCCAGGGGATCTTATGTTTGGGATGATTCTGGTACGCAATATCTTGATATGTACGGCGGCCATGCTGTAATCAGCATCGGTCATTCTCACCCACATTATATAAAACGATTAACGGACCAACTGAATAAGGTTGGTTTTTATTCAAACTCTGTTCGCATTCCGATCCAGGAAGAATTGACGAACAAACTTGGTGAAATATCCGGCAAAGATGATTACCAATTATTTCTTTGCAATTCAGGTGCGGAAGCCAATGAAAATGCATTAAAACTGGCCTCTTTTCATACGGGCCGAAAAAAAATTGTGGCATTCAAAAAAGCCTTTCATGGCCGCACATCATTAGCTGTGGCTGCAACCGATAATCCCGCAATTATAGCCCCGGTTAATGAAACTGAACATGTTCATTTTCTTCCATTCAACGATGTGCAATCATTGGAAACTTATTTTCACCAGGAAGGCAAAGAAATAGCTGCCGTTATTACAGAAGGTATACAAGGCGTTGGTGGAATTAACCTGGCTACTGCAGAATTTCTACAGACCATTCGCAAACTTTGTGATCAATATGGCGTGGTGTATATCGCCGATAGTGTTCAGTGTGGTTATGGAAGAACCGGGAATTTTTTCAGTCATGACTTTGCTGATGTAAATGCCGACATATATTCAATGGCCAAGGGAATGGGAAATGGATTTCCTATTGGCGGAATTCTCATTGCACCATCCATCAAACCTAAACATTTTATGTTAGGTACAACTTTCGGTGGCAATCATCTTGCCTGTGCAGCAGCTCTTTCCGTTTTAGAAGTGATTGAATCGGAAAACCTTTTATATAATGCTATCGAAATGGGTAAATACCTGGAAACTGAGTTAAAAAAAATCAGTGAAATTTCGAATGTGCGTGGCCGTGGTTTAATGATCGGATTTGATGTTTCAGCAGACTATAAAGAACTTCGTAAAAACCTGCTTTTAAATCAAAAAATTTTTACCGGTGAAGCAAAACCGAATGTGATCCGTTTATTACCTTCCCTTGCTTTAACTAAAAAAGATGCGGAACATTTTATAGTGTCTTTGAAAAAAGAGATCCATTCAATGACTTTAAAGCCCGTTCAATAAAATATTATTCAAGCTCAAATAAAACAGGAAGTAGTTGAAAAATTTTGTTTCGGTTCATGATGTTTCAAACATAGCGCAATTGGTAGGTATAGCGCTGGAATACAAAGCCAACCCATATTCAGGCAACTCGCTTGGAAAAGGCAAACGAATTGGCTGTCTTTTTTTAAATCCAAGTATGCGTACGCGTTTAAGTACCCAAATTGCAGCTCAAAACCTGGGGATGGAAGCGATCGTCTTTAATGTGGGACAAGATGGATGGACATTGGAATTTGAAGAAGGAGCCATCATGAATGGAAGTACCGTGGAGCATGTAAAAGATGCCGCTCCCATTTTTGGAAAATACTTTGATATACTGGCCATCCGCACTTTTCCAACTTTACAGAACAGGGATGATGATTACAGTGAACAGTATATTAACCAGGTTATCCGTTATGCAGGCATACCTGTCATTAGCCTGGAAAGTGCCACCCTGCATCCCTTGCAAAGCTTTACGGATATCATCACCGTCCAGGAGCAACTGCGCTTACACAACGTAGTGAGTAAACCCAAAATCGTTCTTAGCTGGGCACCCCATATAAAACCACTTCCACAATGTGTTGCCAATAGTTTTTCTCAATGGGTGAATGCCTGGGGCAAAGCTGATTTTGTTATCACTCACCCCGAAGAATACGAATTAGATGAACAATATACCAGCGGAGCAACTATTACTCATAACCAGGATGAGGCCCTGGAAAATGCAGATTTTGTTTATGTGAAGAATTGGAGTACTTATCATGATTATGGAAAAATTAAATCCGTTGATCCCTCATGGATGTTGACAAATGAAAAAATGAAAGTTACAAACCAGGCAAAAGTGATGCATTGCTTACCGGTCAGAAGAAATATAGAGTTAAGCGATGAAATCCTTGATGGACCCAATAGCATCATCACACAACAGGCAGGTAACCGCGTTTGGGCGGCACAAACAGTATTAAGCGAAATATTGAAAACTATTTCATAGCAAATTTTCAGCAGCATGAACCAGGAGCATTTAAAAGAAGACCTTATCATTATAAAAATAAGCGGCAACATCATTGATGATGAAGCCAGGCTAGAAAATTTTTTAAAAGAACTGGCTGCAGTTAAAGGAAATAAAATACTGGTACACGGTGGTGGCGTTATGGCCACACAACTGGCAAAAGAATTGGGCATAGAACAAAAAATGATTGAAGGGCGGAGGATAACTGACAAGGACACACTAAAAATAGTGACCATGGTTTATGCCGGCTACATTAACAAAAAAATTGTTGCCCTATTACAAGCTAATCAATCCAATGCCATGGGATTAACCGGCGCTGATGGCAATAGCATAAAAGCTCATAAAAGAAAAAATGCCAACCTGGATTATGGATTTGCAGGTGATGTAGATGAAGTGAACGTTGAACTTTTCCAGCAGTTATTGGGTAATAATATAATGCCCGTAATTGCTCCGATTACACATGACGGTCAGGGACAACTTCTTAATACAAATGCGGATACCGTGGCACAGGAAATAGCCAGGAGTCTTTCAAAAAATTTCAATGTTCAGTTGGTATATATTTTTGAAAAACCAGGTGTTTTACACGATGCAGAAGACGAATCAACTGTAATTGCCAATCTTCATTATTCATATTACCAGCAATTAAAAATTAAGGGTTTGATCTTTGCCGGAATGATTCCTAAATTAGATAATGCCTTTGCCGCACTAAATAGCGGTGTACAAAAAATAACCATCGGCTCTGCCAATAACCTATCGTTAGTTTTGGAAGGAAAGGCCGGTACAACTATTTTGAAAGATGAATAATGATCTGCAAACACTCCAACAAGAAGCGATCGGATTGCTGAAAGAATTAATCACTAGTCCATCCTTTTCTAAACAGGAAGATCAAACTGCAGGCATTATCAGTCGTTACCTGGCAGAAAAAAGATTATACACCAGCCGGCTCGGCAATAATGTTATTTCTTTTAACCAACATTTTGATGCAGCCAAACCGACCCTCTTGTTAAATTCACACCACGATACAGTAAAACCAAATTCCGCATATTCCAAAGATCCTTTTAAGGCAATTATTGATGAAGGGAAACTCTATGGCCTTGGCAGCAATGATGCCGGCGGTGCATTGGTTTCCCTAATCGCAGCCTATGTATATTTTTATCATCAACCCGGTTTAAAATACAACCTTGCCTTGGCTGCCACAGCAGAAGAAGAAGTCAGTGGAAGTGGAGGCATTGAAATGGTTTTGAACAGCCCATATTTTAATGAACCATTAAAAGGGAAACCGATTGATTGTGCTATTGTTGGTGAGCCAACATTATTACAACTGGCAGTTGCCGAAAGAGGCTTAATGGTATTGGATAATGTTTCTATAGGTAAAGCTGGGCATGCTGCACGTAACGAAGGAGAAAATGCTATATACAAGGCATTTAAAGATATTGAATGGTATAAAAATCATCGGTTTGAAAAAATTTCTGACCTCTTAGGCCCGGTGCAAATGAGCATCACCGTTATAGAAACTGAAAATAAAGCTCATAATGTGGTTCCTGATAAATGCCATTTTATTGCAGATATCAGGGTGAATGAAAAATACAGCCTGGAAGAAGTATTGGATGTAGTCAGAAAAAATGTACAAAGTGAAATAACGCCCCGAAGCTTAAGAATGCGTTCAACTTCAATCTCTTTGGATCATCCGTTGGTGAAAGCAGGAATATCATTGGGAAAATCAGGTTATGGATCACCTACTACTTCTGATAAAGCACTGATGCCTTTCCCTGTATTAAAAGTGGGTCCCGGTGATTCAGCACGTAGCCATACAGCTGATGAATTCATATACATTCAGGAAATTAATGATGGAATTGAATTTTATATTGATCTATTAAAAAAGCTGTTATGAAACTCTGGCAAAAAAAAATCCAATCGCTGAAAGAAGTAGAAGCCTTTACGGTTGGCAATGACCGTGAGTTTGATTTGCAGTTGGCTCCTTTCGATGTGCTGGGTTCCATTGCACATGTAACCATGCTTGAGACGGTAGGCTTATTAGAAAAACCGGAAAAGGAAAAATTAATAACAGAACTCCGGTCAATTTATCACCAGGTACAACATCCTGGTTCAGAATTTAGTATTGATGAAAGTGTAGAAGATATTCATTCACAGGTGGAAATGATGCTGACAAAAAAACTGGGAGATACCGGAAAAAAAATTCACAGTGCCCGCAGCAGGAATGATCAGGTGTTTGTTGATTTGAAATTATTTTTAAGAAGTGAGTTGGAAACGATTGTAAACTCCGTTCATTTATTATTTGATTTGTTGCAACAACAAAGTGAAAAACACAAATCAACTTTACTTCCCGGGTATACGCATTTGCAATTAGCTATGCCCTCCTCTTTTGGGTTATGGTTTGGTGCGTATGCCGAAAGTTTGGTGGATGATACCATAACTTTGAAAGCGGCTTACGATGTAATCAACAAGAATCCATTAGGTTCTGCAGCCGGTTATGGTTCATCGTTTCCTATCAACCGTACATTAACCACGGAATTATTGGGTTTTGATGACCTGAATTACAATGTTGTTTATGCCCAAATGGGAAGAGGCAAGGCTGAAAGGATTTGCGCACAAAGCCTGGCCAATGTAGCGGATACGCTTAGTCGCTTTTCAATGGATGCAACCCTTTACCTGAATCAAAATTTTGGCTTTATCAGTTTTCCAGCTGAATTAACTACTGGCAGCAGCATTATGCCGCATAAAAAAAATCCGGATGTTTTCGAGATCATCCGTGCTCATTGCAACCGCATCAAAACATTACCCAATGAGATCATGATGATGACGACTAATTTACCCTCAGGTTATCACCGCGATCTGCAATTGTTGAAAGAACATTTGTTTCCTGCTTTTTCTACATTAAAAAATTGTATTGAGATGGCAGGATTGATGATCTCAAATATAGAGGTAAAGGAAAATATCCTGGCAGATGAAAAATACAAATACCTGTTTACAGTTGATGCGGTAAATGAACTCGTGATGCAAGGCACCCCTTTCAGAGATGCCTATAAAATCATCGGGCAACAGGTTGAAGAAAATTTGTTTGAGAAACCGGTGACTGATCATGCTGGAAAGGGCGGCCATGAAGGAAGCATTTATAATTTATGCAACTTAGAAATAAATCAACAAATGCAAAAACTTATAAACAGTTTCCCCTTCGCCAGTGTTCACCAAGCCATTGAAAAATTAGTTGGTCTACATAGCTCATAAAAAAATGGACACCGGTCTGTGTCCATATTTTCAACTAATTCAATAAAGAAATTATTTCTTTTCCGGTAAACCATATTCAGACACCAGGTAAGTAATGGCTGTCATTGCTAATGCGCCGAGTTCTAATTCCCTTTTGTTTACAGCTTCAAATACATCATTCGGTGCATGGTGCAAATCAAAATAACGCTGCGTTCCAGGATTTACTCCGCTTAAAACTGTTCCCAGCTTTCTCAAAGGACCAATATCTGCACCGCCCCCACCACCAGGCATTTCATAAACACCATAAGGACGAAAAAGAGGTGTCCATTGACGTAAGTATTGCTCCTGTTCAGGTGTTCCGCTGATGCCTAAAGTTTGTACTCCAAAACCTCCGGCATCACTTTCAATAGCAAAAATGTGATGCTCCTTTTTGGCAATAGCTGAATCAGCATAAGCATTTCCACCACGCAAACCATTCTCTTCATTCATAAACATGACAGCCCTGATGGTGCGTTTAGGCTTAATGCCAGCCGCCTTAATGGCACGAATCACTTCGATACTTTGCATACAACCTGATCCATCATCATGAGCTCCTTCGCCAATATCCCAACTATCCAGGTGACCACCCACCGTAATAATTTCACCTGGTTTTTCAGTTCCACGCAACTCACCAATTACATTATAACTCAACACATCGGGCATATGTTTACAATTCATCTTCATAAACATTTTCACCTGCTTTTCTTTTTTAAGTAATGCGGACAACCACTCCGCATCTTTTGTACTGCAAGCCATTGCAGGAATTTTTGTAACGGCGGAATCATACCGTGTAGCTCCTGTATGTGGATTATCATCCAATGCATGTGTTACTGAACGGATCATCACGCCTACAGCACCTAATTTAGCCGCTTCAACAGGTCCGCTTCCCCTGTATGTAACCGCGTCGCCATATCCGCCTTGTATCAATTCCGGCCGCATAGGATAATTAAAGAAAACGATCTTGCCTTTCACCTTATCAGCACCCAATGCTTTCAACTCATCAAAATTCTTAACTTCAATCACTTCAGCATTTATTCCTGATGCAGGTGTGCCAACACTCATTCCTAATGCAAGTACATTTAAATCTCTTTTTTGATTGCCGAAATGAATGGTTCCCTGTTCTTTATCACCTCTAACCCAATAAGGCACTATTACGGGTTGCAGGTAAACCGTGTCAGCACCTGCTTCACGAAGCATCCTTGCAGAAGCTTCAACCGCTTTTTGTGCCTGCGGAGAACCACTGATGCGGTGCCCAACTTCTTTGCACAGGTATCGCAGATTGTCATATGCTTTACCGTTGTTCAAAATATCATAGGAGAATTTACTGATGACCAGCGAATCCTTGTTTTGTCCGAAAGATGAAAGTGTGAAAATGCTGGTTAAAAAAAACAGGAATAGTTTCATGAGTCTATAAGATTTACAATAAGCTGAATAGTCAAATAATTTTTAACAATAAATATGAAAGGATTCTAAAGCTTAATTTTTTAAAAATAACTGAAAGTTGATTGCCAACAATAAACAAATATTATAAACAATGGTTAAGCATTATTTTTGTGTTTAACTTCGAAAGCTTAAAATGATTTTATGCGGATAGGGATTGTTTGTTACCCAACCTTTGGTGGAAGTGGCGTTTTGGCTACTGAATTAGGAAAGGCTTTGGCTCAGAAAGATTACCAGGTCCATTTTATTACTTACCAGCAACCAGTACGTTTGAATGGATTTATTCCAAATATTTTTTATCACGAAGTACAGGTTCCAACGTATCCGTTATTCGATTATCCTCCATACGAAACTGCACTTGCCAGTACGATGGTAGATGTCATTAAAAATAATAAACTGGATCTTTTACATGTTCATTACGCCATACCACATGCATCAGCCGCATTCATGGCTAAGAAAATCCTGGAATCGGAAGGCATTTACATCCCCGTAATCACCACGCTCCACGGCACAGATATTACATTAGTGGGACGTGACAAAATGTATGCCCCTGTTGTTGCATTTTCCATCAATGAAAGTGATGCTATCACAGCGGTGTCCAACAACCTGCGTGATGAAACTTATAAGATTTTTAATATAAAAAAAGAAATTGAAGTAATATATAATTTTGTCGATATTAAACGATTTACCCGCAAACCCATCGATGCATTCAGAAAAGCCCTTGCGCCCAACGGTGAGAGAATTCTTATTCATGCATCCAACTTTAGAAAAATAAAAAGAGTATTGGATGTTGTGCAAATATTCAATGAAGTACAAAAACAAATACCTGCTAAATTGTTGTTTGTAGGTGATGGCCCGGAAAGACAGACTGCAGAAGAATTATCCCGCAAATTAAATATTTGCGACAAAATACAATTTGTGGGCAAGCAGGAACAGATGGAAGATATATTGGCCATCGGTGACCTTTTCCTGCTGACTTCAGAATATGAAAGTTTTGGATTGGCAGCTCTTGAAGCAATGGCCTCTGGCGTACCCGTTGTTTCGACAAATGCCGGTGGTTTAACAGAGATTAATATCCATGGACAAACTGGTTTTATGGCTGATATTGGCGATGTAGAAACGATGAGCCAGCAGTCCATTGAAATATTGACAGATGAAGAAGTATTGAAAACATTCAAAAAGAAAGCTTCAGAGCACGCCAAAAAATTTGACATCAATCATATAGTTCCTGAATATGAAAATTTATACGAAAAGGTTGCTGGCAAAAAATATGCGGCTGTTTAGCTGCATTAAAAAAATCGTTTATGTATTAACGTAACCATGGTTCGGGATTGATATTTTTACTTTCATTCATCAATATAAATTCAATCTCGCCTCCATTACCACCCTCGGCACGGGCAGCTTTTCCAATCGTTTGTCCCGTAGATACAATGGCACCTTTACTTACATTTACCGAAGAAAGATTACTGTATACAGTAAAATATTTACCATGGCGAATAATCACTGCCATTCCATCACCCAAATTATGTATTGCTGATACTTCACCTTCAAATACAGATTTTACATTACTTCCTGAACTGGGTGTAGAAATGGTTAAACCCGCATTATCACCGCTCAACTGTGTCCCTGGAATTTTATAGGTTCCATAATGAATACTTACCAGGCCATTATCCACTGGCCATGGCAAACGGCCCTTATTCTGCTCAAAGCCTTTATTTAATGCAACGTCCTTTGCATTGAGATCAAGATAACTGTCTGGCCTGGCGCTGGCGGTTTTAGAAACGACTTCTGTTTTCTTAACAGGTGCCGCATCATTTGTAGCAACCGAAGGTTTATCTGCTGCCGCTTTGTCCTCGGCAGCTTTTTTTGCAGCAGCAATCCGGGCTGCTTCTTTACGGGCTTCATCAATTTCACGGCGTATAATAGCCGCAATTGCATTTTTCAGTTTGGCATCAGATTTCTTTTTATCGGCCAATTGTTTGCCCAGGTCTTTCTCTTGAGATTTCAATTGATTAACCACCACATCCTTTTCCTTTTTTTGTTCTGCCAACTCTTTTATTTCACCTGTACGGACTTTGAGTGTTTCACCTTTTTGCTGTTTGCGGGCAAGATTTTCTTCCTTCCTTATTTCAATTTGTTTCTGAGTTTCGATAATATCAGCTACCTGTTCTTCCCGGTAATTACGGTATGATTTCAGGTATGCTATTCTTTTCAATGCATCATTGAAGTTACTCGATGAAAATATAAAATTCAGGTAGTCATAAGTGCTTTTATTCTTATAGGCATATACTATACTCCGGGAATATTGTTGTTTTAAAGTATCCAGTTGTTTTCTCAATCGTGTAATCTCCACATTGCTTAAAAAAATACTGTCATCAAGAATCCGAACTTCTTTGCTGATGTTGCGTATGTATTGATCCTGCAAGCCGATCTTACGCTGAATCAGTGTTAACTGACCAATCGTTTGCTTTTTTTGACCCGAAACTTTGTTGTATTGACCCTGGATCTGTTTGATCTGCTTTTGTAATTCCTGCCTTTCCTTTTCCATCACGGTTTTGTCCTGTGCCGCAAGGCTTAGGGTAACCATTGAAACCATTATAAGCAGGATAATTTTTTTCAGCATATTTGGATTTTTTAAATTCTTGCCAGGGCAGACGGTAGTCTTCTAACGGATAATTGTACTTAAAATTTTACACAACTCAATTAGCACCATAATTTTGAGGTATCGAAAAAGGAAATGTTAATTCTTCATTAAAATCAAATTGCTTAAAGTCCATATCCAACGATAATTTCTTGACATCATTAACAACAATTTTCCTGGTTTCCGAGAATTTAACGCCGGATTTATTTACATAATTATTATAGAAGAGATCAGCCGAGCGTTTGCTTTGCGGATCAACATAATCCAACCGACTCCGCAATATATTATAATCCGATGCATTGAAAATAGCCAGGTTCCGAAAAAAATTTCCAATACTCAGGAGTGTTAATTCGTTACCGGTTTTATTAAATGCGGGAATTTCAGGTTCTAAAAAAATTACATTTCCCATCAACAAGTTCTGCATAGTTTTCAAATCCAATGGCAATCCAGATACCTCATGCAAAAAAGATATGGAACGTGCTGTATACAATTTATTTTGTTTGTCCAGTATCTTGACAGAATCCCGGGATATTAATAATCGCATAACTTCTATTCCAAAAACAGCATTTACAGAAACCCATATGAGGCTGTCTTTTTTCATGCGTAAAAAAGTATTCAGGTTGTATTCTTTGTCTTCAGCATCTTTATAAATCACATTTATTTTCGCAGAAAAGAAATTAAAATCGATTTTATTATTTTGAATACTGTCGTAAGCACTTTTAATAAATGCAATACTGTCTTCTCCTGTCTTAGCAATAAGTGCAGTATCATTACTAACATTCCCTGTTTGTATTTGCCGGGACGAGCTGCAAGACATCAACAATGAAAGAAAAAACAGGAAAAATAAAAATCTGATCATGTTTATAAATTATAGTGATCCGGTATGGCCAAAGCCGCCATCGTTACGCAATGTTTCGTTTAGTACTGCAACCGGCTTCCATGTAATTCTTTCCACCTGTTGTATAATCATCTGTGCTATTCTGTCACCAGGTTCTATGACCTGTTCCTCCCCCGAAAGGTTGATTAAAATAATCTTAATTTCTCCACGGTAATCTGCATCAATTGTTCCGGGGGTATTTAAACAGGTAATTCCTTTTTTAATGGCCATTCCACTGCGTGGCCTTATTTGTGCTTCAAAGCCTTGTGGCAATTCTATAAACAAACCCGTAGGCAACAACAATCTTTGCATGGGTTGTATAGAGACAGCATCTTTCAAATTTGCCCTGATGTCCATTCCCGAAGAACCCGTTGTTGCATATTCCGGCAATGGCCATGGTGAACGATTAACAACTTTAACTTCCATCATCGGGCAAAGATAATGTCAGTCGTTATAAATAGTTTTGAGTTTTGGGTTTAAGGTTCGATATAAAGATCATTGACAAAATAAATTATTAGCTTAATCCAATTTTTTTAATAACACGGTAGCCTGCGCCATTAATCCTTCCTCTCTCCCGGCAAATCCCATTTTTTCCGTAGTAGTTGCTTTTATTGAAACATCCTCTTCATTAACATGGATAATATTTGCTATTACCTGCTGCATTTGTTTTACATATGGTTTTATTCTGGGCTCTTCCAGGCACAGGGTGCTGTCAACATTCACCACTTTGTATTTTTTTTGGGTGATGAGGTCCATGGTCCTCTTCAACAATATCTTACTATCTATATTTTTAAATTCAGAAGATGTGTTTGGAAAGTGAATCCCAATATCACCTAATGCCAAAGCACCAAGAAGCGCATCGCAAATGGCATGTAACAATACATCTGCATCACTATGACCAACCGATCCTTTGTGATGTGGAATCTTAATACCTCCTATCCATAGATCATAACCAGTTGCCAGTTGGTGAAAGTCAATTCCAGAACCTATCCGGTAACTCATATTTTTTTTAATTGTTGATGCGCAAATATCCGCAAACAAAAACGTCCCGGCATAATTACCAGGACGTTTTTAATCATATCATAAAATTAATTATTCGCCAGCCATGTCATCCAGATTCCAAACCAAAGAAAAACGAAGGGTATTAGAAAGCGGGTTGCGATTTACACCACTGCCCGATGGTAACAGGTAAGAAAAATTCAAACCAAATACATTATAATTTACGCCAACACCCATAGTAAAATACTGGCGATTACCTTTTGTTTTATCCTCGTGAAAATAACCTGCCCTCAGCGCGAACTGTTCATTATACATATATTCGGCACCCACAGACACCTGAAATTCTTTTACTTCTTCTTTAAAGCCCCCTGGCGCATCACCAAAAGAACTGAACCAGCTGCTCATAACCCCTTTACTACGATAGGCCTCTAATCCTGCCTGATCTCCTTCAGCAGGAGGAGTGGGAACTAATAATTTATTAACGTCAACACCAAAGGTGATCCTGTTTTGCTCATTGAAAACGCTTGTATAGGTTGTACCTAATCCCAGGTTAGCGGGAATAAAATCTTTTTGATCCGCATTATCGGTATAAGCTATCTTGGAACCAAGATTGGTTAAAGCAGCCCCAAATGCCCAGCCATTGCCAAGGTCATTGGTCCCATTATAATACATGGAAAGATCCCCGGCTACCGCATTACCTGCCTTATATGTTGAACCCCCACCGGAACCTCCAGCCAGGTTAGAATAAATATATTTTAAACCTACTCCAATGCCCAGTTGGTCGGTTAAACGGCGGGAATAACCGAGATCTATACCAAATTCCCTTGGACGAAAAGTATTCAGATCGTTACCCAGGTTATCTGTAAATTGAATGTTGCCTAAGCTGAAGTACCTGACAGATGCAGAAATTGCCTGTAATTCATCAAATTTATAATAACCTGTCAACGAGGCCAGGTAAACATCATTTAATCCCAGGTCTTTAAGCCAGGGCGTATAAGTAACCCCTATACCAGCGGTTGCTTCATTAAATGGTGTTTTGGCAAGATTCCAGAAAGCCGAATTAACATCAGGGGTTGTAGCTACACCCAAATCTCCCATTCCACCAGCTCTTGCATCTGGTGAAATTCTTAAAAAAGGAACAGCGGTGGTTACTACATTTATACGTTCCGCATTTTGAGCATTGATCTCCGTAACAACTCCGCATAAAAATAAAAGCCCGGTAGCAATTCTGATAGCAGCTAGTCTCATGTATTCGATTTTAAATTGATTTTGAAATTTCCAGGTATTGAAAAATGGAGGCTAAAGTATTGATTTTTACTGAATACTAAAAAATGAACAATTTTTCTATCACCTCTTTTTGAAGTCTACCGGAAACAACTCTTAATTTATAGAAGTAAACTCCGCGGCCCACTTTATCCCCATATTCATCCTTAGCATCCCATTCCAGTTCCAATGAACGGTTTCCGGGTGTATTTATTGTAGATTTCAACGTTTTAATCAAGCGCCCACCGATCGTAAATATTTGAAGAGTAACCTTTAATTCGCGACCAGGTTGGTTATGTGTAAACCAAAATTGCGTTTTTGTTGAAAAAGGATTTGGATAATTGAGTACCTGACTTATTTCAAGTTCATCCTCCTTACCCACAATGAAAGAAATATTTGTTTCATTCGAATTATTCATAACATCCCAGGCTTTGATATTCAAAGTGTGCGGACCCGCCTCTAATTCTGGTAATTGAAATTTTATAGCCCCTTCCTGGTAACTATCAAGAGCTGCTTCATAAAATTCATTCAAAACAAAATACCTGCGGGTATCTTCATCCAGTGTCGCAATTATATCATGTCCTATCCCTGTTCCTGCAGTGTTTATACCCGATGAATCGGACAGTTTTAGAATCAAAACAGGTTGAGCATTTACAAGTCCCCCATCTACAAAACGGTCATCATTCAGGTAGGCTTTTATTTCCGGACCTTCCTTGTCATTATTTACCTCATTTCCTATTCCACCGATAATTACCCGGGATTCTAACCCGTTGCCATCTTCTGACCCGTTATCCGCATATAGGCTGATACGCCCGTTACCGAAATTATACCTGATGTCTTTGGGCATTTTAAAACTGTATGAAAACCGCCCATTGATGACCGAAGCCTTTCCTTTGTAAAGAATATTTTGCCGGGTATTAAAACCAACCACCTGGCTGGTTGGATCATTTGCCAGGGTATACACTGTTTGTTCCTTATCGTAAACAGTTGGATAAACCGTTCCATTGAATGAGGACATAATGTTTCCACTATGATCACTCACAACGCCATCCATAGTTACTTTATCTGTTGCTTTTAACGTATCTACTACCACTGAAGGATTTAATCCATTAATACCAGTTATTTCAACATTCCATTTTGGAAATGCAAGCGTTAAAGCAGGATCCCCCAGCAAAGTAAACTTCCTGTTATTGGTAACATCGCCTGAAGTTTGATAGGTAAAATTCTTAGCTGCGCGGACAGCTTCACCCAGGCTCAGGTAATTTTTATTCTGATCTGGTTGAAGGGCAAACTTCATATAATTATCATTCATGATGCGGTTACTATATGCAAATACGATCCGGGTTGTGGTCATCAGGGCAATTCCCCCGGTTTCAGGTCTTAGCAGAATGTCTTCACCAAGGGAAGCAATTGTTGGATTATCAAATGGAGCAAAATCGCAGGTTGCGTTTATAAAAAGGGGTAAATTATTGGGATTTTGCCAGGAGTTCACATTTTGCTGGTCCAATATAGTTTCTTCTGCTAATCGAAAAGGCCCACCATGCCCATTATAATTCCAGATCAATGTTCCATTATACACCTGGTTATTGATGGCATCATTTACCTGGGGATAGGCACTCCCACCCGGGGATGACTCCTGCAGGTATGAATCCAGGTATATTTTAACCGGATTCAGCAGGTCATTGGTCTCACTGGCAGTTTTAGTTATAATTTCAGCATCATTAAGATGCAGGTTCATGTCTTCATCGTCGGCTATAAAAGTCATTTGATTGCGCCAGGGGCCCAGACTTCTGTTGTCATAATAAGCTAATACTTTATCTACATAGTTTTTAGCTTGTTCCTCATTGGAAGCTGGAATTCTGCCGATACCTACATCCAGCGTATTGACCCTTAATCCTGAATTAATGTCTTCATCATCTTCTAAAAATCCAAAAAAGTCATCAGAAACATAGGTTGAAAGCGGATCTAATGATGATGAGCTCTGGAAAGATGGCACCAGGTTGGTATTATTCAATAGCCTGTTTTTGAAATCAAAAGAGGCATCTCCAAAAAGCAATAAATATTTTAAACTATCTCCCGGTGTGGAAAATTTATCGAAATACATTTTTACAAAATCACGGATTGCAGCAGGATCAGGAGTGCCTGAAGAAAACTCGTTATATACTAATGCGGTACTGACCACCCTTGTGCGCAGGTTATTTTTTTGCTGGTGAAATGTGGCCAGTCTTTGAGCCTGGGGCAAAAGACTGGGATGTGTAATCAATAAATAATCAATTGCCGCAATATCATGCAGATCCTGGTTTGGAACCGGGCCTATCGAAACCGGGGCTAAAGCCTGGTTGGGATAAAATGCTGCATATTCCTTTAACTGATTGCATTCCTCATTAAATGAAAAAATATTACCCTGGATTTCCCCCTGCATATTTACCGGGACCAGGAAATTGGTAACATCCCAAACCATTAATCCATCAACTGCATTGTTAATCCTGAAATTTCCCCTTGCATTACCTACAGATTCCCAGTCGCGAAATAATAATTGTCCATTTACCGGCATGCTAAGGCTTGCCCTGGTAAAAATGCGGAACCAGTTCAACCAACCCTGTGCATTTAAACTTCCGGGTGCATATTGATACTGTACAGAAAGTGTATCCTGTGCCACAGAACTTTGGGTTTCAATAACCTGCTGTCTTGCAAATACCTCATTAATTCCTGTTCCAACGGCGGGGATATTTACCTGTTGAAATGATTGTCCGTTAATTCTAGTGTCAAAAGAACTTGCTGAGCCTGTAGATCTGGAAACCAGGTTACTTACCAACCGGACAGGTTGTGATGTAATCCTGTTGGATACAGGGACTGGGAAATTCCGAAAAGAAGCTTTACCGGGAGCATTACTGAATTCTTCTCCAAACCATTCTTTCCCACTACCTAAAAAATTTACCGAATCCAGTTCATAAAAGTAGCGGTAATCATACCTATCAATATTAATGGAGGCAGTTCCGGTATTATTTGAAGATGAAATTCTTTTTCCGGTTCCCTGGGTACTAACAAAATAGAAAGCCTGGTCACTATAAATATTCTTATGATGGGTAAATTGCCGGTTTAATGAATCCTTTTGCCAATGATGGGGGCCTTCGGCATAAAACAGGATATAATCATTCCCATTCATAATGCCATCTCCTCCATCCATAACCATAATGGCATTTTCCTGTAAATCATCAAACCGAATTGAAGCGTTTGATTCAGCAAGCATACCTCCTCCATTACCAAAAAGCCTGATTGTGGAGGAGGGCATTCCATTGACTGATAAGCCTAAAGTATTCAAAAATGGGATATCCATTTTATAAACGCCAGCCTGGTTTACAGCAATCTTGTACCAGTTACCCGCTGCCAATACCGAGTTGGGAGCATAGGCCCTTTGTGCATGAGCAGGAAACAAATAGATTAAACAACCTAAAAGAAGCAGGTATTTCATCATAATCAACCCATAATTAAGGTATTATATTCAATATTCGACAAAATAATGCCTTCCATAATAATATTTTGAAAATCATATATTCGAGGCCTGGTTTTTAAATAAAACAAACGTCAACATACAATATAAGGTTTACAGATACGTTTAAATTATTCCAAAAACCCAGTTTTTAAGCATATGACTATGAAATTGAAAAACTTAGCAATTCTTTTAACAAGTGTTGTCTTATTTGCCTCTTGTAAAGGCAAAGGGCTTTTTAAGAAGAAGCCAGAAAAATCCGATGTAACTGGTTGGAATTACAATGATAAGGATATGGGTAGCTACCAGGTATCCAAATCACAAGAACAAGGCTCAGGACCTGGATTAGTATTTGTCCAGGGAGGTACGTTTACCATGGGCCAAACGGAAGAGGATATAATGGGTGACTGGAATAATATTCCACGCCGTGTTACCGTACCTGCTTTTTACATCGATCGTACTGAAGTAGCTAACGTACACTACCGGGAATATATTCACTGGTTATCAAGAGTATTTGATCCTGAAGCCGATCCTGGCAATCAGCTTATTTTAAATGCCGCACTTCCTGACACGTTGGTTTGGCGCAGTGAACTAAGTTATAATGAACCAATGGTTGAATACTATTTCCGCCACCCGGGATTTAATGATTACCCGGTGGTTGGTGTTACCTGGAGACAAGCTTATGACTTTTGTTTGTGGAGAAGTGATAGGGTAAACGAAGGCATTTTAATGAATAAAGGATTTGCCAATAAGCAAGGCATTCAAGGTCAGCAGCAGGAAAACAATTTTACTACTAAATCTTATCTCTTAGGTCTTTACCAGGCTGCTCCTGGTAAAGTTGATAAAAAAGACAAGTTGATCTCTCCAATGGGAACCCCTCGTACAACGGTTAATATGGAAGATGGTATTTTATTACCGGATTACCGTTTACCTTTTGAGGCTGAGTGGGAATATGCGGCTTATGGTTATATCAATCAAAACCCAAGACCCAGTACCAAAGAAGGTAAAAGAGGTGAAGAGTTAATCAGCAACAAACAAGTTTATCCATGGGCTCAAAATTATAATGGATTAAGGGATACTCGTCATGGTAGTTGGCAGGGACAGTTTTTGGCCAACTTTAAACGCGGTTCCGGTGATAATGCTGGAGTAGCTGGCGGTTTGAATGACCGTGCGATTTATACAGCCCCGGTAAATTCATTTTATGCTAATGGCTTTGGTATTTTCAATATGGCTGGAAACGTTTCTGAGTGGGTATCTGATGTATTCCGTCCGCTTACTTTATTAGATGCGGATGATGTATCTCCTTTCCGTGGTAACCAATATATGAAGTTATATAAAAACGATGTTGGCGAAGCCGAGATCGATAGCTTAGGCCGCGTTAAAATGGTTGCTGTAACTGATCAAGAAAGTAAGGATCGCCGCAATTACCAGCGTGGTAATGTTATCAACTACCTGGATGGTGACTCAGTTTCTCAATCATCTTACGGTTACGGTTTAACTACATTGGTAAGTGATAAATCAAGAGTATACAAAGGTGGAAGCTGGAATGACAGGGCTTATTGGTTAAGTCCGGGAACCCGTCGCTACCTGGAAGAAGACCAGGCAAGCAGCACCATCGGTTTCCGTTGTGCAATGGATAGAATGGGTAGTCCTGAAGGACCAAAACGCAAAACCGGTAACTGGTTTAAAACACGCAGACAAAAAAGATAATTCTTAAAAACATATTTCAGAACCCTCCGCATGCGGAGGGTTTTTTTGTGGAATAATTTTTTAGCCGCAGGCTTATTATATTTTGAAAATGATGGTGAAATCAAATTAGAATTTTGATCACTTAAATTTGTTGCATGAACATTGACCTTCTTTACCAGATCTATCAACAAAACCCTTCGGTACAAACAGATACACGCCAATTAAAAAATGGAGACATTTATTTTGCATTAAAAGGTCCTCATTTTAACGGTAACCATTTTGCCAAACAGGCATTGGATGCCGGGGCCTGTTATGCAGTTATTGATGAAGAGGAATATTCTATTGAAGGCAAAACCATTTTTGTCCCTGATGTTTTACAGGCATTACAACAACTGGCTCTACATCATAGAAAGCAACTGTCCATACCCGTTATAGCTATTACAGGCAGCAATGGAAAAACAACTACAAAAGAATTGGTACATGCTGTTTTATCAACCACTTATAAAACCATTGCAACAGCCGGAAACCTGAATAACCATATTGGCGTGCCACTTACTTTATTGAAAATCCCCGCGGATGCAGAAATGGCTATCATTGAAATGGGTGCTAACCATGCTGGGGAAATAGCTTCATATTGCCAGATTGCCTTACCAACCCACGGGTTAATTACCAATTGCGGAAAGGCTCATTTAGAGGGGTTTGGCAGTTTGGAAGGTGTAAAAAAAGCAAAGGGAGAATTGTTCGATTACCTGCGGTCACTTGCGCATGGTTATGCATTTATAATGTGGGATTACGACTACCTGCAGCAAATGAGTAAAGGCATTAGTGGCATCATAAAATATGGAACTGGAGATGTGCATGTGAAAGGACATGTTACCCAATCCCTGCCTTTTATGCAGGTAAAGATTACACAGGGATTGGATAATGGTAGCATTCAAACACATTTAGCAGGTGATTATAATTTGCCGAATGTACTGGCAGCGGTTACGATTGGTAATTATTTTAAAGTTCCGGATAAAAAAATCGTATCTGCCATAGAAAACTATCAGCCGGCAAACAGTCGTTCCCAGCTCATGCAACTTGGAACCAACCAGGTAATTATGGATGCTTATAATGCCAATCCGAGCAGTATGAAAGCGGCCATTGAACATTTTGCACTGATCACCAGTAAAAACAAAATATTGTTATTGGGCAGTATGGCAGAATTAGGAGAAGAAACCGAATTGGAACACAAAACTTTGATCCAGGAAATAAAAAAATATCCATGGAAGCAGGTGGTGTTGGTAGGCACGGCATTTGAAAAAACCAATCATTCCTTTTTGCAATTCGATAATGTAATGCAGGCGAAAGAATGGTTTGGCCAGGCAAACATACAAAACAGCCATATCCTTGTAAAAGGATCGAGAAGCATACAAATGGAAAAAATAATTAGTTGAACTAACGGTCAGGAATACATGCCATTAACATTAATCCTCATTAATAGCATCAAAAAATAAACCTGCAGCCACGGCATATACGGCGTGATGCAGGGCATCTGTAAGAATTCCTTTTACACCCCACTCTTTTACGGGTGGCGCTACTTTTAATGCCGGAGTCATAACCATAGCCGTTCCCATAACGGCACCAAAATGTATGGCAGTTGCGGCCCACCCTTTTATACCTGATAAGGATAATAACCCACGTGTAATACCCCATGAAGTTCCATAAGCCCAATGAACCTCTTGCGAAAATTTGGGCTTGTGTTCTATATTTATTGCTTTTACATCCAACACTTTTGTAGCAGCTTTTGCCGGTGCATCGCTGGGTTTACGGCCGGTGATTTTCATTTCTATTACCTGCGAAATGGTTATAGCCGCTGTACCAGCAAGACCTGCCAGTAAGCCTTTTCCCAGTGCGTTTCCAAATAAACCAATACCTCTTGTAATACTTTGTGATGTCATATTGTATAAATTATTCTGTCAAATACTTTCTTCTGATGCAAAAACCATACTGGCAAAAAATTCCAAGCTCCACAATTAACTGAAAACCCCGGTTGGCATATTTTTTATCCAGATAATAGTAAACAATCATAAACTTCTAAGGGAATTATATGGAAAAGGATTTTAAAAATGAAGTGATCCCCAAACAGGAAACAGGAATCACAATTGATACTGAGAAATCAATTGACCTGGGAACAGAGGAGGACGCCATTAATTTTTTCCAAATCGCCAAAATGCGCTTATTAAACGTGAATAACTGGCACCATATAGCCGGCGCATTAACCGCAGACTTTTCATTACGCGATTCAGCAGGTAAACCTGTAAATCGCACAGCAATGAAAGGTGATCATTTTAAAATTGACATTCCGGGGCCTGGTTCAAAAAGTGGTAAAGGTTATGACTGGATCCGAATTATCGATTTCCAGGAAAAAAAAGAACCTGGTTTTGAAAGCCTGGCATTTACCGTTAGACCCAGTGACAACCCGGAAAATCAAACAGAGCATGTTTCGCATTTCTTCTCACCTGAATCAAGCAGTACATTTTCTGTGTTCCGGAATAAAAATAAAGTAACTGCAGGTATATATGATCGTAATACCAAACCGAATACGGATGGGGATACGGTTATAGATAAAATCCGCAATACTTTGGTAGGTGCTTTTGGTGTAAGTGGTGGTGCAAAAATTCAATGGAAATCATTAGCCAGCGCATTTATCAAAAAAAATGATGAATAGATCACTCACCAAATCCAGGTCAATTATTTGAATGACCGATAAAGTAAAATGCAGAAATTTTAATAACACAGACTTTTTTTATAATTAAAAAAACTTACATGAAAAATAAAAATGACTTCCAGGACAAAGTTGTTGTGATAACAGGTGCTACCGGGGGTGTTGGCAGAGTAACGGCATGGGAATTTGCCAAACAAGGAGCTAAAATTGCCCTGATTGCAAGAAGTGCAGAACAACTGGAAGCAACCAAAAAAGAAGTGGAGGAATATGGCGGAAAGGCTATAACCATTCAAACAGATGTAGCCGATGCTAAGCAGGTAGAAGCTGCCGCAGCAAGAACAGAACAGGAATTGGGTGAAATAGATATTTGGGTAAATAATGCCATGAACAGTGTTTTTTCTCCCTTCCATAAAATTGATGCAGATGAATTTAAAAGGGTAACAGATGTTACATACCTGGGTACAGTTTATGGAACCATGTCCGCTTTAAAAAGAATGAGACCACGCAATAGAGGCTCTATCGTTTTTGTGGGTTCAGCGCTTGCTTATCGAGGTATTCCATTACAGTCAGCCTATTGCGGGGCCAAGCATGGTATTGAAGGATTTTATGATTCACTGCGCACCGAATTGATGCATGAAAACAGCCAGATTAAAACGAGTATGGTTCAATTACCCGCTTTGAATACTACGCAGTTTGGTTGGGTATTGAGCAAACTACCATACAAACCAAGGCCTATGGGAAAAGTTTATCAACCTGAAGTAGCCGCGGAAGCAATCCTGTTTGCGGCTAAGCATAATCGCAGGAGTATATGGGTAGGGTATCCGACTTACCAGGCAATTATTGGAAATAAAATTGCACCCTGGTATGCGGATAGGGTGCTTGCAAATACCGCATTTGATGGTCAACAGACCGAAGAACCGATTGGATTGAACCGGGAAAATAATGTTTGGGAACCTGTTCAGGGTGATCGGGGAGCTTATGGTGACTTCCATGACATTGCGGTTGACCGCAGTTTTACTTTATGGGCATCCATCAACCGGAACCTTGTAAGAACAATTGGCGGTTTGCTGGTAGCAGGTTTAATAGGAGCGCTTGCTCGCAGAAAAGGTTGATTTCGGTTAACCTTCATTGTTAGCCTTCTGCATGTGGAGGATTTTTTTGGAAAAGTGATCGCCATCCACCTCCATACATTCCTTTACCTTTTCTTTTAATAATGGCTAAGATTATTACCATGGATGCAGAAAGAAAATTTGGGTAAATATCCTGTCCATTTCCATAAATCACACTAAAGATGATCAGCCAGGTTGCTACCAGGATATTTAACCAGCGGGCATTCCGGTTTACTTCCCAAATAGCCGTAATGGCAAATGTAATTATCAACGGGCCTGTAATGAAATTTTGATTGGAGAGTGCCTTGTCATATTCAAACAAGCCTGGGGTGATCATAATAAACAGACCTACTAATATGCTTACAATTTGTGCCCACATATTTAATCAATTTTGTTTGCTATTTCCTTATTCCCCCAAAATGCTTTCCACACTGAATGTCCATTTCTTTTTACCCGTTGCAGGTATTGCAGGCTGGCCAGCATTTCATCCATTGCCGGACTGATCATAACAACGGAAATAACTGCTGTGAGGAGACAAAGACTGCACCAGGCATTAATAAAAACAGGTTGAGATATCACCAATAATATACTCACCAACCCTAAGGGACCCACTGCCAGTCCAAAAACAATAACCATCCATGGCATCGTTTTCCACCGGGACGTTTTACCTATTACACCAGTCACTACATCAGCAAAATATCCGAAAGCTCCAAGAATAGCATCGGGAATGGGTAAAATTTTAGAAATTGAAGAGTTTAGAATACGTTTAGTTCCATCACCAAAAAAAGGTTCCCAAACATCATCAATGATTCTAAGCTGGTAGGCGCCCATATAAAGTGCAATGAACATGCCTGCCAATGCAATGAAAACAAGAGGAAGTCTTTGTCCCCAGGTTGAAGGATTATAATTCCACGCAGGTGGTATATAACGTTGTTGCATCAAATATTTTCAAAAAGACTAAAAACACCGTGCCGCAATAATTCAGTCGTAAGTATATTAAATAGTTTTTTTCTTATTTGGATTTAAAAATTGATCCTTTTTAATTTAGGGGCCAGGAAATGCATTAATACCCAGGCTATCAGGTATGCCGAACCGCAAATTAAAAACATCACAAAATAACCTGTTTCAATATTATCCATGGCTTTGAAATAATCTAAGATCCTGCCAGCTAACATAGCGATCAAAATACCACCCAATGCACCGGCCATACCACCCATTCCTGTTACTGAGGCAACTGTACGTTTGGGAAACATATCTGAAACCGTAGTAAATATATTGGCGGACCATGCCTGGTGAGCGGCGGCTGCCAATCCAATAATAAATACAGCCAGCCACATATTCAATGATCCCAGATATTGTGCAAATACCACGGGAATCACACAAAAAGCATAAATAAGCATGGATGTTTTTCTGGCTTTAAATACAGGCCAGTTATTCCGCATAAAATGAAGCGGTAACCAACCACCACCGACACTTCCTAAAGTTGCCAGTGTGTATACCAATGCTACTGGTAATGCCATCCCTGTTCCTTCTACGCCGTATTCAGCCTGCAAAAAAGCAGGTAACCAAAACAAGTAGAACCACCATACAGGATCGGTTAAAAATTTCCCTAAAATAAAAGCCCAGGTTTGATTATAACGTAATAACATAAACCAGGAAATTTTTTTCTCAGGTTCAATGTTAGCAGTAATATCCGGTGTAGTTAGTGGAGTAGTTTCATTTTCATCCAAATCACTGTGTATATAATCGAACTCCGCCTTTGATAAACGTTTTTGTTTTGCCGGCACTTCATATAGCCAGAACCAAAAGATCAGCCAGATTAAACCGATTGCGCCAGTAATAATAAACGCCCATTGCCAACCCCATTCTGTTGCGATAAATGGAACGGTTAATGGTGCAAGTATTGCACCCACATTAGTACCTGAATTGAAAATACCTGTTGCAAATGCTCTTTCTTTTTTAGGGAACCATTCTGCAACCGTTTTAATTGCGGCCGGAAAATTTCCTGCTTCACTTACACCCAATGCTGCCCGCGCTACAATAAAACCAAAAGTTGATCTTACAGCTGCATGTCCAATGGCGGCAATGCTCCATAAAATTAACGATACCGCATAACCGATCTTAGTTCCCGTTTTGTCTATAAACCGACCCACCAATAACATACCTAATGCATATGCTAGTTGAAATGAAATTATAATATTGGAATAATCGGTTTCGCTCCAATTAAATTCCTGCTCCAGATCGTTTTTCAACAAACTGATCACTGCCCTGTCTAAATAATTAATGGTGGTTGCAAAAAATATCAATGCACAGATCGTCCACCTGTAATTACCTACTCTTTCATTAATATTAGTGACGGGTGGAAAATTTTGTTTAGCCTGTTCCTCTGACATGCGTTTGGTTTTAGATGGAAGCAATAAAAAGTCGTTCAATATTTTTGATCATTTTAAAATGGTTTATTATTTTATGAATGCACCTGATGTTTCCGCTGCCAGTTTCATGGCCCCTTTTACATGTTGTTTAATACCTTCATAATCATTTTTATCTACAAGCGCCTTCGTTAATAATTTACTTCCCATACCTACAGCAATTACGCCTGCTCTAAACCAGGCGGCCAGGTTTTCTTTTTCATTTTCAACCCCGCCCGTTGGCATAAATAATAATCCAGGGAATAATTCCTTAATCGAATTAATGTATCCGGGGCCCAGTATATTACCCGGAAATATTTTAACCAATTTCGCACCGGCCTCTTCCGCATTTGAAATTTCAGTAGGCGTCATGCATCCCGGAATCCACATTAATCCCGCTGCACGCACTTCTGTAGCCACTTCCACATTCGTGGTAGGACAAATAATATAATCGGCCCCTGCATCTATAAATTCCTTTGCCTGGGTTATGTTTTTAATGGTGCCAATTCCCAATTGCAATCCAGGCCATTCTGATGCTACCCTTTTTTTCAAAGATTTAAAGTTAGTAAGCGCATATTCACCCCTGTTAGTGTATTCAATGGAACGTATACCCGCTTCATATAAAGCCTGTACAATGTGAATACTTGTTTTTTCATCTTCGTGATAAAATAACGGAAGTATCTTTTGTAGGGTAAGTTGTTTTATCACTTCCTGGTATCCCATCATGATTTAAAATTTTTGATTTCATCAACAGAAGATGTTGTAACATCTCCTTTAATAAATAATTTATTAAAAGCTGCTGCTGCAGCAAAATCAATAATCTCCTGCGGTGCCTGGTCTTTCATATTGCCGTAAATAAGACCTGCCATAAAACAATCTCCGCTACCTACCTGGTCAATCACCTGATCGGTTTGCTTTTCACCCGATACAAATAATTCATTATCGTTGAATAAAGTGGCATAATATAAAATACCATTATGCTGATCAAAACGAAATGTATTGGCTACCTGTGAGCAACGTGGAAATTTATGGCAAATGGCCTGTGAAGTTGCCATAGCCTGTTGCAGACAATCTGATTTATTTGTTTTATCCCTGATATTCACTGGAATATTCAACATGGTTTCAGCAGCCCACACATTTCCCATTACAATTTTACAATATTGTACAAGTTCCGGCATTATAGCTGAAGGCGCTTCCCCATACTGCCAAAGTTTAGGGCGATAATTTAAGTCAACAGAAATAACTATATTTTTTTTAGCAGCTACTTCAAGTGCTTCTCTGCAAACTATTGCTGCATTTTTCCCCAATGCCGGATTTATGGCTGAAAAATGAAACCATTTTACTTCTGATAAAACAGTATCCCAGTCAATTTGACCCGGCTGCAATTCAGCAAATGATGAAAACGCCCTGTCATAAATGACGCCGGTATTTTTCAGATCTGCTCCCTGGGGCAAATAATAAGTACCGATCCGGGTGCCTGAAAATATAACGGCGGAAACATCGATATTTTTCTGCTGAAGACTGTTGAGTATTTCGTGTGAAAGATAATTTTCCGGAAGCGCCGTGCAATACATTACAGGCTGATTCCACCGGGCAAGCGCTATGCTCACATTCAGTTCTGCGCCTCCTGCATATACAGGCATTACAGAATCCTTTAACCATTTCCCTTCCAAATGCGGAGAAAACCGGAGCATTAATTCACCAAAACAAAATACTTTATTCATATTTAAACAGAAAACATTTTTCGGTTACACCTTCCAGTTAAAATATTGCCGGGCATTGTTAAAGCTTATATCTTCAATTACCTTTCCGATCCAATGAATATCAGCAGGCATTTCACCATGCTCCACTTCAGTCCCAAACAAGTTGCAAAGGATACGTCGAAAATATTCGTGACGCGGATAAGACAGAAAACTTCTGGAATCAGTCAGCATACCTACAAACCGGCTTAATAATCCCATATTAGATAAGGCATTTAATTGTTTAACCATGCCATCTTTTTGATCAAGGAACCACCAACCGGATCCAAATTGAACCTTGCCCGGGAAGGTACCATCATTAAAGTTTCCAATCATCGTTGCAATCAATTCATTATCCCCCGGATTCAGGTTATAAATAATGGTTTTTGTCAATTGGTTATTCCGGTCAAGACGATCCAGGAACCTGGAAAGCATTGGTCCCTGCGAAAAATCACCTATAGAATCCCATCCTGTGTCAGGACCTGATTGTTTTAGCATCCTGGAATTATTATTTCGCAATGCGCCTATATGAAATTGCTGAACCCAGCCTTTTTCCCAATCCCAGATTGCGAAAATGTGTAACATCGCGGATTTGAATTTCAGGTTCTCTTCCTTTGTTAATTCCTTTCCTGCACGTAATGTATTGAATGATGCCGTTATTTCCGCATCTGTATAATCTTCAGCATAAACCTGCTCCAATCCGTGATCTGATACAGTGCAATTCAACGTGGCAAAATAATCATGGCGCGATTTTAATGCATCCAGGTATTCTCCATATGTACCGATATCGCTATCCACAAGTTTCTCCAGTTTACCCACATATTCATTAAAGGAAATGGCACTGTCTGCATTCATGGCTTTATCAGGACGAAAAGCCGGAAATACTTTAACGCCAAAGTGGTCTTCAGATATCTTACGGTGATGCTCAAGCGAATCCAACGGATCATCTGTTGTGCAAATCACTTTCACATTCATTTTACTAACCATACTGCGGACCGAATATTCAGAAGTTTGCAATTTAGCCGAACATTCTTCGTAGATCTTTTGCGCCGAATGGTTATCCAGTATCTCATGCACATCAAAATATCGTTGCAATTCCAAATGAGTCCAATGGTATAAAGGGTTGCGCAAGGTGTAAGGAACAGTCTCCGCCCACTTCATAAATTTTTCCGCATCGGGTTTATTACCGGTGCAATAGCTTTCATCAACGCCGTTGGTCCGCATTGCACGCCATTTATAATGATCGCCATATAACCATACCTGTGTCAGGTTATCAAACTGGTGGTCATTGGCTATCTGGTCTGGTGGCAGATGACAATGATAATCGATGATCGGCATTTTTTTCGCATACTCATGATACAGAGTTTGTGCCGTTTTGTTTTGTAAAAGGAAATTTTCGTCGAGGAATTTTTTCATTAATCTTCTTTATTACTACTATTTAGCTCCTGTTGTGTCACTCCCTTGTGCGGCAACAATTGCTTCGGCATGTAAGGGCTACGGTGAATAATGCCAACCACATTTATATTGCCGATCACTGCCATAAAGACAAAGTGATTGCGACGCAACCGGGATGCCATGAAAAACAGTAGCCGGTATTAAAATATATTTATAAAGACACCCCCCGTTTCCAGGGAATAAAATCGTTTTGTTCATTACGTACAGCGGCCACCGTTATATCTCCGCTTGCAACGCTGATCACGTATTCCAAAATACGTTCCCCTGCCTGCTCAATGGTTTCTTTGCCTTCAATAACAGATCCTGTATTGATATCCATGATATCCTGCATTCGGTTATACATATCCGTATTACTGGAAATTTTTATGACCGGCGCTACCGGATTACCCGTAGGTGTTCCCAGGCCAGTGGTAAATAAAACCATATTTGCGCCTGAACCCACTTCAGCCGTAGTGCTTTCTACATCATTTCCGGGAGTGCATAACAAGTTTAAGCCGGGTTCCGTTACAGCTTCAGGATAGTCGAGTACCGCTACTACCGGTGATGTACCACCTTTTTTTGCAGCGCCGGCTGATTTAATGGCATCAGTTATAAGACCATCTTTAATATTTCCGGGAGAAGGATTCATATCAAATCCGGAACCGGAAGCAATTGCTTTTTCATTGTATATTTTCATAAGATGGCTGAAACGTTCTGCTATTTCAACGGTCTTACAACGATCGCTGATATTCTGTTCAACGCCGCATAATTCCGGAAACTCCGCAAGGATAACCGAGCCTCCCAATGCCGCTACTAAATCGGAGGTATATCCAATTGCCGGATTAGCGGAAATTCCGCTGAAACCATCCGATCCACCGCATTCCAAACCAATACAGAGTTTACTTAATGGAGCCGGTGTACGACCCATCTTATTGGCTTCAACCAATCCTTCAAAAGTTTGTTTAATAGCAGTGGATAATAAATTAGATTCAGTGCCCATTTTTTGTTGTTCTAAAATATACAGAGGCTTTTTAAAATCAGGATCCCGTTTCGCAATTTCATTTTGCAACATTTCTACCTGGGCGTTCTGGCAACCCAGGCTTAATACAGTTGCTCCAGCTACATTGGCATGAGTTATATATCCTGCTAATAAACCACACAAGGCTTGCGCATCCTGGCGTGTGCCCCCGCAACCTCCGGTATGATTTAAAAATTTTATCCCATCCACATTTGGAAATAAACGTGTTTGGTTTTTATGGTTTGGTGTTGATGCATCAGTTAAAGTTACCGACTGCAAATCACCGCCTTGTTTGTACGTATCGACCAATTGCCTGGTAAATGATTTGAATTTCTGTGTTTTTGCATATCCCAGTTCATCAAGCAAAGTTTCGCGTAGCGTGTCAAGGTTTCGGTTTTCACAAAAAACCATTGGCACAACCAACCAGTAATTAGCGGTTCCAACTTTACCATCGGGGCGGTGAAAACCTTTAAAACTGCGATTCCTGAACCGGGAAATATCAGGTGCCAGCCAATCCGTTTTCCGGTTGCCTATTGAAAATGCACTGGCAGCATGTTTTACGTTGGCTGATGATATAGTTGTACCTTTTTTTAAAGGCTGCTGTGCTTTTCCAACCAACACCCCGTACATATATATTTCAGCACCTTCCTGCAGATCATTTATCACAAACTTATGCTTGGCGGGCACCCTGTTTGGAAGCAGGTATTCCTCACCGTTATACTGGACTGTTTCCCCTTCTTCTAAATTTGTAAGGGCAACCAATACATTATCCCCGGGGTGTATCATGGTCAGTTTATGATTCATGTGCCTGGTAAATATTTGAAAGATCTTCCACAGCGGATTTAATGCCGCTTTGGAGAACCTGGTTTAGTTTATCGGTAACAGATTGTTGAAACCCGGGTAATAAATGCAGGTCCGCACCCCAGTATTCATGATCAGCCAGCACTTCTTTAACCAATTCCGGGACAGCCAACATTTCCCATCTTTTGTAAAACACTTCCGCCATTTCGTCCTGCACCGGGTATTCATGGTGCTGGAATAAACCATAAAAATCATTTCCTTTTTTGGTTACTGGTTTCATAAATGCAATATATGCGGCAAAACCTAAAGCAAACAATTCAGGTACCTGGTCACTCTTAAGATAGTGATTAAGGAGCATTGGAACACAACGCAATTTCATTTTGGCGCTATAATTCATAGTAATGCTAATCCATTTATGCTGAATATATGGATTTCTAAATCGCTCTAACACACTTTCTCCAAATGATATGGCCATCGGCAACTCCACCGAATAAGGAATAGCCGGAGCCAGCTCAAATTGCATGAGGCTACTGATATAATGTGAAATGGTTTCGTCTTCCATAGCAGCATTAACAGTTTCGCAACCAGCCAGGAAAGCCAGACCGCAACTCAAAGTATGGGTACCATTCAGTAGCCTGAGTTTTAATTCGCGGTAAATATTAATATCGGGTATTATAATTACCGAATCATCCGCAGCCGCGAATGAAAGGATATTTTTTATTTTTTCATCACCTTCAATGGCCCATAACCGGTAAACCTCGGACATGATCAAAAGTTCATCTGTAAAACCAAGCGTTGATTCAATTTCTGACTTAAGCTCCGATGTGGGTTTACCCGGAACAATCCGGTCAACCAGAGAGTTGCAAAAATGATTATGATTTTCAAGCCACTCAATAAAATCGTCCGGCAAACTGTTCAGGTGCGCCAATTCAAGAACAATGGATTGCAATTTGTTTCCGTTGTCGACAATCAGTTCCGTTGGAATAATCAACATACCACTGCGCTCACTGCCATCAAATGCCTGGAAACGTTCATACAAAAAAGCCAGCAATTTGCCGGGAAAAGAAGTTGGTGGATGACTGCGGATATCATCATTCACCAACTGAATACCCACCTCCGTTGTATTTGAAATAATCACTTGCAGGTGACTGTTATGTGCACATTCCAAAACTCTTTTCCATTCTGTGGGAGCATTTAGTACCCGGCTGATGGATGAATTAATTATATTTTCTTCAACCGGCATGCCATCTGTAATTCCTCTTAAACAATGTGTATACAAACTATCCTGTTTATCGTAGGCTAAAGTATCACCCTGTAAGGTTGATTTCACCACTACGATTCTTCCATTAAATTTCCCCTCGCGATTTGCCTTATCAATAAAATAATCAGGCAATCCACGCATTAATACACCGGTGCCAAATTGCAAAACTTTCTCCGGCAAATTAAAAACTGATTCATCCGGAACAACAACATCATCAGTTGAAATATTTTTTAAAGTATATCTTGAAAGTTTCATGATCCTCTGATTTATTAATTATTACTCCAATGCATGGCATCCGTTTGCAGGAGATTCTCAAAATATTTTTTTTGCGAAAACTGTTTTTCTGTTTGATCCCAGGCAGCATAAAACCGGAAAATAACGGGCTCATTGTTCTTCAGCTTCATCGACATGGTATAAGTGTTTACAATGCCATTACCCGTATCCGCGGTTTTCCCAGCAATGGGAACATTTTTTTATCGGTCATAACTGCCATCCCAAGGTAACTGTCATTATCGGCCTTTTATCATAAAAAGAAAATGATCTTCCTTTGATTAAAAAAGAGTGGCTTTATTGCTAGTTGAAAAGATGCTTAATTCATATGATCATATTCACCTTTCCAGCTATACCAACCAAATATGGTTAATCCAATTGAAATAGGTATCGAAATGGTAATGATTATGATCCATGGTACCGGGTTACTGATATCTCCCTGGCCCCCCTGTTGAATATTTTGAAAAGCGCTATACACTAACAAAATAAAAAACAAAGGACCGAGTAACATCCAGAAAATCCCAAGCAATCGTTTAATCTTTTGCATTTGATAAGCGTTTAATCGTTTGAGGTATTCATTTTTCTATTCGATAAATAAAGCATCCCGATAATGAAGCTTAAGGACGCCACACCTATAGGATACCATAAGCCTGATAAGTGATTAGCCCCTGGTAACGTGGTGATCAGGGTTGCAATAAATGGAACTAATCCTCCAAATACACCGTTACCAATATGGTAGGGCAATGACATGGACGTGTAGCGGATCCGTGTTGGAAAAAGTTCAACCAGAAATGCGGCAATAGGACCATAAACCATAGTAACAAATAAAACCATAACAGCCACAAGGCCGATCATTTGCCATTTGCCGCTTTCTGTAAGAATTACTTCTCTTTTTGGTGAATTGCTGTTGGGGAGGATCGTATTCTTCAGGCTGCTCCCATCACTGTAATGTATAAACGAAATATTACCTGCCTGCACCGGTGAAACATTTCCTGGTGGCTGAATTACCTCCGTCTTTGTAGAATAATCAGCAATTTTATAAAGTTGAGAAAATATGGGCTGGTAAAAAAGTACCCCTAACAGCATCCCGGTCATCATAATGCCTTTTCTTCCCCATTTATCAGACAATGAACCAAAAACAATAAAGAAAGGCGTTGCCAATAATAGCCCGATAAGTATAATCGAATTGGCCTGCTCATATTCCACCAGGCATTTGGTAAGAATAAAATGCTGTGCATAAAACTGGCTGGTATACCAAATAACGCCCTGCCCCATTGTTGCGCCGAATAGGGCTAACAAAACCATTTTAAAATTTTCCTTTTTCCCGAAACTTTCTTTCAATGGATTAGATGAAGTTTTGCCCTCTTTTTTCAGTTTAGCGAATAATGGTGATTCATCCATCTTCATTCGGATGAAGACAGAAACCACCACCAGGATTATAGATAAAAGAAAAGGATAACGCCATCCATTCCCATAAGTAAATTCTTCAATGCCTACTATGCGCCGTATCATCAGTATTACACCAAGCGAAACAAATAATCCCAGCGTTGCCGTAGTTTGAATCCATGACGTGAAGAATCCACGCCTGTGAGCAGGTGAATGCTCGGCTACATATGTAGCAGCACCTCCATATTCTCCTCCCAATGCAAGGCCCTGCAATAATCTCAAAATCAAAACTAATAATGGCGCCCACCATCCTATGGTGTCATAGGAAGGAATACACCCGATTAAAAAAGTGGAACCGCCCATTAACATCAACGTGAGTAAAAAAGTGTATTTGCGCCCGATAATATCACCGATCCTTCCAAAAAATAATGCACCAAATGGGCGCACGATAAAACCAGCGGCAAAAGTTGCCAGCGTTGAAAGAAGGGCGGCTGTTGGATTTATATCAGGAAAAAATTTCTGGGCGATAATGGTTGAAAGGCTGCCAAAAATATAAAAGTCATACCATTCAATTAAAGTTCCGACAGATGACGCGGCGATGATTTTACCAATTCCTTTACCCGTGGCCATGCAAAAAATTTTTTAGATGAGCGGCTTAAATGATTTCACAATATTAAGGATTTAACGCATCAACCCGAAACCAGTCAAAATCCGCATAACCGGCATCGTTAGTCTACAACTCTCTTGAACAAAAAATTCCTGCCCTGGGCACCTTTCCATTTTCCTGTTGTGGCAGTAAATGCATTTTTTTGCAATTATTTTTTTAATCCGATGTCCCTTTATCCGCATTTTCAGCTATTGCCTATACCAATTGGATCCCAGCTTTCGCATGTGGTAAATACAAACATGCATAGTTCAGAGACATAACTGCTAAACCGGCTTTTCTAAGTTTAGCAGACATTTTAAATTCCGGCCCCGGGAATTTCTGAAGCAATATATTTCCTGTGCCCCAAAGATTCTGGCATTTTTAGGCAACATTATTGAATATAAACCTCAGTTGATTTTTAGATGAATTTAAAAAATACCACCAGGGTTCAGGATTTGCCATCCATTGCCATTGAAGACCAAGCTTTAATCCATCAAATTCAACTGATTCGGGAGGTGTGAAAATCTGGGCAGTTGTTTTTATCCCTGGATTTTTATGGGTAAGCTACAGGTTCACCAATTCCATTACCCTCTTTATCTATACCGATCACCGGCCAGTCATTGATCCATTCATTGGTTGCAAATGTACTATACGACCATATGCTTCTTTAACCTGGAAATACAGAAACCAATCCTCACCTGATGGTGTATCAATCCAGGCGCCCTGGTGTGGAACATTGATCTTTGTTGAATCCTGGTGCATTACAACCTTTCTTTCATAAGGTCCATAACTTATTGATCGCTGCTCAAAAAATTCCGCAGATCAGAAATAGTTTGAATGTCCAGGTCTTTTGCTTGTTGTCTTCTCATCATGAGCGCATAAGCATTGTTGAATCCAATGGGTTGAAGCCAGGCAAGATTGTATTTATTTTTAAATTCCTTTTTCACAAATTGGTAAGTGGCTTCTTTATCACCCATAACTTTTTGAAATTCTTGTTTTGTTGGTTGCAATAAAACCAGTAATCCCGTTCCCGTGTATTCAGGATAAAAATCTATCTGGTTATTGGTCAACGCATCAAAACAAATTTTGGTGCCGCCTAACCCGGTTTTAGTTTCTACCTGCAGGTTTGTATATCCCTTAATAAGCATACTATACATATTGACTAAAATATATTGCTCGCCAAATATTTTTGAACCAATGCGAACAACACCTGCATTTCCATTTTGCGGAGTTTTGTACAGATTGATTTGCTGCAAAAATTCCCTGGCCACTTGTTCAGGAAGTTGTTTTAAATAATCTACCCGGTAATTTAAATCCGTCATGATGCTGTCATTGATCTTACCCGACAACATGTTTAAAACCGGCTCCAATTCAGGAAACTTTTTTAATGATTCCTGTCTTACAAGCGGCGCTGCATAGTAAGGAGGAAAAATGGTTTTATCATCCTGCAGGGTAACGAGATCGAATGCCTTCAACCTGCCATCCGTACTATAACCACTGATCACGTCCAGTTTTTTTTCGTATGCCGCTTTATACATTACGGCATCACTGATCACCACTGTTGGGATTTTTAAACCATAAATTTTTTTTAAGCCAAGATATCCATCTTCCCTGCCCATAAATTCCGGGGTAAAACCTGCCAGTATTTTTTTGCCGGAAAAAGGAATGATATAAAAAGAGGAGAATATCAACAGCACAACAGGCAAAACCAAAGCAACTTTACGCATTTTCCTAACCTGTAATTTTTGAACAATGGATAACAGAAAATCAAATAATATGGCCAGTAGTGCAGCAGGAATGGCACCTGCCAGGATCATATTGGTATTGTTTAAAGCAATGCCGCCAAATATAAATTCGCCCAAACCACCAGCGGCAATATATGCGGCCAATGTTGCTACGCCCACATTAATGACCGTGGCTGTACGAATGCCGGCTAATATAACGGGCATGGCCAGTGGCAATTGAATTTTCAGTAAAACCTGTTTATGGGTCATGCCCATTCCAAAGGCTGCATCCACAACTGCGTGATCCACTTCCTTTATGCCTGTATAAGTATTGCGGATGATGGGTAAAAGTGCATACAAAAAAAGCGCAGCTATGGCGGGTAATGGACCAATGCCCAGTAAAGGGATCATGAAACCCAGCAGAGCGATAGAAGGAATGGTTTGCAAAATGCCGGCAAACCCTAATACCCCGGATGCCAGTGATTTTCTTTTTGCGATGATGATCCCAAGCGGTAAACCAACCAGTACAGCGATCAACAATGAAATAAAAGTGAGACCGGTATGCGTCAGCGTTTGTTCCCAAAGCTTACCGGATTGCTGCATCATAAACTGCCAAAGGTTTTGCTGCTCTTCCATTTTTAGTTCCTTTGATTCATTGAATTCAATGCGGTTTCTATTACTGTAAAATTCATTTTCTTTATTTCGCCTGTTTCTTCATTTTTTATAATGAGATCTTCATTTTTTTGGGTGATCAGTTCCATAGCTTCCCATAAATTATTATTTATGGTTAAATGATTTGTAATTGCTCCTTGTGATGGTGCCAATAAATTCCAAACATTTTTGATCAACACAGATTTTAAAATTAACTGTAAACGCTCCTGTTCTAAAAACTGGCTGACAAATGCTGTCGCAGGTTTATATAATAATGCTGCTGGTTCACCAATTTGTTCAATGGATCCATTTTTCATAAGGCAAATGATATCTCCCAATTCAAAAGCTTCCTGCACATCATGTGTAACCAGCACGATCGTTTTTTTCTTTAATTCATCCAGTTGTTTTAATTCTTTTCTTATTTCAACCCTGGTAATAGGATCTAATGCACCAAAAGGTTCATCCATCAAAAGAATACGGGGATTTGCAGCCAATGCTCTTGCAAGTCCTACCCTTTGTGCCTGGCCACCGCTTAATTCAGATGGATAGGCATTTATTAATGCAGCAGGTAATTGTAATTTTTCCATTAACACTATTGTACGTTGCATTGTTTTTTCTTTCTCCCAATGAAGCAAGTGGGGTACAATGCCAATATTTTCGCTGACTGTATAATGTGGAAATAACCCATGGTGTTGCAACACATAACCCATGTTCCTTCTTAATTCAGTGATGGATTGAGACAATATATTTTCCCCATTAATTAAAACATCGCCTTCATCCGGCTCAATTAAACGATTGAGCATGCGCAAGGTGGTTGTTTTACCACAGCCACTTGTGCCAAGCAACACAAGGGTTTCACCTTCTTTTACTTCAAAAGAAATTTTATCAACGGCTTTTATCCCGTTAAACCTTTTGCTAATATTATCTGCAACGATCATAAACTCCAATGCTTAAACCAGGTGGCTTGTATTTTGCATATTTCACTAATCAAATGTATTCACTTTTCAAGGTTTGTAATTTGACGTTGAATGCAAAATAAATTATTCAATGATCTGCTGTTTAAAAATGTTCTTTTTATAGGTTATTTAAATAAATCGTTCAAATTTTTATTTAGTAATTTCAAAATTTTTTAAACGATTGGTGTGCATATAAACCCCAAAAAAAATAATCCAGGTATTTCCTTTTTACAAGGTGGCGGTGAAATGGGTAATCTCATTCGAAATTTTGACTGGTCACAAACGCCAATCGGCGGTGCTGATACCTGGCCACAGAATTTACGCATCGCTGTAAACATTCTCCTGAATTCGCAATTCCCGATGTTTGTTTGGTGGGGACCTGAGCTGATTACCATTTACAATGATGCTTACCATGTTATAGCGGGAGATAAACACCCAAAAGCCCTGGGTGAATCAGGACCAAAAGTATGGGCTGAAATATGGGATGTTGTTGGTCCGCTTGCCAATAAGGTTATGCAGGATGGCACTTCCACCTGGGCAGAAGATCAATTGTTGATGATTAACAGGCATGGTTACGTGGAGGAAAGCTATTTCACTTTTTCTTATAGCCCTGTGTTTGATGATGCCGGTGCAGTTAGTGGCGTTTTTTGTGCATGTACAGAAACCACTGAAAAAGTATTAGCCGCCAAAAAAATTAAGGAAAGCGAACAGCGATTCAGAACCATGGTAATGCAGTCACCTGTAGCCATTGCGGTATTTCGTGGACATAATTTTGTTGCAGAATTAGCAAACAACCTTTACCTGCCATTGGTTCGCAGAACCCATGAAGAGTTTGTTGGCAAACCATTGTTTGAATCACTGCCGGAAGCCAGAGAAACCCTGGAACCACTGGCAAAGGAACTGATGCGAACAGGAAAATCTTTTCCTGCTACTGAATTTGAAATTCAGCTTAACAGGAATGGTCAATTAGAGACCTGTTATTTCAATTCGGTTTGGGAACCGTTTATTGAAAATGATGTAGTGGATGGTTTTATTATAGTTGCTCATGAAATTACCGGGCAGGTGGTAGCCAGGAAAAAGTTAGAAGACAGTGAAGCTGAATTACAGAAAAAAGTGCAGGAAAGAACAGCTGATCTGGAAAAGCAAAATAATCTGCTGGATAATATTCTTACCTATTCTTCAAACGGCATTTCTGTTTCTGAAATGATCAGGGATAAAAATGGAGAAATTATTGATGCCATGACCATATTAGCCAATGAAGCTGCCATTCGATTTACTGGTCTTCCAAAAGATATTTACCTGACGAAATCAGCTGTTGAAATTGATCCGAATCTTATAGGTTCCCCGTATTACCAGATGTGCATAAAAACATTAGAAACAGGTGAGCCATCATTGATCCAGTACTATTTAGATTTCACCAGAAAATGGCTGGAACTAACGGTTTCAAAAATGGATGATGATCACCTGATACATATTTTTACAGATGTTACTTCAATCAAAGAATCACAACTTCAATTGGAAAAGTATGTAGAAGACCTGAAACGTTCCAATGCTAACCTGGAAGAATTTGCATATGCGGCTTCGCATGATCTGAAAGAACCCATACGGAAAATTCATTTTTTTGCAGACCGGTTGAAAAAAAGTCTGGCCAGTCGTTTGTCTGAAGAAGAAATCCAGTATTTTGAACGTATGGAAATGGCTTCTACCAGGATGGGATCACTGATTGATGATCTATTAAATTATTCCCAATTTTCCCTGCGGCCAAAATTATTTGAAGAGGTAAATCTGGACCAGATCATTAAACTGGTTTTAAATGACCTGGACCTGGAAGCTGAAATAAAAAAGGCAAAAATTACGGTCGAAAAATTATTTGCCATACAAGGTCATCACCGGCAATTACAACAGGCTTTTCAAAACCTGGTGAGCAATGCTTTAAAATACAGCAAACCCGGGCAAAGTCCTGATATCAAAATAACAGGCAGCAAAATAACTGGTAAAAATTCAGGTTTAAATTTATCCGCCAACGAACAGCAATCAGATTTTTATGTTATTTCCATACAGGACAATGGAATTGGGTTTGAACCAAAAGATGCGGAAAGAATATTCAATGTATTTACCAGGCTGCATGGTAATGCAGAATACAAGGGAACAGGTATCGGTTTATCCATTACCAGGAAAGTAATCGAGAATCACAATGGCTATATCATTGCAGAAGGAAATCCGGGTGAGGGTGCCACCTTAAAGGTATATTTTCCGGTGCCTGCGTAAACGATTTTTTCAAGTCCGCCCGGGCTCTTGATTTTGGGATAGCAAATGGCGGTAGACCCCCTCGGGGAAATAATTTATTATGGGGCAAGACCCCCCGTGCAGAAAACAATTGTTTAGACACCATTTAACAACCGTTCAACCACCCTTATAACCTTAAACCCTTAAAACCATTAAACCCTTAAACCCTTAAACTCTTAAACCATTAAACCCCTTAGTGCTTAAACCTCAGACTCGTTCAATATAATTCTTCTGCAAAGTTCCCTAAGTAAGTTTACCTTGGAACTTTCACTTAAAATATGCAATTTTCACCCTAATCCTTTGAATTCAAACCGATATGAGTATCCTGAAGAAAACCATGAAGATCAGTGGCATCATGCTGCTGGTGCTGATCCTGTTAGCCTTAATTATTCCCCTTGTTTTTAAAAAACAGATTACAAAAATTGTAAAAACCGAGATCAACAAAACATTGTTGGCCAAAGTTGATTTTGAGGATGTAAGTCTTTCTTTATTCAAACATTTTCCAAATGCATCTATCACCATTGATGAAGTTTCCATTATAAGTGCAAAAACGGGCACGTTCAGTAATGATACTGTGCTGTATGCGAAACAGGCAGATGCATCGGCAAACCTTATCAGCATCATCAAAGGAAAAGACATCAAAATTCTCGGGCTTTATTTTGAATCGCCGCGTATGAATGCATTGGTCAATAAAGAAGGAGTGGCCAACTGGGATATTGTCAAAGAAACCGAACCGACAAGCGAAACGGATACAACGGCTTCCCCGTTTTCCATGTCGCTCAAAAAATACAGTATCCATAATGGTTATATCCATTATGGAGATGAAACATCGGGAACCTATGCCAATATTTACGGCATCGAGCACAGCGGCAGTGGTGACTTCACCCAAAATATTTTCACACTCAATACATTGACGAATGCCACCGCGGCCAGTTTTACGCAGGATGCCATACCCTACCTGGTCGATACAAAAACGGATATTAAAGCCGCGATACAAATTGATAACGCCAGCAATACTTATACATTCAATACGGATGATATCCTTTTAAATAATTTGCTATTATCGGCCAATGGATTTTTTCAATTGGTCAATGACAGTACGTATAAAATGGATATTCAATTCAAATCGCCGGCTAACACATTCAAGGATATTCTTTCAATGGTTCCTGCAATGTATAAACAGGATTTTGACAAATTGAATGCGAGTGGTGAAGCGTCCGTAAAAGGATTTGTAAAAGGCATTTACAGTCCGCAGCAAATGCCCGCTTATGATGTTACGCTGGAAGTCAGGAACGGTTCATTTCAATATCACGACCTGCCCAAACCCGTAAAAAATATTCAGCTGGATCTGCGTGCCATGAATGTGGACGGACTTCCGGATAACGCGGTGATCGATATTTCCAAAGGTTATTTGGAAATGGATAAAGAACCTTTTGAATTGAGGTTCCTGTTTAAAAATCCTGAGACGAATAAGTTTGTGGATGCTGCTGCCAAAGGGAAAATAAATCTTTCGCAAATTTCTCAGTTTATCAAACTGGAAACGGGCACAAAGCTTTCCGGTTTGTTAATGGCAGATGCTTTTATCAGGGGAAATCTTTCTGCTATACAAAATACGTCCGGTGATTTTGCAGCCGGTGGTTTTTTTGATATAAAAGATTTGTTCTTCACATCGAAAGCGTTTCCGCAACCCATTAAAAATGGTCGCATGAACGTGAAGATTGAAAATACAGGTGGTGTGGCCGACAACACGCAGATCAATATTACATCGGGTCATGTCGAAATCGGGAATGATCCCGTTGACTTCAACTTGTTTGTCAGCCAGCCGGTAACGAATATGAACTTTGATGGCCAGGCTAATGGTCGTTTCACGTTGGATAACTTAAAACAGTTTATCACCCTGGAACCCGGTACCAGTTTGTCGGGCCTTATGCAGGCTGATGTAAAATTTTCAGGAAACAAACAGTTGATTGAAAAAGAACAATACGATAAGATACAGCTCAGTGGTACCACCAGCCTGGCCAATGTAAAATACATTGATCAAGATTATCCCACCGGCATTGTCATCAACAAATTAAACAGCCATTTTACACCCACGCAAATCAACATAACCGAATTTTCGGGTAACTATCTTCAATCCAATTTCAGTGGAAATGGAAGTTTGCAAAACGCCATCGGTTATGCAATGGATAAAAATTCGCTCACAGGCACATTGAATGCAAGCGTTGATAAAATGAATCTGAATAACTGGATCGATACAGAAGAAACAACTGATTCATCATCAACTGCCGCTGCAACTGAATCAACCACGCCCTTTTTGGTTCCCGGAAATTTGGATATTAAATTATTCGCAAAAGCCGGACAAGTTTTGTATGATAAAGTGAGTTACAATAACATCAATGGAATGTTACTGCTCAATAATGAAACCGTAAAACTGGAGAATGTAAAAGCAGAGGCGCTAAAAGGAACGATTGTATTTGATGGTTCTTATTCCACCAGGTATGATAAAAAGAACCCGGATATCAACATGCGCTATACTATCCGGGATATGGATCTGCAACAGGCATTTTTATCTTTCAATAGTGTGCAGGCATTGATGCCGGTTGGTCGTTTTTTATCTGGCAAGATCAGTTCTGAATTAACGATGACGGGTACACTGAACGGCACCATGATGCCCGACCTGAACAGCCTGAGTGGAAAAGGAAATTTATTATTGATTGAAGGTGTTTTGAAAAACTTTGCACCACTGGA
>JACCYQ010000116.1 GCA_013696395.1 Chitinophagaceae bacterium
AGGGAAGCCTATAAATGTGTAAGTGATAAAACTATTTCAAACGATATTTTGCGTACTCCTTTCACTGAATGCAGTAACTGGATTAAGACAGATGGTAGTTGCACAGTGCCAACAAATGAACAGGTAATTTTTGATGCCGGCTCTTATATAGAATTAAAACCTGGTTTCCGGGCAACTTATGGATCTGTATTCCGTGCCCATATAGACGGATGCGGAGGGAATGAACTTTTAAAATAAATTTTATGCGATACTTATCTGCTCTCTTACTAATTTTTATTTGTGCTTTTGCTTCAGCACAACAGGGCGTGGCTATCAACACTGATGGCAGCACACCGGACATTAACGCCACACTTAGGGAGTGTATTGACAGTGCCGTTTACGGCAGTACACGGCATATCGGTACTGCGAGTTATGTTCAATCAGGGAAAATGCTGGTACAAATAGAAAATATCAAAGCAGTTATTGACGATCCAGATGCATTTCATGCGAATGATGACAAGACGTTTTACTTATTATTTATAATTATTAATGGATTGGAATAATTAAACTTAGTTTATGAAAAAAATTCCTCTAATAAAAAATATAGTGTTGCTGCTTTTTGCATTTAGTGTGATAAAAGCAAAAACATCAGCGCAGCTTACTGTTACAGAAAATACGCATTTGGTAACAAGCGGAGCCGGCATACAAATAGTGTTACAAAGCCTCGGCCTTGTAAACGACGGCACCTTTAATCAGACAGCAGGCAATGTTCAAATTACTGGTGATGGCGTTTATGCGATTGCTGGTAGGGGACCCTTATCATTTTACAATCTCGAAATGAATAAAAGTGCAAATTATATTATCCTTTCCCGCAATATTGCAGTAAAAAACCAGCTAAAATTTACTGCTGGTATTTTACGTCTTAACAATTATGAAATTGATTTACTTTCTACAGGGATTTTAATAAATGAAACGGAAGCCAGCAGAATAAGCAGTGTTAATACTGGTAAAGTAAAAAGAACTGCAATACTTAATGCACCCAATGCCGCCAATCCCGGAAACCTGGGTGCGGTTTTTACTTCTACAGAAAATTTCGGTTCGGTTTCAATAGAACGCGGTCATCAATCGCAAATAAATGACCAGGGTACAGGAAATTCTATTCTTCGTTATTATGAGATTACACCCTCTAACAATGCTCAATTGAAAGCAACCTTACGGTTTAATTATTTTGATGCAGAACTAAATGGTATTGCAGAAAACAGTTTGGTTTTGTTCAAAGGATCTGCCAATGGCAGCTGGGATGAAAAAGGATATACCACCCGTGATGCAACAATTAACTATGTTGAAAAAATAAACAACCCTGATTTCTCAAGATGGACCTTATCCAATACAGGAAATGTATTGGCCAGCGGTTGCCCTGAGGGTGAAGCTTTGACGTATTACGCAGATGCTGACGGAGATGGATATGGCAATCCAAATAGTACGATCAAATCATGTGTTCCGCAGCCGGGTTTTATTACCAATAAAACCGATTGTAATGATGCCAATGCAGCCATTCATCCCGGTGCTGTAGAAGTATGCGATGGTGTAGATAATAATTGCGATGGACAAGTGGATGAAGGAGTGAAAATTACTTATTATGCCGATGCTGATGGAGATGGTTATGGAAGTAATATCTCAACAATTCAAGCTTGCTCCATGCCACAAGGCTACTTGGCTTCGGGAGGTGATTGTAATGATAATAACACTTCCATCAATCCGGGCGTCACCGAAGTATGTGGTAATGGGCTTGATGATAATTGCAATGGACAGAATGATGAAGGATGTAACACTAATACTCCATCATTGACGATTGACAATCAAACCGTGTATGAGTTTACAGGCATGGTACAGTTGACGGTAACGCTTTCTGCCCCTGCGTCCTCCACAGTTTCGGTTAAGTACAAAACCATCAATGGCACTGCTGTACATCCGAAAGACTATCTGAGATTAAGCAGTGAACTTATATTTGCTCCAGGCGAAACAACCAAGACTATAAATGTAGAAATCAAATCAGACAATACTCCTGAGTTGACAGAATACTTTGATGTGCAATTAAATACACCGCAAAACGCTACCATAGCCAATAGCACGGGAAGAGTGACCATCATTGAAGGGGTTATTTCTATGGCCAAAAATCAAACAATAACAGAAGCCGGTAACGTATTTGAAGTGCGGGTCAGCCCCAATCCAACATCTGATTATTTTATGCTGGATGTAAGAACAAACAACAAAGAACAGTTGCAAATAAAAATCACAGATGTGAACGGCCGCCTGATTGAATCCATACGAAAACCTATGTCAAACAGGGTTCTACTTGGTAATACATTCAGGGCGGGGGTATATTTTGCCGAAGTAACACAAGGTGAACACAGAAAGATTATAAAGCTGATTAAATTGTAACAACATAGTGTAATTTGAATGGGCGTGTACAATTGGTACATGCCCATTTGAATTAAACTCTTCTCCATGCTTCGTGTCCTCACGAATCACGGCACTGATGGGGAGAATTAAATAGAAAAATATTTAAATTAATGCCGATCATGCAACATTGCTCAAAAATTAATATTTAAATTTTAAGACAAACATTTTTCAATACAAGGTGACGGTGCTAATCAACCAAACCAGGGTGTTGTTTTACAGCAACACCCATTTTTTATAAGTGGGGTGTTTTTTTTAAGGATTGAAAGAATAGTTCTAGTTTTTATACAGGATCAATGAACCTAAAGGTTATTAAAACCTTTGGATGAGGCATTCATTGTGTAATGCAACAACAACCAAAAGCAGAAAGAGATAAATGAAAACACTAAGGTTCATACCGTTAATTATTTTTTGGCTATTGATTGTCACCTTCTCTCTTTATTTTTTTATGGATAATGTAGGTGCTTTTTTTTTCGGATACCGAAGCAGGAATTTCGGTTCTACTTTTTTTAATAACCAGCTTTGGGTGGTGATGCATTTGGTAGGTGGCAGTATGGCTCTTTTATTAGGGCCTGTTCAGTTCTGGGTTTTTATACGCAATAAATATTTGCGGTTTCATCGTACGGCAGGTAAAATTTACATGTTCGGTGTTTTGCTGATCGGTATTTCTGCATTTCGTCTCTCATTGATAAGTCCTTGTGTTCCTTGCCGCATCTCGCTGTTTCTGCTTACGCTCTTTGCGGTGCTATCAACCTGGTTTGCCTGGAAGGCCATTAAGATAAGAAACATTAAAACACACCGGCAAATGATGGTTAGAAGTTATGTATGTGTGTTAGCGTTTGTAGCAGTGCGGTTAGATGATGTTCTGCCTCTGGATTTTTTATTTGGTTCGATAGAAGACCCTACATTCAGAAGAACAGTGAATGAATATTTTTTCTCTTTTGTTCCGTTGATCATTGCAGAAATTGTGATGGTTTGGTGGCCATCCGTTTACTTCAGAAATAAAAGAAAAATAATCAGATAAGCCATGTATTATTACATTCAAATGAAATTTCATCTAATAAAACCACTTGCTTAATAAAATAACATGAAGCATCATTCATTAAAACCAGTTTATTTATTGTTGATTTTTTTTGCAAGCTTCACGGTGTCAGCGCAACATACAGATTCGGTGACTGTAAGAAAATCTGTTGACAATTTTGTTCAGGCTTTTAATGCATTGTCATGGGAACCATTTCGAAATTCGTTTACGCACGATGCAACTATTTTTTTCCCTGATTGGGAACATGCTTCCCGGAGAACTGGAATCAATGAGATCGAAAATACCTGGTTGCAGCTATTTCCCGAATTTAAAGACAAAGCAAATACTTTGAAATTGAATATCGACCCTAAGGATATTTTGATTCAGGTGTTTGGAAATTCTGCTATCGTGACATTTCATTTAGGTAACGGTGAAAAATATATTGCCCGTAGAACTTTAATAATGGTAAATGAAAACAATACATGGAAGATCGCTCATTTACATGCATCTTATGTAATGAAAGAAGAATGAAAGGAAACAATTTGATATTATGTTGAAAATAAAAAACGTATGCGATTAAAATTAATTTTGATTTTATGCTTTCTTCAAATGCAGTCAAATTTCCTGGATGCCCAGGGGATAAATAATAATAATAATGTTTGCCAGTGTAGTGAAATTGGCCTTGATAATAAATGGGCTGAAGAGGAGAAAATTATTTGTTATAAAATTCCGGTTCCAGGAAATGCATCTAATCAAAAAGAAACTTTTTTAATGGCTGTTGCCATTGCGAAATCTACCCGTAATACGAATTCTTCATTACTTTATTTACATGGTGGACCGGGAATATCAACATTGAGTAATCTACCCAAATATTTAAAGTCTGATACCTGGAAAAAATTGCGTGAGCAAGAAAACCTGGTATTCTTTGATTACAGGGGCACAGGTTTTTCCGAACCGGAATTGGAAAATTTTTCAGATAGTGTACGCAGGTTTTCTATGAAGAATGCTGACCCAATAGCACAACATCAATTTCGTATATCACTTATTCAGGATTACAGGAATAAATTACTAGCCGAAGGCATTAATTTGAATGACTTCAGTTCTTTGCACAATGCAAACGATGCTGAAGCTATTCGGCGGGCACTTAATCTTACTGAATGGAATGTTTATGGAGTTTCGCATGGCACTACGGTAGCACTTCAACTTTTAAAACATCATGAACCTACTGTTAGAAGTATGATACTGGATTCACCTTTTCCTCCAAATGCGCCGTGGGTTGATTTTATAAGACCATTCAATGAAGCTTTCATTGTTTTGGAAAAAAGGATTGAAAATGATCCTGATTATAAGACGGAGTTTAAGGATTTGCGCAAATCTTTTGCACATGCAGTTAACAGGTTGAATATATCACCGGCCAAAATAAACATATCACCGGCCGATAGCAATTCAACTTATCCTTTTACAGGATTTGATTTTGCCTGGGGCATTTGGCAGGCTATGCTGAATCCAAAATATATAACATTGGTGCCACTTTTGATTAGGGAAATTGAACAAGGAAACGATCAATTACTTTTTCCCTTTACTTCTTTATTTAATAATCCTGACCAGTTTGGCACTTTTTCTCCATTGCAAAGTTTGTCAGTTTT
>JACCYQ010000231.1 GCA_013696395.1 Chitinophagaceae bacterium
GGCGCCTATTTATTATACAGTGAATTTGTGTTGAAAAAAGGAAAGGACCCCATGGCGGGACATAATCATTAAAATTTTATAAATCAAAAACAAAAAACAATGAAACATTTGATCAAAAAGATGGTACCGGTAACAGCAGTAATTCTTTTAACCGCCTGCGGTGATGATACTGCAACAAAAGGTGAAATGGTAGAACATGACGGTCATGATGATATGAAAACCGAACAGGCACCGGCCAGTTCAAGCCCCGTTTTAAAGGATGAAAAACTGAATGCCGTTTACCAGCATTATGTGCACCTGACTACAGCACTTACCAACAGTGATATGGGTGAAGCAAAAATTGCCGCCAATGCCATTGAAGCCGGTGCCAAAGAAGTGAGCGGGGCAGAAGCTATTGCAGCATCCGCATCTAAAATTACTGCAGCAGCGGACCTTGAACTGCAGCGTAAGCATTATGAGGATCTGAGCAATGCCATGATCTCCCTGTTGAAGAAAGATGGATTATCTAACGGTGAAGTCTATGTGCAGTATTGCCCGATGGCTTTTAATGATAAAGGAGCCTCCTGGATCAGTTCTTCCAAAGAGATCCGAAATCCTTATTTCGGTGAAAAAATGATGAATTGTGGTGAAGTGAAGGAAACTATCAACTAAATATCAAATGCGGAGTCTGGTAATTAGGCTCCGCATTTTAAAGTAATTATATGAATATTAAAAGCTTGATTGCATTAGCTGTTTTTACGGGTTGCTTTACCATGATGGGGAATGCCCAGAAAAATGAAGTGTGTTATAATCCGAACCTTGTAAAAGACACAACAAAGAAAAGTATAAAGTCGATGGCCTTTGGAATGGTAAATAATGACAGCATCATTATTAATTATCATTCCCCGGGTGTTAGGAAGAGGGTAATCTGGGGTGGGCTTGTGCCATACGATGAGGTTTGGGTAACAGGCGCTCATGATGCAACAACTATCGAATTTAAAAATCCGTTTACAGTTAATGGCAGTACTTTACCAGCAGGAAAATACGCCCTCTTCACCATTCCGGGTAAAAAAGAATGGATCGTAATTATTAATAAACATTGGGAGCAGCATCTTGCATCTGAATATGATTCTCAGGACGACCTGGTGAGAATAAAACTAAAGCCCAAAAAAAATAAGCATACGGAAAGGCTTCAGTATTTTATCGAAAAGGACAAAGATAATATTGCAAACATCGCGGTTGCCTGGGAAAAAATAAAAATTGAATTTCCTGTTATTATTAATCAATAATTATTATGGATGATCATTCCCAAAACCAACATTACACCTGCCCGATGCACCCGGAAGTGGTTAAACCTGCACCGGGTAATTGTCCTAAATGCGGAATGAAACTGGTACCGGTTGAAATAAAAAAAACAGCGGATCATGACGGCCTTGCGGCTCATGAAGAAATGAATGCAGATCATTCAGGTCATGCGGCACATAGCAGTCATGATAAACATGCCGGTCATCATACACATGATTTTTTGAAGCGATTTTGGATCTGCACGGCTGTAACGATCCCGGTTCTGTTATTATCTCCCATGATACAGCAATGGCTGGGGATTGATATAGGCTTCCCCGGAGATCAATATGTTTTGTTGGGATTGAGTGCTTTTATTTATTTCTATGGTGGCATGCCTTTTCTCAAAGGAATGGTTAGAGAGATCAGGGATAAAGCCATTGGCATGATGACGCTGGTGGCCCTGGCCATCACCGTTGCATTTGTGTATAGTGTAGCGGTTGTTTTGGGTTTGCCGGGAATGGATTTCTTTTGGGAGCTGGCCACGCTGATCGATATTATGTTGCTGGGTCACTGGCTGGAGATGCGTTCCGAAATGGCTGCATCAAAAGCACTGCAATCACTGGTTGCCTTACTGCCCGCCACGGTGCATGTGGAACAGGATGGCGCTATGACGGATATTCCACTGAAAGATTTGCGGAATAATGATATTGTTTTAATTAAGCCGGGAGAAAAAATTCCTGCGGATGGAATGGTGATCGATGGAAGTTCTTTTGTAAATGAAAGTATGCTAACGGGTGAAAGCGTACCGGTTAAAAAGGAAAAAGATGAAAAAGTTATTGCCGGTTCAGTAAATGAAAACGGTTCCTTAAAAATACACGTTACAGGGACAGGCAAAGACAGCTATCTCAATAAAGTGATCGGTATGGTTGAATCGGCCCAGGCATCCAAATCCAATACGCAAAACCTGGCGGATAAAGTGGCCAAATGGTTAACCTATGTTTCGATCATCGTCGGGCTGATAACATTTATTTACTGGCACAGCAAGGGAGGGGATCTTGCTTTTTCACTGGAAAGACTGGTAACGGTGATGGTCACTGCCTGTCCGCATGCATTGGGTGTGGCCATACCGCTTGTGGTAGCCATTTCCACTACCAAAGCGGCGGTGAATGGTTTACTGATCCGGAATCGTACGGCATTTGAAAATGCCAGGAAACTCACAACAATCATTTTTGATAAAACGGGAACGCTCACCAGGGGATCGCATGAAATTCAAAAGATCATACCCATCCATGATAGTTACCAGGTTGATGAAATACTACAAAATGTTGCAGCGGTTCAGCAAAATTCGGAGCATTATATTGCCAGGGGTATCATGCAAAAGCTGGCAGAAAAAAAACTGGAACTTTGGCCATCCACCGGTTTTAGTTATCAGCAGGGAATAGGTGTAACGGGCATGGTTAAGGGAAAAAAAGTGGTGGCTGCGGGGCCCAATTATTTCACCAATAATCATAAACCATTACCGGCCATTCCGGCTGACATTGACCAGCAAACAGAAACAGTCAATTTTGTATTGATCGATGATGAACCGGTTGGTATCATCAGTTTTGCAGACAGCATTCGTGAAACGGCGGCTGAAGCTGTTGCTGATTTAAAAGAGATGAATATCAAATCATTTCTGTTAACAGGAGATAATGAAAAAATTGCGGCTGCAGTTGCTGGAAAACTTAAGATGGATGGATATTTTGCCAATGTATTACCCCACCAGAAACTGGAAAAAGTAAAATCGTTCCAGGAAAAAGGAGAATTAGTGGCGATGACCGGTGATGGGGTAAATGATGCGCCTGCACTGGCACAGGCGGATGTGGGTATAGCCGTAGGTTCCGGTACGGATGTAGCGGCCGAAACCGCGGATATTATTTTGGTGAACAGCGATCCGAAAGACGTTGCCAACATGATCGCTTTTGGCCGTGCAACGTATAATAAAATGATTCAGAATCTGTGGTGGGCAGTGGGTTATAACGTGATTGCTATTCCACTGGCTGCTGGAATTTTATATCCGCAATTCGTTTTAAGTCCTGCCATGGGTGCTGTGTTAATGAGTTTGAGTACCATCATCGTAGCGATCAATGCGGGGTTACTGAGATTGAATAAAAAATAGATTTTTCATTTTTTTTTAGTTGAGGCAAACTAACCTGGTGGTATATGCGCAACATTTTCCATCCGCGTTTTTCTTAGGAATGGGAAAAGAGTTAAATGGAATATTGTGAACACAAACAAATAGCGCAAAACGCGTTTGAAAACGCTTCTTTATAGTTTTGTATATTTGTCATATGACCTTAGATAGTGCAAAAATAGAATCAATAAAAGATTACTTCAAAACACGCCCAGTTTTGAAAGCCTATTTATTTGGTTCATATGTGCGGGGGGTGGCTGATAATAAAAGCGATATAGACATATTAGTTGATTTAGACTACAGTCAAAAGATAGGATTGCAATTCATTCAGATGAAGCTTGACCTTGAAAAGCTGTTAAACAATAAAGTCGATTTGGTTTCTTCAAGTGGCATGTCAAAATATATTAAACCACTTGTTGATGTAGAAAAACGTTTGATATATGCGAAGTGAATTGGGAGATGAAATTAGGTTACAACATATTCTTGATGCAATTGAAGAAATTCAGAAATATTTAATAGCAGTTGACTTACCAGTATTTCTTGAAAACTCAATGATGCGGTTTGCATGTATAAAGCAAATGGAAATAATTGGAGAAGCCAGCAATCATCTATCAACTGAATTGAAATCCAAATTTTCAAATGTTGAATGGGCTCAAATTGTAGGAATGCGAAATGTATTTACTCATGAATATTTTGGCATTGACTCAAGTTTAGTTTGGGATATTATTAAAAATGACATCCCGGATTTAAAAGAAAAAATTGAGCATATTCGAAAATCAATTAAGTAGCCACTGCACTGCCTAAAAAAGGACTCGGCGTTTCATTTATCCATTTTTCCCAGTCTAACACATCATCAAAACATGAATTCCCGCATATTCTCCCTTCAGCACGCAACTTACTTACATCCAATTAACATTTTTGGTTAGACAGATAGCCACAAGCTTTTTATAAGTTTGCAATTACTTAATGCGCACTATAAACTTTGACCATTTGAAACTTTATATAAAAAACATGGTTTGCAGCCGCTGTAAAATGGTGGTAAAGGCGGAACTTGAAAAAGCAGGCTTGCATCCAATATCCGTGGAATTGGGAGAAGTTGAACTTGAAAACGAACCCCCGCCCGAGGTCTTAGACCAACTTAATATATCTCTGCAAAAGCTGGGTTTTGAAATTATTGACGACCGTAAAAGTCGCATCATTGAAAAAATAAAAAACGCAATTGTGGAGCTCATTCACCATAAAAGCAATGAGGACCTGGCTGTTAACCTTTCGGATTACATTGCTCAAAAGCTCAATTACGATTACAATTACTTAAGCAACCTCTTTTCAGAAGTGCAGGGTATTACCATTGAAAAATATTTCATTTCCCAAAAAATTGAAAAAGTAAAAGAATTATTGATGTATGATGAACTAACAATTTCTCAAATTGCTGACAGCTTAGGTTACAGCAGTGTGGCCTACCTCTCTAACCAGTTCAAAAAACAAACAGGTCTTACACCTTCTTTTTACAAGTCGCTGAAACCAAACAGCCGAAGGAATATCGAAGACCTGTAAACATTACAAATCAATTCCACAATTACATAATAGCTGCATCCATTGATGGCTTTACTTTTGTACTAAAACAATGATACTATGACACATACTTATAACATAAGCGGAATGACGTGTACGGGCTGCGTGGCTAAAGTAAAAAGTGAACTCCTCAAAATGGGTGATGTTACACAAACTGATGTACAATTAAAAGCACCCCAGGCAACAATCACCATGCAAAAGCATGTCCCGATTGAAACCTTACAATCGGCCTTACAAAAAGCAGGGAATTACACCATTACTGAAGCGGATGAAGGTATGCATCATGTAACATCAACGGGTGAAGAAAGTAAATCTTGGTTAGAAACTTATAAACCAATCCTGCTTATCTTTTTTTATGTAACCATTTTAAGCATTATAGCTGCTACAACCGTAAATGGTTTTGATTGGATGACAGGTATGAGGATTTTTATGAGTGGCTTTTTTCTTGCTTTCTCATTCTTTAAAATGCTTGACTTAAAAGGTTTTGCCGACAATTATTCTTCATACGATATTATTGCAAAGCATTTCAGGGGATGGGGCTTTATCTATCCATTTATCGAATTAGGATTAGGTATTGCCTATGCAATCAACTTCAATCCACTGATCACCAATTCGGTTACGTTCGTAGTAATGACTGTCAGCATTATTGGTGTTTTGCAAACTGTATTGAACAAAAGAAAAATACAGTGCGCCTGTTTGGGTGCAGTATTCAATTTACCAATGAGCACGGTTACCATTATTGAAGATGCATTAATGATTGCAATGAGCGGTTTAATGCTTATCGCCCTTTTATAAATGAATTTAAAAATGAAGGATATGCAAAAAATATTGCTGCTCCTGTAAGTCTCTTGAATAGACCCGTATTTCATGTTTACATTTATTTGTCATCCAACATATCATTATGATGAATACTTGTCAGTAGTTTAGCGTTTAAGATGAGAGACTGGGAGAGAGGAAAATAATGAGTATATTCAAAAAATGACAGATTTTATTGGAGATATACACGGGCACGCAGATAAATTGGAAGCATTACTTCTGAAGTTAGGATATAAAAAAAAGGACGGGGCATATTCTCACCCAGAAAGAAAAGTGTTATTTGTAGGTGGTTATATTGACAGAGGACCAAAAATCAGGGAAACACTTGCAATAGTTAAAGCAATGGTTGAAAGTGAAAACGCAATTGCTTTAATTGGAAATCACGAATACAATGCAATTTGTTTTCATTTCCAGGAAACCGAAGGCGGACACCTGAGAAAACACCTGATCAAAAATATCATCCAGCATTACGAAACACTCAAACAATTTCAGAACAGGCAAGAGGAATATGAAAGGTATTTAGAGTGGTTCAAGACCTTGCCGCTTTATTACGAAACCGATACTTTCAGGGCTGTTCATGCTTGTTGGGATAATAAAAATATTCAATACTTAAAGAATACTTTGGACAATGACAAACTAACAGACGAACTTATTTACCAATCGGTCAGGAAGGGATCAGCATTAAATGAAGCTATAGACCAAACATTAAAAGGTAAAGAAATGAAAATGCCTGTTGGACTTTCTTTTACGGACAAAGACGGAACAGAAAGAACAGAAATAAGAATTAAATGGTGGGAAGATCCATCTAAAATGACCTACAGATCAATAAGTATAGAACCTCTTGAGGATTTACCAGAAAAGCTCATTGAAATATCAACATTAAAATCGCCTGAATTTTATCATAATAAAGACAAAAAAGTTTTCTTCGGACATTATTGGTTAAAAGGTGA
>JACCYQ010000063.1 GCA_013696395.1 Chitinophagaceae bacterium
CAGCCAGCATAATGCTACAGAATATATAACTGAAAATTCCAAACGCACCCATAGCAATTCCAACAATTGCCGGCAGTGCAAATATGCTGGCGCCAATTACACCATTAATAATAGCAAGCGCCAGGCCCGGAACTCCTACTACACGTTTTAATCCTTCATTTGTGTTTGTAATAGCCATTAGTTTTGTTTTAATTAGAAGAATTTGGAATGCTTACACATTGGCTTGCCTGATTCTGTTTTTGGTGAGCATCGCACAAGAACACTGCACAGAAAAAAAACAACAGCGCAATTAAAAGTCACTCTTGTTATTACAGCCAAATTGTGATTCAATTAATAATTCTGTCCGATATTATTTACCTCAATCCAATATCCATCCGGATCCTGAAAGTAAAGTTGTTTTACACCATCAGCACGGATGCTATATGCATGCGGTTGGTCATTGGCATCTAAATACTTAATTTTTTCTTTGTTTAAAAAATTTATAAACGCATCAAAATTTTTGGTGGCTAATGCAAAATGTGACGCTATATCAATTATGATATTTTGTTTCCACATAGGAATAAGGTGAAGCTCTAAGTTTCCACCTAAAGAGAGCCAACGCAAGCCCTCTGATTTTGATCGGTTTTCAATTTCTTTGAGGTTCAGAACTTTTTTATAGAAGTCAACAGATCGGTCTACGTCTTTTACTGAAAGCGCTACATGGTCAAAAGAAAATTTTATGATGCTGTCTTGTGCATGCAAAAATCCTGTTAATAAAATTGCAGTTATAAAGCCTTGTATCTGTTTCATGCAGTTATGTTTTTGTGTCTGATTAAGATCGTTTTATAAGTGTTGAATGCAGGTGTTTTACTTTCCAATTTTTTTTCTTTTTAACCAAAGCTACCGTTTCCAACCATTGGAAATTTCCGGGTTTGCCATCCTTTGTTATTATTGACTGAAGACTATAGGTGACCCATGCTATGCTTTTATCTACATGGGTACTTATGAAATGAAAAGTATTGATACGTTTAAAATCTGCAGCCTGGTTTTGAATTATGCCTTTCAGGATTAGGGTATCCATGTTCCATAGCTGGCCATATTCGTATAATGTAATATCTGTTGTGCAATAATCTTTCAGACTTAGCGAATCCCGGTTTGACAATGATTCAAATACTTTAATAACTGTTTGTTGCACCGCCTGCTGACTTGCTGTTAAGGGCTGCTGGGCATGCAGCAATCCTGTGCATAATATTGTAAAGAGAAGGAGTTTTATTTTTTTCATCAGCAATTAATTTTTTTGTGTTTTTAGTTGTTTGGCTAAAGCCTGGATGGTACCTTTTATTTAGAGCCACAGGCTAAAGCCTGTGGCAAATCAAATCACTGTGGCAAATCTTGAATTCACTTCATAAATTTCCTCTATGATTTTCTTTCATGAATTCCCTTCATGAATTCCCTCCAGCTTTAGCTGGAGGACTAACTAATAATGTTTATTTTATTGGCTTTAGCCAAATAATTCCTTATTCATCTTTATATTTTTTAAAGCCATATTTTTCAACAAATTCATCATACTCCTGTTGAAATGTTTTTTTCTTGTGATGCACTTCCTGGTTTTTAATATATTCCCTTACTTTGTTTAATGCAGATTCCGAAACTGAAACAGCAAAATATTCATCCTGCCACTCAAGTTTTTCTTTGATTAAATTTTGTTTATTAAACCAAAATGCTGATTCTCCCTTTATCAACTGTATTATTTTGCTAATGGTTTGTTCGGTGCCCAGTGAAACCAGACAATGACAATGTTCCTGATGCCCGTTTACAAAATCAATAAAAATACCTTTTAGTTTGCCATTGTCTTTAATGTGCTGCCACATGGCTTCTCTTATTGCTTTTGTTTTTAAATAAGGTATTCTGATTTTTGTACTCCATACAAAATGAATATAAACACTTACATGCGGCATGGTATTTTTTTATGTTAGCAAAAGTTTGGCTAAAGCCAATTTAATCTTTATTCACAATTCTCTTCATTTTCAAAAACAAACCGTTTTTTATTTTTTAAACTTTCCATAAACAGCCTGACCCGGAAAAACATTGTTTACCGTTTTACCATTCTTCAAAACAAATTTTCCATTCACCATTACATATTCAATACCTGCAGAAAACTCCAGTCCTTTTTCGAAAGTTGCTTTATCAAAAACTGTATCGGGATTAAAAATGGTAATATCTGCATCAGCGCCAACCTGTATTCTTCCTTTGAAACGCATCATTGGTGCAATGCCTTCCAGTCTTTTTGCAGGCAGCAGCGTCATTTTTTCAATGGCAGTGTTCAAATCAATCACTTTATCTTCTCTTACATATTTGCCCAACACTCTTGAAAAAGTTCCGGCAGTGCGTGGGTGGGCAAGTTTGGCATAAGGCATTCCATCGGATGCAATCATTACCCCCGGAGCGGCAATCCCGGTTTTAATCCATTCCGGTTTCATAGAATGAAGAATAACGGTGCCACCGGTTTTTCTGTAAGCTTCAAATGATTTTTGGGTCAGGCGTTCACCGGTTGATTCCCATTGTAAATCGCCATAGGAAATATTCATTTTTTCCTGCCAGCCATCATTAAACAGTGCACTTTGCAACAAAGTAGAACCTGCTGTATAAGGATATAATTCTGTTGATATATCAAATCCTTTATGCTTTGCAGCCTGTATCATATCCAGTGCCAATTGGATATTACCCAACGCCATACTGTTGATATGAACAATATGCAGAGGGGCATCGGCTACTATTGCCACTGCAATTACTTCTTGTATTGAAATAATATTCGGCTCACGTACATGAGAGAATATTAATGCATCCAGTTCTCCGGCTAATTTATAAACACTATACATTTCGCCGGGCTTCGTTTTTGGAAGATAGCCGATAGGAACGCCAATACCAATGCCGCCATCAGATAGGGAGGTTTCTATATTAACAAGCACTCTATTGCTTTCTGATTCTGAGAGGGTGTCAGCATAAGATGGGGATATAGTTTCGATAAGTTTACGAAGACCTGCTTCACCCTTTATTGTTACCTGTTCCAACGCATTTACATCGCTTTTATATTTATCCAAAGCAAGAAATCTTTCAAAAGGCCAGCATACACTGGCGCCGTAGTTAATCAGTGCTTTCCCCTGTCTTGAAGCATACCATTTTCCCAGATGTTCAATTCCCCATTCCAGTTCCAAAGCTGTAGTCACTCCATCATGCAACTGGTATTCCTGTTCTGTATTGCTTCTGCCATGTACATGCATATCAATGAAGCCGGGAGCGACTACCAATCCACTTACGTTAATCATTTCATTACCCTTCAATGGTTCTGAAGAAATTTGTGCAATACGGTTGTTGAGTATACCAACATTCTTTATTGCATCCAGTTTGGTTTCTGGGTCAATTACACGGCCACCCACCAACACAACATCATACATAGTGTTAGTCTGCGCTAAAGCTGCCTGGCAAAAACAAAGGATAATTGCCGGAAATAAAATTATTTTTTTCATGTGTTTATTTGATTGTTTATACATCCGACTTATCGGGAGAATTTGTAGAAAAATAATTTTTTATTATTGTTCAGTTCATGTTGTCTGTATTTTTATTTGTTGATTTAATTCGCTGGTTGGCACTGCTTCAATATTTTTCTTTTTAAATTTTTTCATGAAAAAATAGATCATAGATACCGCCGATATAAAAATTCCGGTAGATAAAATTTCC
>JACCYQ010000111.1 GCA_013696395.1 Chitinophagaceae bacterium
GTTCAGAATACAGTTTTGGCCAATCATGGCATCTGCATTTACCGTGGCTCCGTGCATCACAATGGTTCCTTCGCTGATCACCGCATGTTTTGAAACATGTGCCAATGGAGAAATAATGGTTGCTATGCTGGCATTCCCTTCCTTTAATCTATCAAAAATATTTTTGCGTTTTTCAGCAGATTTCAATTGCCCGATGGTGATCAGGAAATAATATCCTTTTTCAATGAATGCTTCTATATCATCATCCGTGCCCATGTACTTATACCCCAAAAGTTGATCATCCATTTTTTCCGGGCTGTCCAGTATTCCGTGGATATCAAACTTATCTTCCAGTTCAATCACATCAATGCAAGATTTGCAATGCCCGCCGCCACCGATTAAAATAAGCTGTTTCCGCATAAGGTTTAAGGTCTGTAACTGCTTGGAATATTCACCACTCTTTCTTCCAGCCATGCTGCATTTTCCAAACTACCGGTTTGACAAGTGGCATACATGGGTAATTTATTCATTAACCGCCAGATGGGGCGTGTCATTATTTTTTGCCCGTTTGTGAATTTTAAAAAAGCTTCTTTCTCTTCTTTGTTTTTTAATATAATGGTATGAAGCCAGTTGTTTGCTTTAGCCCGTGCAATGGGTTCAACCAGTTGCCCTTCGCTGTCTGCAAAATAATCTTTGTACCTGTCAGCCAATGCCTGTTTATTAGCCAGTATATTTTCAAGTTGCTCCAATTGTGCACAGGCCAGGGCCGCATTCAGGTTGGGCATCCGGTAATTATAACCTACATCATCATGCGCAAATTCCCAGGCATGTGGTTGCTTGGCCGTGGTGGATAAATGTTTTAATTTTTTTGCCAGCGCATCATCATTGGTAATGATGGCGCCGCCGCCACCGCAAGTAACTGTTTTGTTACCATTAAAGCTGAAGGTTCCCATCAACCCAAAATTACCAGTATGTTTGTCTTTGTAGTAACTGCCTAAAGATTCAGCCGCATCTTCAATAACCGGAATATGATACTGATCACAAATCTCCACTACTTCATCAATGCGTAGCGGGAAACCGAATGTATGCATGGGCACACAGGCCGCTATTTTTTTTCCGGTGGTTTTATTAAAACATATGCCCTCATTATTTATACTGGCATTTTCTGCTAAAAAAGATTTCAATGCTTCGGGTGATAAACCCATCGTATCCCTGTCAACGTCCACAAAAACGGGTACAGCGCCGGCATGGCTGATGGCATTGGCAGTGGCCACAAAAGTCAGGGGTTGGGTGATGACTTCATCACCCGGTTTTACACCGGCTGCTACCAGAGCAAGGTGTAAAGCTGTTGTACCATTTACGGTTGCAATGGCAAATTTCGCACCCGTGATTTCAGCCATCATGGCTTCAAAACGGTTTACATATTCACCTACGGAAGAAACAAAAGTGGAATCGATGGTATCCAGGAGATATTTTTTTTCGTTGCCGCCAAAATACGGTGCATGCAAGGGAATGAAATCATGCCCCGGAAATTGTTCTCTTACAAATGCAATAAAGGATTGAAAATTTTCGGTCATGACTTAATAAACATTACATTTTTGCATCGAGGTATTTGCCGGTTTCTTTATGCCCGAAACCCGGAATCATTTGATAAAAGAGATCAACCATTTCTTGTTTGGTCCACTGCTTTTTTTCTTTGAAACCGATGATTGCCGTTTCAAACCTGGAGAGTTTGACTTCATCCAGCTCCAGTTCATTTTTAATGATGCCCAGGCTATGAAACCGATTCATATCCAACATTTCATTTTCTGTAAAAAACTCCTCAAAATCTTTTTCGCCGGTAGTATCACTGGCAGTAAACAAACAGGGCCATTTTTTTTGTGAAGGTAAGGTATGAACCAACTGGCGGGCTTCCTCTTCATCCTTACAGAGCCAGGGTTCAAAACCCAATTGTTCCAGGTATTTTATGGCGATATCTGCAAAGGTGATGAGGTGGAGTTGTTCACTTAATTTGGGAAAAAATATATCGCGGTTTTCGCCGAATATGCAGGACATCAGGCAAAGTTCACCAGCCTCTTGCGGTGTTACAAAATATCGTTTAATATCTTTAGGCGCAACGATAGGTTGCTGCTTTTGTATGCGCTGGTTGAACCCATGCAATAAAGAACCATCTGAAAAAGCTACGTTAGCAAAACGGGCAGTAGAAATATTAATATCGCGGCTTCCCCGCATCAGGAACATTTCCATGATGCGTTTAGAGGCACCCATCATGTTGACCGGATTGGCGGCTTTATCAGTAGAAACGCAAAAATATTTTTTTGTTTTATGATCAATAGATTGCTGAATAGTTTTTACCGTATTGAAAATATTCACATCAATCATCCGCATGAGCGTGTAAGGATCTTTTTCACTGCGCACATGCTTGAGCGCCGACAAATTCAACACATAATCATAATGACCATCTGCTTTAATAAAAGCATCGTATTCAATGGAGCCGATATCGAGTGCAAAGGTTTGAAAATCTCCATTGATATATCCGAAAGAACTGCGGATATCGCGGACCAGTTCCACCATATTATTTTCAGAAATATCAACCACATGCAGTTTGGTTGGATTTCTTTTAAAGATTTCTTTGGTCACTGCCTGCCCGATAGAACCGGCACCACCGATCACCAAAAAAGAAGATTGTTCAACAATATTTCTCAATTCAGCTTCATGGGCTGAAATATCTTCTTTAAAAAGTGGTTCTTTTCTTCCTATTAGGTGGAGGATGTTCATTTAGTAAGTTTAGGGTTTAGTGATTTTTGAACCGTAGTTGAACAGTTGTTGAACCTTCGATAAGCTCAGGATGACAATGGATGAACAGTTGTTGAACTATGGTTTAAATGTTTAAAGGTTTAAGGGAGAAATTTAATTAAACTTTTAAACCACTATTAAACCTTTAAACAAAAGAATTCAAAACGCTCCTTATACACCCTTTCAATATTGATTTTCTTTATGGAAAACCGGTTGCGATATTTAATGTGATTTTCAAATTTATGATCGACTATATGTCTCAAAGACTCCACACCAAACAATATTTATAACTTTTACTTTTAAACATGTTACCTTCTTCAGGGCTTTAGATTTTTAAAGTGGAGGAAATTTTTTTTTCGGATCGGAAACCATTTGTATCAGCCTGTATTTTATTTCTTCCCATGATCGTTTGCTGCCTATGTATTCGATATCAACACTAAAATCTATGTCATCAAAATAGCATAATGATTTCATTGCCATCAAACTATTGATATCCGGATATTTTTTCTCATAGAAATCTAACATTTCCATTAAATTAAAATGGGCAGATAAAAATGAAATGTCTACAAAATCTTTTAGTCTTGATCCACTACCCACTATGGCATTCAGTTTCATTGCTGCCAAATCTTTTAATGACGCAAGGTTTAAACCATCTATTTTTTTGGGAGGTTCTATCCATGGATAATCATGCCTGATGAAGTCGGTTTTGATTGTATTTATATACCCCAGAATAGCTCCTTTAGACATAGATTGAACAGTAAATTGTAACCTATGCTCTTTCAATATAGCCAGCATGCGATCAGTTTCAAATGCATCCGTATTAGAAAAGATCTATATCAATACTTCTCCTGTTAGCAATCAATAAGGTAATGGCTGTCCCTCCAACTAAAACAAACTGTTCTAACTCAGGTATTTTAAATAATTCATTGGCCAGCATTAGAAGTGCCGGCTCAACGGTTTCCTTATGTAGCATTTTAAATCGTTGTAAGGAATATCAAAAAATACATGCACAAATGCCTGGTCTTTCTCATTTAACCAGGGAAGTTGTTTCACCACTTCCTTTATTCTTTCCTTTCCGAAATAACCGAGTAGCATATTAAAATCTTTTCTGGACCCTCGCTGCAATACACGTTCAATAACGAAGCGTTTATTCTTTTCAAGGTCCAATTTATTCCTATCAACATCCCAAAAAAGCTGCGGTGAAAAATCAGCAATTGAATAGGATGGTTTGTTTTGCATAAGTAGTTTTGAACGATGGTTTAAGGGTTTAATGGGTTTAAAGTATTGGGAATTTAGTATCAGGAATCATTTCTGCTATCAGTTGATAATTTTAAATAGCCCAGGTGATTAAAGTAAGGTTGTTCCAATAGCGTATTAAAAGAATCTGTGTCAGGCTTTATAATCGCAATCATTTTTACCAGTACTTCTTTAAGCAGGCTTAGTTCGTTTTTACAAATCGCGAATACAATGTCAAAATCAATACCCCGGTAATCATGTGCTATGCGGTTACGAAGTCCGATTATATTAGCCCAATCAACAAAGGAAAATTCATCCTTTAGTGTTTCGTCAATTTTACCGCATTCTTCACCAATAGCCAGTAAAAGATGGCAGGATGCATTGAAAGGCTGCTGATCATGACTGGAAAAGAAATCTTTGGATTTATCAAACCCCGAAATATAAATATTGATTTTCTCTATACACTCCAGACTTGTAAGAATATAGAGCAATGACTGATCAGAAAATGGTAATGGCATAGTTTAAGGCATCTTGAAGTACAAGGGGATTGGCTTGTTTTTTATTAACCAATTCTGTTTTATCAACCTGTAGTAACCCGTTTACAAAATTTTCTAACCGTTGAAGACGGCGCAGCGTCATGTGACATCCATCCTGCATTTCATAAAACAGATCCACATCACTATTTGCTGAAAAAGTATTTTTGGCATAACTGCCATAAAGCAAAAGCCCCTTTAACCCAAATTCATTTTCCAGGTATTCCCTATTTTGTTTCAGCTTATCTCCTACTATTTCTGCCGTTAACATAAAAAATAATTCTTTTCAATTGGGGTGAGCAAGGGTTTAAGAGGTTTAAGTGGTTTAGGGGGTTTAGGGGGTTTAAGGGTTTAGGGGGTTTAAGGGTTTAATTAAACTTTTAAACTTCTACTAAACCTTTAAACATTATTAAAAAGTATTTCCATTGTTCCTCTATCGTTCAACTATTGTTCTAAGATATGTTCCATACCCGCTTTTTTCCAATCCTGAAGCAAGGTCCAGTAATGCTTCTTTACTGATGAATCCATTTCTGAAAGCCACTTCTTCGATGCAGCCGATCTTAGTGCCCTGGCGTTTTTCAATGACGCGGACAAATTCAGTGGCATCGCTTAATGAATCAAAGGTTCCGGTATCGAGCCAGGCGGTACCGCGATCGAGAACGGCCACTTTTAATGTGCCTCTTTCCAGGTATTCTTTATTCACATCGGTGATCTCGTACTCACCACGTGCCGAAGGTTTTAGTTCCCCGGCGATCTTCACCACATCATTATCATAAAAATATAAACCGGGAACGGCATACCTTGATTTTGGCCGGGCCGGTTTTTCTTCTATGGAAACAGCGGTATTCTGATCATCAAATTCAACCACACCATACCTTTCAGGATCAGAAACTTCATAAGCAAATACATACCCCCCTTCCACTTCACTCAGTTCCTTTAATGTTTTACCAAAACCGGTACCATAAAATATATTATCACCCAGGATCAGGGCAACCTTATCATCACCAATAAAATCTGCTCCGATTACAAAAGCCTGCGCCAGCCCATTGGGAACTTCCTGGATGGCGTATTCAAAACGACAACCCACCTGGGAGCCATCACCCAATAATCTTTTAAAAGATGCATTGTCCTCAGGAGTGGTAATGATCAGTATTTCCCTAATGCCCGCCATCATTAGTACAGACAATGGATAATAGATCATCGGTTTGTCGTAGATGGGCATCAGTTGTTTACTGATTGCTTTTGTAATGGGGTAAAGCCGGGTGCCGGAACCGCCGGCGAGGATGATGCCTTTCATTAAGGGTTTAAAAGTTTAAGAGTTTAAAGGTTTAAGAATTAAGGTTTAAGGGTTAATAGTTTAAAGAATTTAAGAATTTAAAGGTTTAAGGGTTTAAATGTTTAAGTCTTTAACCTTGAAAGTTGAGATTTTTTCAAATTAGATAACTTAACCGACAAAGATTGTATGCGATTCCTCAAATTGTTTAATTGCTTTTCGTTTAAATAATCCAAGTCAAAAGCGATAATAATTTGATTCAATAATTCCATCAAACTGCCAAAAGCCATTGTTGTAAAATGAGCCTGGTCTTTAGCACTTGCACGGCTAGTACCTTCAGCTATATTAGAACATATGGAAACAGATGATCTTCTGATTTGTTGACATAATCCATATTTCTCTTCAGTTGGAAAAATTTTTGTTAGCATATAAATTTCTTTAGTTAAAATTCTAGCATCCTTCCATACCTCCAACTTTTCAAATGAAAAAATATGTTCGGCCATGTGTTTTGATGGTTATTCTTATCCCTTTACTAAAAGTTTAAGAGTTTTAGTAATAATTTAAAAGGTCAGTTTAAGAGTTTAATAATAGTTAAAAGATCAGTTTAAATCTTAAACCCTTAAACCTTTAAACCTTTAAACCCTTAAACATTTTAAACCTTAAACCCTTAAACATTTAAACCCTTAAACATTTTAAATCTTAAACCCTTAAACCCTTAAACCTATAAACCATTTATTAGCCCCTGCCCGTATACTGCTCATCATAATACTTCATATAAGCACCAGATGTAACATCGGCCAGCCATTCTTCGTTTTGTAAAAACCAATCAATCGTTTCTTCAAGACCTTGCTCAAATGTTACACTGGGTTTCCAGCCGAGTTCTTTGTTTATTTTAGATGCATCGATCGCATAGCGGCGGTCGTGGCCGGGACGGTCCTTTACATAGGTGATCAATTCTTCACTTTCGCCTGATTTTCTGCCCAGCTTTTGATCCATCAGTTTGCAAAGCAGCTTGACGAGGTCAATATTCCGCCATTCATTAAAGCCGCCGATATTATAAGTTTCGCCGGTTTTTCCTTTATGAAATACCATGTCAATAGCTGCTGCATGATCTTTTACATAGAGCCAGTCGCGGGTATAGAGTCCGTCTCCATAAACCGGCAAAGGTTTTTTGTGAATGATATTATTAATGAACAGCGGGATCAGCTTTTCAGGAAAATGATAAGGACCATAATTATTACTGCAATTACTTATAACTACCGGTAATGCATAGGTGTCGTAATAAGCCCGTACAAAATGATCGGAAGAAGCTTTCGATGCGCTGTAGGGTGAATGCGGATCGTAAGAAGTTTCTTCTGTAAAAAAACCGGTATCGCTTAGGGCGCCATAGACTTCGTCGGTACTTATATGGTAAAATCTTCGCTTAGCAGCATTCTCATCGTTTAAAGGTTTAAGGGTTGATGCTTCGACAGGCTCAGCATGACAAACCACAGGATCAGCATGTAACCAGCATTCCTTAGCGGCGTTTAATAAGTTGACGGTGCCGATGACGTTGGTATATACAAAATCCAGTGGTGATAAGATGGAGCGGTCCACATGGCTTTCGGCAGCAAGATGAATGACACCATAGGGCTTATACTGATCAAAAACTCTTTTGAGTTCGGCTGTATCCAGGATGTTTACTTTTTCCAGGATATAGTTGGAGGCATTTTCAATGTCACGCAGGTTTTCGAGGTTACCGGCATAGGTCAATGCATCCAGGTTGATGATCCTGTAACCAGGGTACTTATTGACAAACAACCGGACTACATGTGAACCGATAAAGCCGGCACCGCCGGTGATTAGGATTGTCATTGAGTATGTTTAGGGTTTAGTTTAAAGGTTTAATAATGGTTTAAAGGTTTAATGATTGTTTAAAGGTTTAATGATTGTTTAAAGGTTTAATAATGGTTTAAAGGTTTAAGAATGGTTTAAAGGTTTAATGATTGTTTAAAGGTTTAATAA
>JACCYQ010000118.1 GCA_013696395.1 Chitinophagaceae bacterium
TGTTGAAAAACAGTATATAGTATCTCTTCATCTTTTGGCCATGTACTTCCTGCGATTAAAATTTGTTTATCCTGCTTAAAAGCATTAATAAAAGGAATGGATGATTTATGAAGACTGATCTCTGAAACGCGGTCAAAGCGGGTGTCCCCGGCAATTGAAATCGGAAGATTACCTATTTTATTAACCAGTTCCGCCGATAAACTGTCCTGTACAAATATCTTCGTGAAATATCCCAGCATTTTTCGATGAAGGCTTCCATACCATTTAAAAAAAGGCTGGGATCTATTAAAAACAGATGAAACCAGTATTAACGGTATACCTTTTTCATATACTGCTTTAAGATAATAATACCAGTATTCATATTTTACAAATATTACCAATACAGGTTTGGTTATGGAGAGAAATTTCTCCGCATTACCCGCTGAATCAATGGGTAAGTAGAAAACATAATCAGCTTCTTTATAATTTTTCTGTACTTCATAGCCTGATGGAGAAAAGAAAGTCAGTAAAATTTTATGATCCTTGTATTGACTGCGAAGTAATTCGATTATCGGTCTACCTTGTTCAAATTCTCCAAGGGATGAACAATGAAACCAGATTAAAGGGCTTTCAAGGTCTTGTAAAGTAGTGGTGATGAGGATTAATAGTTGTTTTCTGCCATTTCTCCACATTCTGGCTTTTCTATTGAAAAGAGCGTACACTCCAATCCCTTTTGCATAAAAAAAGAGGAAAATTTTATATAATAATACTGCCATTTAGCTGTGTTGAAGTCTCAAAAATAGTCAAAGCACCATTTTTATCTATCAATAACGAATTAATGGAGGTGTGAACAGGTTTTTTCTTTTCTTCCTGCAAGTTGATTCTTTTAGAATTATGGGTTATTGATCTCATTGCCTATTTTTGCGCGGCCCTTTAAATTTATGAAATGATGGATGGGCAATAAGAAATGCTCTGGGCAAGAGCTTCCATACATTTTGTACTTGAATAATTAATCGTAAACAGATCGTATGCATCCCATTCAAATGGTTGATACCCGGAACCAATATCTGAATATAAAGGTTGAAGTTGATAATGCCATCCAGGATGTGTTGGACAGTACAGCTTTTATAAATGGAGAACCAGTTAAAACTTTTTCAGGTAATCTTTCCAATTATCTTGGAATTGAACATACTATCCCCTGTGCCAATGGAACGGATGCTCTTCAGATTGCTATGATGGCGCTTGATTTGCAACCAGGTGATGAAATAATAACACCATCCTTTACCTATATAGCCACCGCAGAAGTAATTGCTTTATTACGGTTAAAGCCTGTATTTGTTGAAGTAGATAAGGAAACTTTTTGTATTAGTCCGGAAGCAGTTGAAGATGCCATTACTTCAAAAACAAAAGCCATTGTGCCGGTTCATTTATTCGGCCAGGCTGCTCCTATGGAAAAGATCATGGATATTGCCAACAGGCATAACCTTTATGTTATTGAAGATAACGCACAGGCAATAGGTTGCAACTATATCTTTAGTGATGGAACCGTGAAAAAAACAGGGACAATTGGTACAATTGGCGCCACATCATTTTATCCCAGCAAAAATTTGGGGGCTTACGGTGATGGTGGAGCGATATTTACAGCTGATGAAAAACTGGCAAATAAAATAAATATGATTGCCAATCATGGCCAAAGTAAAAGGTATTATCACGATATAGTAGGTTGTAATAGTCGGCTGGATACCTTACAAGCAGCTATTTTAAATATTAAACTTCAACTGCTTGAAAAATATAATGAAGCCCGTAAAAAAGTGGCAGCATATTACGATACAGCGTTTGCAGCAATTCCACAAATAAACATCCCGGTCCGTGCCAGGTATTCAGATCATGTATTTCATCAATACACTTTGGTATTAAGTGATACGAACCGGGATGAATTGATAAAACACCTGGCAGACCATAAAATTCCTTCAATGATTTACTACCCGGTACCGGCACACCGGCAAAAAATGTTTGATCATTTTCAATCAGGTAACACAATGTTCCCAAATACTGATTGGCTCACCGAAAGAGTTCTGTCCCTGCCTGTTCATACAGAAATGAATGAAAATCAAGTGGACTTTATAACATCAACCATCATTAATTATTTTAAAAATAAATCTTACACAAAATGAAAATCGCAGTCATAGGCACGGGATATGTAGGCCTTGTAACAGGAACTTGTTTTGCTGAAACAGGTAATTATGTAACCTGTGTTGATATTGATGAAAGAAAAGTAAACAAGCTCTCAAATGGTGAGATAACAATTTATGAACCTGGCCTGGAAAAGCTTTTCTTGCGCAACCTTAAAGAAGAGCGATTAAAGTTTACAACAAATCTGCAGGAAGGAATACTTGAAGCTGAAATAATATTCCTGGCTTTACCAACACCTCCGGGAGAAGATGGTTCCGCAGATTTAAAATATATTTTAGGCGTGAGTGCAGATTTGGGAAAAATACTGACGGATTATAAAGTCATTGTTGATAAAAGTACCGTTCCGGTAGGAACAGCCGAAAAAGTGTATGATGCCATTGCAGCTAATTTTAAAGGAGAATTTGATGTGGTTTCAAACCCGGAATTTTTGCGGGAAGGTGTTGCTGTGGATGATTTCATGAAACCTGACAGAGTGGTGATAGGTACCCGTTCTGAAAGGGCTAAAAAGGTTATGGGTGAATTATATGCACCATTTGTACGGCAGGGAAACCCCGTTATTTTTATGGATGAACGTTCAGCTGAATTAACTAAATATGCTGCCAATTCTTTCCTTGCCACTAAAATTTCTTTTATGAACGAAGTTGCCCAATTATGTGAATTGCTCGATGCAGATGTTGATATGGTTCGGCGTGGTATTGGAAGCGATGAAAGGATTGGAAAACGTTTTTTGTTTCCAGGCATAGGATATGGCGGAAGTTGCTTTCCAAAAGATGTACAGGCCCTGGTAAAATCAGCTACGGAGGTTAATTATGATTTCAAAATATTAAATGCGGTGATGGATGTAAATGAAAAACAAAAGCTACACCTGATCCCAAAAATCAAAAAATATTTCAATAATGATTTGAAAGGAAAACATTTTGCATTATGGGGACTTGCGTTTAAACCTAATACGGATGATATCCGTGAGGCACCGGCGTTGTATATCATTGAAGAATTATTGAGCGCAGGAGCCACCATTTGTGCCTTTGATCCTGAAGCTAAGAAAAATGTAAAAGAATTATTGGGTGATAGAATAGGCTATTCTGAGCAACAATATGATTGTCTTGACAATGCATCTGCACTGATCATTGCCACTGAATGGAATGAATTCCGAACTCCCGATTTCTTAAAGATCGTTCAGCATTTAAAAAACAAAGTAATTTTTGATGGAAGGAATTTATTTGATGTCAATGCAATTAAAGAGTTAGGATTTCATTACGAAAGTGTAGGTCGTCCTACTGTAAATTGATATTTATGAAACAGAAAAGAATATTAATAACCGGTGCTGCTGGTTTTCTGGGATCACATCTAAGTGACCGTTTTATTAAGGAAGGTTTTAGAGTCATCGGGATGGACAACCTGATCACCGGTGATCTGAAGAATATTGAACATCTATTTAAATTGGAGCAGTTTGAATTTTACCATCACGATGTAACAAAGTTTATACATATCCAGGGTGACCTGGATTACATTCTGCATTTTGCTTCACCTGCTAGTCCGATTGATTATTTAAAAATACCAATACAAACTTTGAAAGTAGGGGCTATGGGTACGCATAATTGTTTGGGACTTGCTAAAGCAAAAAATGCAAGGATTCTGGTAGCCAGCACCAGTGAAGTGTATGGTGATCCACTAGTACATCCGCAAACAGAGGAATATTGGGGGAATGTTAACCCGGTAGGACCGCGGGGTGTATATGATGAAGCAAAGCGTTATATGGAATCCATCACGATGGCTTATCATACCTTTCATAATGTAGATACACGCATCATTCGCATATTCAATACGTATGGACCAAGAATGCGGTTGAATGATGGTCGTGCACTACCAGCATTTATCGGCCAGGCACTTCGTGGAGAAGACCTGACTGTTTTTGGTGATGGCTCACAAACACGTTCCTTTTGTTATGTGGATGACCTGGTAGAAGGGATCTACCGGTTATTAATGAGCGATTATAATATGCCTGTGAATATTGGTAACCCGGATGAAATTTCTTTAAAGGATTTTGCAGAAGAAATTCTTCAACTTACCGGTAATAAAGTGAAAATCGTCTACAAACCATTGCCCGTTGATGATCCCAAACAAAGGCAGCCGGATATTACCAAAGCCAGAACGATTCTGGGATGGCAGCCAACAGTTAATCGCAGTGAAGGATTGAAGATAACTTATGATTATTTTAAATCGCTTCCACCGGAAGAATGGTCAAAAGTGCCAAAAGAATTTGCTGACAGTAAATATTCAAAATAAATTTTCATAATAAATTATAGTAAAGCATGTACAAAGAGTTGATTGATAAGAAGGCTAAATTGGCGGTTATTGGTTTAGGTTATGTTGGATTACCCATTGCATTGGAATTTTCAAAAAAAATATCCGTAATTGGATTTGATATCAGTCAAAAAAGGGTAGATATGATGAAGCAGGGTATTGACCCCAGCAATGAGTTGGAATCAGATGCTTTTTATAATAGTGATATAACATTTACAACTTCACTCGATGATTTAAAAGAGGCTAAGTTCTTTGTTGTAGCGGTCCCTACACCTGTAGACGAACATAATGTTCCAAATTTAATTCCTGTTCAAAAGGCTTCAGAAACAATCGGGAAGGTTATTAAAAAAGGTGATTATGTAATTTTTGAAAGTACTGTTTATCCGGGTTGCACAGAAGAAGATTGTATCCCGATAATTGAAAAAATTTCAGGACTTACAAATCGCAATGATTTTAAATCCGGGTATTCCCCGGAGCGTATTAATCCGGGCGATAAAGTTCATACATTAACTAATGTTATTAAAGTTGTTTCTGGTTGTGATGTTGAATCGCTGGATGAAATAGCTAAGGTATATGAATTGGTAGTTAAGGCAGGTGTGCATAGGGCATCTTCCATTAAAGTTGCAGAAGCTGCCAAAATTATTGAAAACACCCAGCGCGATCTCAATATTGCACTGATGAATGAGTTATCTATCATCTTCGATAAAATGGGGATTAACACCTATGAAGTATTGGAAGCCGCGGGTACTAAATGGAATTTTTTAAAATTTTATCCTGGGTTGGTAGGTGGCCATTGTATTGGTGTAGACCCATACTATCTTACCTATAAAGCTGCGGAATTAGGTTATAGTTCAAAAGTTATTTTAGCAGGCAGAAGTACCAATGATAGTATGGGAGCTTATGTAGCCAAAAAAGTTTTACAGCATATTATTCAAAATAATGGGAATGTAAAAGATGCAAAGGTTTTGATTATGGGTGCCACATTTAAAGAGAATGTGAGCGATATACGAAATTCCAAAGTGGCTGATGTTGTTAAAAATTTGCAGGAATATTATCTCAAAGTGCATATCCAGGATCCTCATGCCAATTCAGATGAGCTCAATCATGAATATGGATTTGGTTTAACTGAAAAAATCGATAATGATTATGACGCAGTTATTATGGCAGTGTCCCATGAAGATTATATAAGCTTAAACGATGATTATTTTGCCGGTATAACTAAGCCTCACGCCTTGATTGCAGATCTAAAAGGAGCGTACCGAAATAAAATTTCACAACGTTCTTACTGGAGTTTATAATAACCATATTTAATCATGCCATTTACGGAAACTTCTATACAGGGATTATTTGTTTTTGAACCACGAATTTTTGAAGACAGTCGTGGTTATTTCTTTGAGGCTTTTAATGGAGAAGTTTTTAATCACGAAGGCCTGGAAGATCATTTTATACAGGATAATCAATCTCTTTCATCCTATGGAGTTATTCGCGGTTTGCATTATCAAAAAGATCCTTACGCACAAGTTAAATTGATCAGGGTAATACAAGGAAAAATTATGGATGTTGCTGTGGATATAAGAAAAGGCTCTCCAACTTACGGTAAAAGTTTCAGTCTTGAAATTTCGGCTGAAAACAAATTGCAACTATATATTCCTTCCGGTTTTGCACATGGTTTTTCCGTGTTAAGTGAAACGGCTATTGTTTTATACAAATGCAATGCAGTATATAACAAATCAAGTGAAGGGGGCATCCGGTATGATGATCCTGCATTAGCATTAGATTGGAAAATACCTCATGATAAGGCGATTATTTCCGAAAAGGACCAGTTTTTGCCGCTTTTAAAAGATTGTGACAGCAACTTCAAATTTTGATTAATAAATTGCCATGCTTTTATCTACATTGAATTATCATTATTAATGACAGGTTCAAAAAAAATATTGGTAACCGGGTCCAACGGACAGCTTGGAAAAGAGATTCAACGCATTTGCAGCACATTAACCGGTTATGAATTTATTTTTTTATCAAAATCAGATATGCCTATAAACCAATTTGAATTGGTCAGGCATATTTTCAATACTTTGAAACCTGCCTATTGTATCAACTGTGCCGCATATACTGCAGTTGATAAGGCTGAAGAGGAGAGAGACCTGGCATTTGAAATTAACGGTGAAGCAGTTGGTGTATTAGCCGCTATTTGTTCAGAAAATGAAACAAAGTTTATTCACATATCAACCGATTATGTTTTTGAAGGAAATGGTACACAGCCTTATGTGGAAACAGATGAAACTTCATCCATTAATACCTATGGTGCCTCTAAATTAAAAGGGGAAGAAGAAGCGTTCCGGTATAATCCGGAAACCATTATCATTCGTACATCCTGGGTATATTCTGAATTCGGAAATAATTTTGTCAAAACAATGTTGCGCTTAATGAAGGATAAAAATTCCATAAGCGTTGTAAATGACCAATTTGGTTCACCCACATATGCCGCTGACCTGGCCTCAGTCATATTTTCCATTATTCAATTCCCGGAGTGGAAACCAGGTATTTATCATTTTAGCAATGAAGGCGTGATTACCTGGTTCGATTTTGCAACAG
>JACCYQ010000125.1 GCA_013696395.1 Chitinophagaceae bacterium
TTTCCTGACTTCCGTTAAAAGCGCTGAATCCTATGGCTAATACAACAGCCATAAGTCCTATTAAATACTTTTTCATAAACTAAAATTTAAATTTATAATATTGCCTACTTTCTTTTACAGGTTTTCGGCTAGTCCTGTGCATTTGCCGTGGCCGGGGCATCCGCTTTTTTATTGCAATAATATCTTGTGATTTATTTTTTAAAAGGGTAGCATTATTATTTCCTGGCTGCTGTGTAGTTCTAACTTAATGTAGATTATTCCTTTGCTGATATAAAGATCAATAGATTCTGCAAGGCAATAAAATATAAACGTTATGCAATCGGGTATTTAATTTTTGGAGATAGAGAAAGATAACTAACAGTTACGCCTGTACTGTAACGGCGTTTCACCGTAATATTTTTTAAAGGCTTTATTAAAATTGCCTGTCCATTTATACCCTGCAATGGCTGCAATTTCTTTTAAAGGCTTACCTGTTTCCGTTATAAATTCCCTGGCTTGTTGCATCTTTTTTTCCAGGTGTGTTTCGAATATGCCAATGCCAAATACCTGCATGTATATTCTTTTAAGGTCACTGGCATTGAGAGCTACCATTCTTGCTATTTCTGCTATGGTATATCGGCCTGCGCTATTGTTGATGGCAATTTCTCTTGCTTTATAAACAGCCCTGATCTGGTATTCTGTAGGGGGCTTTTCTGGTTTTATAGTATCATTGGTTGCTAATAAGCTTAATAGATACTCATTAACTTTTGTTTCAAAATAAAAGCGCTGTAAATCATCAGAATAGGGACAGTGTAACATTTCATGGATGATGGCATCTGTTTTTTTGTCAATCGTTTTATTCCTTTTTGAAAGCAGGATCGTTTTTCCTCCCGGATCATTTTCAAGTATGGATTGGATAGATGGAAAAGATGGTGCTATTTTATGAAGAAGCGATGGTGAAAACCAGCAATCGAAAGTTTCATATTCTTTTTTACCTCGGTAGGTTATGGAACCTGAAATTCCATCTGCTCTGATGAGCGAAAATTCTTTTTCTCGTAATGTTATTTTACCGGCACCTTTGATGTTATGACATAGTTTGTTTTTGCGCATGACCCTGCTATAAAGGCCTTCCCCCAATGTAATTCCTTTTATAATCGTTTTGTTAACTAACCTGACGAATGTATGTCTTAATGAATATTCGTGGGTTACAATTTCCTGTATGACTATTGTGCCATCATCATCTTGGACACTTATAGCATTTGCACCTGCTAAAAAAGGCCCTTCATATTTTACAGGGAAGCCATGCTTAAATTGTAAAGGCCCATGTTCATGAATTGACATTTGGATGCACTGCATAAGATAAAGCTGTATAACTAATTTAATAAAATTTGTTTGTAAATAAATTATCATAGTATAATAAAATAGATTGAAAAGGCTATTTTATTAATCTACAATGAATTAGTGAATAAGTTGCTGGAAACAATGTCAAAATATTTCACCCGATTGCATTTTATTTATATCCGATTGAATAAAGAAAAATGGTCCGGGAAATTTTAATTCGGTCTTTAGAGTAGTAATTTCCAAATACAATTATTCTTAAAAGTTGTATTGATATGGAGCGTTTGATTTATTATCTGGAAAGCATACATCCACTTAGTGAGGGGTTGAAACAATATTTAATAGAAAATCTAAAGATCCGGCAATTATCCAGGAAAGAATACTTATTACGGGCCGGTCATGTTAGTCGTTACATCTATTTTATAGAAACAGGGTTACTGAAATGTTTTTACATGAGTAATAACATGGAAGTATGTTCCTGGTTTATGAAAGAAGGTGATGTGATCATTTCGGTTGAAAGCTTTTTTACGCAACGGCCCAGTTACGAAGCCATACAGGCCATTGAGGATTGTGAACTGCATTATATCAGTAATGATGAACTGCAGTTTATCTATCGCCATTTCCCCGAGTTTAATTTTATTGGCAGGGTGCTTACGGAAAAATATTATACGCTGAGTGAGCAGCGGCTCTATTCCATGCGTATGCAAAGGGCCAGTGAGCGCTATCAATACCTGCTGGATCATTTTCCTGACCTGGTAAAAAGAGTGGCTTCCAAGTACCTGGCGTCCTATCTGGGGGTTACTGAGGTTACTTTGAGTAAAATAAAAGGCAAAGTATATACCTGATATAATTTTTTTCACCAAAACAAACTGTTATGAAACAAAGACTTTACATCTTTTTATTGTTTGTCATTTTCTATTCCTGTAAAAAGGATATCTCCCTGAGTCCACAACCCCAGGCTTACATGGCGAAAATTAAAACTGCTTTACTCGATAGCCTGACTTTTGCAGACTTCGATAACCTGTATTTTGAAAAAGCTGTTTTAACTAAGATTGATAGTTTACACGTTCATCTTTTAAGGATACCATTCAAAAATAAAAAATTCAGCAATGATTTCTTGTTATTAAAAACAAAGGAGGATGGATCGATAATAAAGGGGACTATAGTTCACCTTTCTGACAATGAAATAAAAGCTGAAAACAATGGTCAAAAATTCCATTTCAATGGAAGTATCAGTTTGACCTCACTTAACAGGCAGAATGTATTGCATTCAAAAATCAAAAATGGGTATATCGAGGCCTTTTATCAGAAGGAGACCTTCAGGACTTTATCCATGGCTGATCCTTATCAAACCTTACCGGAAGTAATTATTGTTTCATCTGTTTCTGTAAGCGGATATTCTTATTACACCTGGGCTTCATTGCTCACCCTGGCGGATTATGGCGGCACTAATAATTATTATAGCCTGATGGATAGTTATTATTTAAACAGTGGGGGAGGTGGCGGATCTATTCAAACAGATCCCTATTATCTTGTAGATATTGAACACCAAATTAAAAAATCTGCTATTGACATAAATAAATATTTAAAATGTTTTAGTACAATACCAGATGCCGGTTCCACCTGTTCAATTGAAATATTTACAGACATACCTGTTGATAATGATCCTAATAAATTATTTAATTGGCAAAATGAATCACCAGGACATACATTTATTCAATTAAAAAAGAAAAATGGGTTAAATAGTGTAGTTCAGAACATTGGCTTTTACCCCAATAAAGATTGGAAATCTATTGTAACACCTGCTCCGATAAATGGTAAATTTGTAGACAATGGGGAACATGAAACAAATGCTTCATTGCTAATGAATGTTTCAATTGAAAATTTTCAGCGAATTTTAAATCAGATTTCATATTTATCGGGGTTTGTTAAATATGATATAGATGAATACAATTGTACAGATTTTGCACTTGAAGTTTTCAACACTATCCGTAGCAAGAAAATTGAAATTCCTAAATTTAATATTCCGAATGGTGAAACTCCATTTGGAACCAGTACGCCACAGGGACTCTATATAAAACTTAAAAGCATGAAAGTTGCCAGTGATCCAGAAGCTGCTAATATTTCATTACCTGGCGTAAAGGGTTGGGTAGCAAAAAGTAAAGGCCCATGTAATTAAAAATAATACAATGAAAATTATAAAAGTCCTGGGTCACCCCATTGTTTTAATTGCCATATTCTTATTGCTTATTATTGAGGGTGCGCATTTCGGAGGGTTTTATTTATTGTATTTATTACTTGCTATACCTCACGGAGCTACTTATGCATTACTAGCTATAGGAGGCATTAGTTTGATTGTAATTGTAAAAAGTTTTGTTCCCAATAAATCAAATAAAATACGTGCAATTTTATATTTATTGGGATTACTCATAATGAATACTTCTCTGGTTATATTTTTTAGCAGGGATGAAAAGACGGGAAATATGGAAACCTTTGAAGGCGGGGTGCCACTCATTTCATTTATAATATTCGGTGTATTCATGCTTTGCTTTCTGGTAAATATTTTTGTTGATTTGAGTGAATACAGAACTTCATTGCTATCTTCTAAATCAGGAGAATAGTTATGCAATGAAAGTCATTTCAATCATAGGTTATCCTTTAATATAACTACGCAACTTTTGAACAAACAGTACCGTTAATGTCATTTGTAGTATTTGGAATAACGATCCTATGTGGTTTAATAATTAGTGTGCTACAAATTGCAAAATCGTTTCCATTGGTTCCTTTAAGTTCTATTGTTAGTTTGTGGCTCGTCATAAACTTTGTTTTTCCTTTTTAAAATCAAGGCACTTACAAAAGCAACGACTAATCCGATAGGCAACACTTCTGAATAAGTAATTAAAATCACGAAAAACGGATTTTTGTACATTTCTTTAAAGTTTGCCATTTCTTTTGTTTTTGCTGGCAAGTCTTCAGGTGTACAGTTTTTTAAAACATAATCGCTATAGACATCCATAAAATCAGGAACGAATAAATAATAACTGAACAACCAGGCTAAAACATACATGGTAGAACCCACCAGAGCAATTAAAGCTCCTGTTTTAAAGGCTTTTCCGAATGTGATATAACCGTCAAGATGTTTGTTTCTGTAATTTCTTGTTCCAAAGTATATGAGTGAAAAAACGACAACCATTACTGCATAACCTACAATGTCATTGCCTTTTAAATCGGGGTTTTGGTACATCCAATAAATCATAAAACCGATATTGGCACAAAACACCACACCGATAATCAAACCAAAAACTAATACTATTTTTTTCATCTGTTTTAATATTAAAAATTCGCCCTAAAACTAAAATCAGATGTTAGGATTGCTGTCATACTTTAGTACCGAAATTCATTTTTTAGCATATTTAGTACTAAAGTATCAAATCCACTACCCAATTATTTTCAGATTTTTAGCTTTAGTTATTGCCTGTGTCCTGCTTTTGACATCCATTTTGAAGTAGAGATTGGAAATATGTGTTTTTATGGTGCTTAATGAGAGGAATAAGTTTGTGGCAATGTCTGCATTACTGAGTCCTTTTGCCAAAAGTTGCAGCACTTCATATTCCCGGTTGTTTAAATGGAGTTTTTTAAGTTCGGTTTTATTGATGGTAAACTCTTCGGGTTGCGTTACTTTAATTTCTTTTTCTACAATTACAGTTTCCACTTTGGGTTTTACGAGTTGTGTTGCTACCCATATTCCCAGGGCAGTAAAAAATACGGCAACAAGTCCGATGTAAATGTCAATAGCGTTGTCAACAATTAAGAATTTCCATTGCAACCATTTCAGAGTGAAAACTAAGGTCGCTAAAATCAGTCCGTAGAAGATGATATGTCTGAAGTCCTTTAAAAAAGTCATTATTTGTATTATTGTGTCGTTGGCGGCATTTAGTTAGATTTAATCAATGCGAAAGATATTATAAATTTCTATCCTTTTTCCTAAGTGCAAATACCAATTTATTTTTGATCTGACAGGAATAGCAAGCTATTTAAATTTAAGGGTCTGGTATCTTTCACCAATGATTTCTTTAAATCGTTTTTTTGATTCAGGACTTAAAAAACTTTTATCTATAAGCTGCCAGGCATTGCCTGTCAACTGCATGATCTCATCAATCATTTTTATGGCATGTGCTGTTGAAATACCCGCCTTTTCAGCAAATACAATAAACGAAGTTTTGGTATAGGTGCCATAGTTCAGGAACGATTTTTCTTCCCTGTCTCCCGGATACAATCCATCTCTTAAAGCCAGGCTGGAATCGTTAATGTGAAGTGCCGTGCACATCAGGTCGTAAGCAGGAGTTAGCAGGTGATCTCCATGAGGACTTTCCATCAACGCAAAATTTTTCAAATGCGCATCCCCGTTAGCAATGAGGTAGTTAAATACCACCAGCCGGAAAAACTGATGCAATGTAATTGTCGAAGCGGGTACATAATGGTTAATCATGCGGGCAATATCCAGGTAGGATGCATTGTATTTATAATCATCGCCTTCTTTTTCCGGTGACCTTCCGAGTAACGCACCGAAATCTTCGAGCTGGTATTTGGTACCATCGGGTTTATAATCAAACCGGCGGGTAATATAAGCCGGCGAACCATCGTCAAAAAAAATCATAGCGCAGGCCGCCACAGGGATCTTAAATACCTGGCTGGCCAGTTGCATGGAGATATGTTCATTGGCCGGCATTTCTTCTACACGTTCCAGCCTTTCTGCAGGGATTGGTTTGAGAATATGGGTACCACGGGTTGCGGTAAGCAGCAATTTATTTTTATCAAGTTGGAGACTGTATTTTTCCTGTACACCGCTGATACTGATATATTTTCTTTTTTCATTGAACTCCCTGGTCTGTTCCGGGTTATTCCCCGGCGGACCAAAAGAAAGGATATGCAAAACCTTTTTTGACCTGCTGCCGAATAATACTTTTTGGCCACCCGGGCTATAGGTGGAGAAACCTGGCTGGAGCGTACAGGGACAGTATGTGATATCAGGTAGGTTCATGAATGGGTTTTATGGTTATAGGTCCTATATTGTCGTCTTTAGCTGTCGCCAGCAATAAACTGAAATAATCGTTTTCATCTATCTTAAGCATCCGGCATTGTATTCGTTTATTGGCACCTTCGCTCAGCATATTGACAAAGGCCGGGAACAGGATTTCACTTTCATAGATCTTGTCAGAAAGAGGAAGGGTAACACTGACCGGACGATTTCCAGCGCCTGCCAGGTAATCGGGGTAGTAGTTAAACCGGTAACGGTTCCCGGTTTTAGATAAAATACCTGCTGGTATATGATTATATAAAACCTGGGCTGATTTAAATACTTCTGTCATCAAAGGGGTTTTGCAGATTTATCCATATCTTTTAAACGCAGCTCTATGGTAAGGCCCAGTGGATCGGCTATTTGCAAAAGGGTTTCAATGGAAGCATTAGCCTTACCTTTTTCTACGAGCTGTAAGGTGCGGGTACTCACCCTTGCAATGGCTGCAAGCTCCGGCTGAAGAAGTCCCAGCATTTCCCTTCTTGCCTTGATCACGGCCCCCATATTTATCTTTACATTAGGCATAATAATTCGCTTTAGAATGTAATTTAGTTATAATTGGGGTAAATAACGTGTAAAAGCGCAGTATTATTCTTAATGACTAAATTTTTTAAGTGAAAACAGTCAAAATATAAATAAAAGCGAGTTATAATTTGCTTTTAGTGGGCGGTTTGCCTGCCCATGGCAGAAAAATTACCCATACCGACGTAAAGGTTAGGTTAATTCATCAAACGGATCTTGTTACTAAAATTTACATGCAATGAAAGTCATTTCAATCATTTATCATTTAACTATAATTGGTATTTTCTTTCTATTGCTAGTAATTGGCAGAACATTTGGCGGTCCATAAATTGTTTATGTTTTACTGGGTTGTCACATGGTGCAGATTATGCATTTGGAATTTTTGAAATACCTAGCCTTTGTGTTACAATGTATACTACCAGGCCCAGTAAATACTATTGGATAAAAGCTGCTTTAATGATTGCTGGTATGATGTTACTGGCACACTCACTGTTTGTTTTTTTTCAAAATGATCGTATGCGTTATAACTATGCCACCTTTGAACAAACAGTGCCGGTGATTTCAATAGTAGTGTTTGGAATAACCGTATTATGCGGTTTAATAATGAGTGTGATGCAGATATTGAAACTTCCAAATCAAAAAAATAGCAACTATAAATTTATTGAAGCAAATTTTTGACATATTTTCATAGCAAGATGCTCATGCAATCCTTTAATATTTCCACCAATTCCCACATAATTTCAATAGAATAATTCAACGCTTCATTTTACCGTATTTCCACAGGGTTTGTTCACCGTAATTTCTCGCTTGTTCGGCAGCTGATAATGCAGAAGATTTGATTGGACTATTTTTTGGCATAAATCAAATGAAATGAAAAGTAAACCCGGAAAAATTAACCGCATACTTAATGCAAGGCCAGATACATTGGATTTCAGAGATAAGATGTACGAAGCGGCCCTGCATGAAGTGCCGGTCACGATGCGCCTGCAAGAATATAAAAAATATAAAATCCCTGTTCTGGATCAGGGCCAGGAAGGCGCATGTACAGGATTCGGATTGGCAACAGTCGCCAATTACTTATTAACGCGGCGTAAAGTTGTGCCGGATAAAATACAGGTAAGCCCACGCATGTTTTACCAGATGGCCCGCAGATATGATGAATGGTCAGGTGAAGATTATGAAGGGTCAAGTGCAAGAGGTGCCATAAAGGGATGGCACAAACATGGAGTGTGTGCAGCAAACTGCTGGCCATATGAAGACAATACTGACTACAGGCTTACAGAAACCCGGGTTAATGATGCTTTACTTCGTCCACTCGGTGCCTACTACCGGGTGAATCATAAAGATATTGTAGCCATGCATAGCGCTATTGCCGAAGTAGGGATACTTTTTGCCACCTCATTGGTTCACGAAGGATGGGATCAAATCGGTGTTGATGGAAAAATTCCGTACTCCGAAAAGATGCAGGGCGGGCACGCCTTCGCCATAGTCGCATATGATCAGGAAGGTTTTTGGATACAAAATTCCTGGGGTAAGGGTTGGGGTAAAGGTGGATTTGCCCTTGTATCTTATGATGACTGGCTGTTAAATGGAACGGATGTTTGGGTGGCCATGTTAGGAGCCCCTATAAAATTATTAAAGCTGCAGTCAAAAGCGATTGCTCATTCTGCTGCAGCAGAAAAATCAGAATCTTATTCCTTTGCAGATCTCCGGCCTCATATTATTTCTATAGGTAACAATGGGAAATTGAACCAGGGTGGTAGTTATGGTACGTCACCGGATGAATTAATATCAATCTTTGAAAATGATATTCCAAAAGTGACTAAGAATTGGAAAAAGAAAAGATTATTACTGTATGCACATGGTGGCCTGGTTTCAGAAAAAGCAGCTATTCAAAGATTAGCTGATTACCGCCAATCTTTACTGCAAGCGGAAGTTTATCCGTTGTCCTTTATTTGGAGAAGTGATGCATGGACTACGATTACAAATATTTTAAAGGATGCTGTACAGAGACGGCGACCCGAAGGTATTCTCAGCTCCGCAAAGGACTTTATGCTGGAC
>JACCYQ010000135.1 GCA_013696395.1 Chitinophagaceae bacterium
TTTTACATGTTTCTAAACGACTCAACATTTATCCCGACGCATGACGGGACCTCAACAACTAAACATTTACAGCATGCATGCATATTAATTAATGAAACCCTACCAGATGCTTCATTCCCCGGCATGACAAAATCGATGGTGTCGTATTGAAAGCAAATCCTCAAAAAAATGAAAGGATGCCAGGATCTTAAAACAATATGCGATCATAAACCACTTTTAAACTTTTTCTAATCTTAAACAAAGTTGAAGCGCCTTATTCCGTCGGGCTGATAATTGGATATAAAAAAAGCAAACTGCCAGACGGAATACAGCGCCTTCTTAAACTTCACATTGCACGCAGCGGAGTGTTCGTCTTGCCTGCCTCCAGGATTTATCCAAAAAAAAGTTGGGTGTTACTTGTGCGTGGGCGGGCCCCGATGGATATCGGGGCTTAAATTTTTTGTAACTTTTTTTTTCAAGAAAAAAAGTTAAGAAAAAAAACATTATCTCATTTGAATGAAACAACTAAACATGAAAAATCTCACCACTAAACTCTAAACAGCTAAACATACTTGTCATCCTGAGCCTGCCGAAGGACTAAAAAACAAAACAGCTAAACATTTATTCCGACGCATGAACGCAGCCTTGATTTCTTTGCTCCACTTTTTGCATCCAGGCAAAAAGTGGAAAGAAAAAAAAGCGATAGCTAAATTGAGTAGGTAAAACTCCACTTTCATTTACTCTTTGAGATTCTTCAGTCGCGGCATAAAATAAAACTAAGTATAAATGCAATGGCCGCTCCTTCTGAATGACAAAACGCTGAGAAAAATTAGCGTCTCACTATAATTCACCGTTCAAGAATTATTCAGCCTCATTAAACTTTAGATGTTTCTAAACGACTCAACATTTATCCCGACGCATGAACGCAGCCTTGATTTCTTGTTCCACTTTTTGCATCAAGGCAAAAAGTGGAAAGAAAAAAAGCGATAGCTAAATTGAGTGGGTAAAACTCCACTTTCATTCACTCTTTGAGATTCTTCAGTCGCGGCATAAAATAAAACTAATTATAAATGCAATAGCCGCTCCTTCTGAATGACAAAACGCTGAGAAAAATTAGCGTCTCACCATAATTCACCGTTCAAGAATTCAGCCTCATTAAACTTTAGATGTTTCTAAACGACTCAACATTTATCCCAACGCATGACGGGACCTCAACAACTAAACATTTACAGCATGCATGCATATTAAATAATGAAAACCTACCAGATGCCTCGTACCTCGGCATGCCAAGATCGATGGTGTCCTATTAATGCCTGAATAAATTCCAGAAAGTCATCAGAACGGTTTGGATCATGTGGTTTAGTGTTGAATTGTTGAAACGTTTGTCCGAATAAAATACCTAATTCCCAATTCAAAGCTTACCAACAAAATCATCTGATCATCTATTTAAATGTTTAGTTGTGGAGTCGTTTAGGTGAAGCGAAAATCAGCCCAATTCCTAATACCCCAATTCCAAATTCCTGAAATTATCAACCTATCAACTAATCCACCTTGCTCTCAAAATACGGAACGTCATCATGCGAAACGCTTTCCAGTTGCTGCCAGTAAGCCAGGGTAACAATATGTCCATCGGGGGTTTTTAATAAGCGGCCAAAGATGGCATTGATCGGATTAAAAGTTACATCCGTAACACCGATTGTAAACGTTACGGGTGGAGGTGGGGGAGGTTCTGCAATGGTTTCTTCACTGACAACCGTGGCTGCCGGTACAGGAACAACTTTTGGTGGCGGACTTGGTACAACAACAACGGTGAATTTATTGAATTCAAGCAGTGGCTTTAAAAAGTCAACTCTTTGTTGCGGCGAATTTTTTTCTACAATGGCGCACTTGATGCCATCCAGTTCTTCAAATTCATGATTTTTATTAATAGCCATTTTGGGTTTAGAGTTTAGGGTTTAGAGTTTGGTGTGTAGCGTTTAAATGTTTAAGGGTTTAAAAAGTTTAAGGCTTAATGTTTAATAGAAAACCAGCCAAAATTTCCTAAAACCCTCATTCCTAATTCCCACGTATCAACTAATCAACCATTCAACTAATCAACTACCCGTTACTAAAGCAAAAATATGATCATAGAACCAACTGATCAATCCTACCAACAGTATGCCTGCAATACAAACGTAAAATGCGAGCCGGGGCATCAACGGCACGTTGATCTTTGCAATCGGTTTTTCATTTGCATCCATAAAGATGGCTTTCACAATCCGCAAATAATAATAAAAAGAGATCACCATATTTAATGCAGCAATGGATATCAGTAAATAATTTCCTTTACCCGCACCGGCCATCAGCAAAAAGAACTTACCAAAGAAACCCGCCGTGGGGGGTACACCTGCTAATGAAAATAAGGCGATGGTTAATACCCATGACAGCACAGGATTGGTTTGGTAGAAATTTTTATAATCACTGATCTTTTCTTTTCCAGTCATGCTGCTTACTACTGCCACCACGCCAAATGCTGCCAGGTTGGAGAATACATAAATGAGCACAAAATAAATAACAGAAGTGGTGGCGATATCCGAACTACCGGTAATGCCAACCAGGATAAAACCTACTTGCGCAATAGAAGAAAATGCAAGAAACCGTTTAAAATTATCCTGTCTTAATGCAAATAAGTTACCAATGATGATGGTGACCAGCGATAAAACAAATAACATATTGTACCATGATTCTGCAATGGGTTGAAAAACGGAATACAGAACGGAAACAAAAACAAAGATCACAGCACCTTTTGAAACAACGGATAGAAAAGAGGTGACTGCAATGGGTGCGCCTTCATAAACATCTGCCGTCCATAAATGAAATGGAACAACGGAGATCTTGAATGCAAATCCAGCCAGTAATAAAATGAATGCAAAAATCTGTAGCGGGTCATTGGATAAATATTGCGGCAATTCAGAAAAGATCAATGTTCCGGTAGTGCCATAGATCATGGATATGCCGAATAACAATAACCCGGATGAAAATGCCGATGAGAAGATGAGTTTCATCGCGGCCTCGGATGATCGTCTTTTGGTCAGGTCAAAATTAGCTGCTGCAGCCAATGGTATGGTTGATAATTCAAGTCCTAAATAGAACATTAAAAAGTTGCCACCTGATATCATAAAGAACATCCCCAGCATGGTAGATAATAACAACATGTAAAATTCAGGGACATGTTTATGTGCTTTTAACCATGAATAAGATTGCATGGAAATAATGAGCATTGCAAGATTTAAAATACTTTTTTCAAGCACCATCAAAGGGTTGGTGCGAAACATTTCATTGAATAACATGCCTTCCCGGTTCCAAAAAAATCCAACAACCAGGTTGATCAGCAACAATACGTTCACAATCTTTATATAGCTTTCATTGCTCCTTTCTTTTCCAAGCTTCAGGAACATGATAATGAAGATGAGAACGATCAGCGCCATCTCCTGTTTCATCAGTATTAATAAGTCGGTCCACATAACGAGTTATTTGTTGGAAGTTTAGAGTTAAAAGTTTAGCGTTTTGTTTTTAGTGCTTAGTTTTTAGTCCTTCGACAAGCTCAGGATGACAAGTTTAAAGTTTCGTGTTTCGGATTCTTCATTTTAGATATTTTTTATTTTACGCTTATGGTTTTTCTATTCAATAATCAACAACATTAAACACCAAACAATGAACCCGAAACTCATTAATCTGCAATCGTCAACAATTTATTCATAATGATCTCCGTTCCGGGTTCTATTAATTCAAGAATCAGGAATGGCGCCACACCAACCAATACAATTCCACTGATCAGTAAACTCGCTGCCAGTTTTTCATTCCATGTTGCATCCGTTAATTTATCATAAGCACTGCTCATAGGTCCGAAAATCGTTTTACCTGTGGCTCTTAAAATATAAACAGCTGTTACCACTATGGAAGCACAGGCCAGGATAGTTGCAAACCGGTACCATGCATCCGGGTTTTGCCAGGCACCCATAAATACCGTCATCTCCGCAACAAAACCACTCAGTCCTGGTAATCCCAATGAACATAAACCGGCAATAACAAACACAGTGGATATGAATGGCGTTACTTTTAATAAACCACCTAATTGCGCAACCAGCCTTGTATGTGTTCTGCTATAGATCATACCGATAGCTGCAAAGAAAAGGGCCGTCATTAAACCGTGAGAAACCATCTGTAGTACCGCACCGTTTATCGCTGTTTTGGTTAGCATACCGATACCGAGTAACACAAAGCCGCAGTGACTTACCGATGAATACGCGTTGATGTATTTCAAATCTTTCTGCATCATAGTGGCGAAGGCGCCATAAATGATCGCGATAGTCGCCAGTAAAATGATGATCCATGAATAGGCATGCGCCGCATCCGGCATTAAATAAGTGGCCACCCGTAAACAACCGTATCCACCCAACTTCATGGAAATACCTGCCAGGAACATAGACGCTGCAGTGGGTGCCGATGAGTGACCATCGGGCACCCAGGTATGAAATGGAAATAATGCAGTGAAAACACCAAAGCCGATAAAGGCAAAAGGAAAAAATAATTTTTGCACTGAAAGAGGAATAGACATCTGGGATATTTGCAAAATGTCAAAGGTCCCGGTGTTGAAAAAAATACCGGCTAAACCAACAAATACAAGAGCAGAGCCACCCATTAACATCAATGCAAGTTTCATGGCACTGTATACTTTTTTGCCACTGCCCCATACACCGATCAATAAAAATTTAGGGATCACGGCTATTTCTAAAAAGAAAAATAACGTAAACAGGTCAAGCGAAATGAAGAAGCCATAAGCGCCCACACTTAATAATATGAGCAGGAAGAAAAATTCTTTACTCAGTTTTTCTGTGGTCCATGAAACCAGTACGCCAGCAAGTACCACGAAGGCGGTTAATAAGATCATGGCGATGGAAATACCGTCAACGCCTACATGATAATTTATTTTAAGCGCCTGGAACCAGGTATAATTGTATTCAAACAACATTTGTGCGGTATTGCCCGATGAACGTTGCTGCCAGTATGCAATCAATAAAAAAATGCTCATCCCCAGTTGTGCAACAGCACCAAATAAAGAAACATTCCTCACCTGGTTTGATCCTTTGCAAAATAAAATACCAATGGCGGTTAAAAGCGGTATGATGATGAGTAAGGTGAGTGACATAGAGCGTTTAGTTGTTTAGGCGTTTAGATGTTTAGATGTTTAGGGTTTATTTTAGTTACCGTCATACGTCGGGATAGATGTTTAGATGTTTAGGGTTTAGCCCTTCGACAAGCTCCCACGATATGCATCGGGGCAGGCAGGGATGACAAGTTTGATGTTTTAGTTTGTTTAGTGTTTCGTGTTTATAGTTTCTGTGTTCTGAATTTTGAAATGGGTTTATATAATTTAAATCACTTTTTTAATAACATTTCCCACACTGACTGTTACCTGCTCCAACCACTTTTTACTTTTAACTTTTGACTTTTTACTTTTATAACCTATCAACAAAATCAACTAATCAACTTATCGCCATAAATAAATAAATAACACCGCCAGTCCTGCAACGCCACCAAAGAAATACAATGCATAAGATTGCACTTTTCCTGACTGAATGCCCTTGATCTTATGTGAGGTGAATGCGGTTATATTGCCTATTCCATTCATCATTCCATCTACTACGTTTTTATCGATCCATGCTGCGGGTCTTCCAATTAAGTTGAATATGATCTTTTGCGTGATAAATAAATACACTTCATCGATATAAAACTTTTTATAAGTTGCTTTATACAATCCACCGAAAGCATTAGCGATCCTTTCCGGTTTTTCATTTTGATTTTTATATAACCAGGCTGCGATAAAAATGGCAACCAATACCAGCACAACAGGCAAAACAGAAAACACCAGGTCCATATGCGTTTGCATGGGCACGCCGTCGGGTGTAACCAGGCTGGCAAAAGGAACAAACCCTGCTGCAATTGAACAAACAGATAAAATGATCAACGGCCATTTCATGGAGGTTGTTCCATCCGCATGCGCTTTATTCTCTGTACTCTTTAAAGGAGAGTGAACTTTCCAGAAAATAGAGAAGTATAATCGGAACATATAAAAAGCTGTCAGGGCCGCCGTAAATAATGCAATTATAAATACAACTTTGTTCGCATTGAAAGCAGCCAGTAAAATTTCTTCTTTGCTATAGAACCCGGCAAATGGAGGAACACCTGCAATGGCCAGGCAGGCAATTAAAAAACTGGCGTGTGTTACCGGCATCAGTTTTCTTAATCCACCCATATCATTCATATCATTGCTGTGAATGAAATGAATAACAGCACCGGCACCAAGGAATAATAATGATTTAAAAAATGCATGGGTGAATAAATGAAACATGGAACCGGTATATCCTAACCCGTTTTCACCACTGTTGCCGGAAATGCCGAGTGCAAACATCATAAAACCAATCTGCGACATGGTGCTGAATGCAAGTACTCTTTTAATATCCGTTTGGGTACAGGCAATGATAGCTGCAATAAGTGCGGATATTACACCGATCCAGGTTACAAAATTTAATACTACAGGATCCATGGTAAATATGGGGAATAACCTGGCTACTAAAAATACACCGGCAACAACCATTGTTGCGGCATGGATCAATGCGGAAACAGGCGTAGGACCTTCCATTGCATCGGGTAACCAGATGTGCAAAGGGAACATCGCCGATTTACCTGCACCGCCAATAAATATCAATCCCAATCCCCAGGTTAACATCGAAACGCCCAGGAAAGATGCCGTAGTAATACCCACGAATTCGGCTGATTTGGTGGCGGTTAATCTTTCAATCAGTAAACCAAAATCCAGGGTACCGCTGTAAAAAGCCAGTATTAAAATGCCGATCAAAAAACCAAGATCCGCAAAACGGGTAACTATAAACGCTTTTTTGGATGCGGCAACAGCGGAGGGTTTTTTATAATAAAAACCAATTAAAAGAAAAGAAGAAATACCCACCAGCTCCCAGAAAATATAGATCTGGAAAATATTGGATGAAAGCACTAATCCCAGCATGGAAAAAGTAAACAGGGATAAGAAAGCAAAATAGGTTGCAAACCTTTCTTCTCCTTTCATATAACCCAAACTGAAAATATGCACCATCAGTGAAATAAAACTAACTACCACTATCATCATCACCGAAATAGGATCCAGGATGGCACCCATATCAATGGATACATCGGGAGAAAAATTAAGCCACTGATATTTAAAAGCAATGATTTGCTGGTAAACGCCATTCACTTTTCCATCAACAAAAAAATATTGATAGGCAACATATAAAGAAAGAATGGTGGATGCCAGTAATGATGTGGTGCCAATAATACCGGATGATTTATTGAAATATTTTCTGCCAAATAATCCAAGCAATACAAAAGTTGCCAGCGGCAGCAGTGGGATCAGTGCTATATAAGTTATGTAGTTCATAAG
>JACCYQ010000149.1 GCA_013696395.1 Chitinophagaceae bacterium
CAGCATGAAAGCAAAATCAATCAAAGGAAAATCAACAGAAGAAATTAAAGCAGCACTGGAAGAATGCATGGCAGATAATTTCATACCCACATTGGCTATTGTATTCATTTCAATAAGCCAGGATAGAAAAGCTGTTTGCCAATTGTTAAGTGATTCAGGTATCGCTGTATATGGCGCTACAACCAATGGCGAGTTCATTGATGAAGAATTGGGAAAGCAATCAATGGCTGTTCTTTTAATGGATATAAATCCTTCTTACTTCAAAATTCATTTTGCAGAATTTCCCCAAAAAAATTATCGTGAATCTGCAAAAGAGCTAGCAGAAAAATCAAAAGAAAAATTTAGCCATCCTGCATTTCTTATTGCAGCCAGCCATATGGAAACAGATGGCGAACAGTTATTGTTTGGCTTTGAAGATGCAATTGGCAAACAGGTAAACGTTTTTGGCGGAATGGCTGGAGATGATTATGCGTTTAATGAACAATTTGTTTTTACAAATAATAGAGAGACTAACCGTGGCATGGTGGTGCTTGCATTAGATGAAGAAAAAGTGATCATTAAAGGAAAAGCTACTTGCGGATGGAAAGCTGTTGGCACACCTAAAACAGTAACAAAAAGTATAGGCAACCATGTGTTCACCGTAGATAATGAGCCGGTACTGGATATCACTGCAAAATATGGAGGACTTGGGAAATTAGAAAAAGAGAATACTGAAGCGGCAATGGAAATAGCAGTAAATTTTCCTTTGCAATTACAGCGGGAATTTGGTGACCCTGTAATGCGTCCTGGGTTATTAATAAAATGGGAAGACCGTTCTTTTGTCTGCAGTGGTTCTGTGCCACAAGGCTCTAAGGTAAGATTCTCACTTCCACCCGATTTTGATGTGATGGAAACGGTAATCAAAGGTGCGGAAGAATTAAAAGCAACCGAAATGCCTGAGGCTGATGCATTGGTAGTATTCAGTTGTGCCGGTCGTATTCTTTCACTCGGCCCGCTGATGAACCAGGAGATTGAAGGTGTAAGAAAAGTTTGGGACGTGCCTATGGCAGGTATGTTTTCCAATGGCGAACTGGGAAGGGCAACCGGCGGAAATTTAGAGATGCATAATTTGACTACCTGTGTAGTGGCACTAAAAGAAAAATAACATCAACATTTTATCATAACTCAAAAAAACAAAACAAACGATCATGGAAAATTTAAACACTATTAAAGAAATGTACCAGGCAGTGGCAAGCGGAGACTTCCCTGCTTTTCTAAATGGTATGGACGCAGCTATTGAATGGAACGAAGCGGAGAACTTTCCCTATGCTGATCGTAATCCTTATATAGGACCTGAGGCTGTTGCAGGTGGCGTATTTGGTCGTATTGCTGCCGACTGGGAATACTGGACCCTTTCTGACCTTGAGTATCTTGTATGCAATGATGACAAAATAATTGTAACCGGCAGGTACAATGCAAAAAATAAAATCACAGCCAAAATTATCAAAGCACAATTTACACATATGTGGATAGTGAAGAATAATAAAGCAACCCGTTTCCAGCAATATGCAGATACAAAACAGGTTGCAGATGCTATGAAATAATTGTAATAAGGTTTTTTTAAAATCACTTTCTATATGAATGCAAAAACAATTCAAGGAAAATCAACAGTGGAAATTGAAACGGCTTTGCTGCAGGCGATAGATGATAGTTTCAAACCAACACTGGCCATTGTTTTTATTTCAGTAAAGCAGGACAACGAAGCTGTCTGTCGCTTATTGAATAATGAAGGCATTCAAATTTTTGGCTCCACCACATCCGGCGAATTTATCAGCCCCGAAATTTCGCAAGGCGGTATTGTTATCATGCTGCTGGATATGAATCCTGGTTATTTCAAACTGCTGTTACTGGAAACGGGCGAACAAACCACGCTTGAAAACGCAAAGCAGATTGGCCTGACCGGAAAAAATACTTTTAGCAATGCCGCATTCCTCATTGCTTCGGGCTGGCTAACGCAAGATGGAGAAAATATTGTGGAAGGTATTACTGAAGGTTTTGGTGCGGATGTAACCATTTTTGGTGGCATGGCCGGCGATGACCTGGCACTGGATGGCCCATTTGTTTTTACCAATGGACAAAGCAGCTCCAAAGGTTTACTGGCATTGATTATTGATGAAGATAAAATTCAGATAAACGGTATTGCCACTTGTGGTTGGAAGCCAATTGGCACAACCAAAACCATAACCAAAAGCGAGGGGAATATTGTATATACTATTGATGATAAACCGGCGCTGGATATGATCCTGAAATACCTGGGTGTGGATTATGATTTCGATTCGGGAAAAGAAATAGTTACACAGTTGGGTGCGCTTTATCCTTTACAAATGGAACGTGAAGGAGTTGCTCCCGTTATGCGTACTGCTATGTTTGCCAACAGGAATGATCGTTCTCTTATTTGTGCAGGCAATATTCCCAGGGGTTCTAAGGTGAAGTTTTCGCTGCCCCCGGATTTTGATGCCATTGAGCAAGTGATAGAGGAATGCAGGCAACTAAAAATTGAACAGCAGCCTGAAGCAGATGCACTGATCATGTTTTCCTGCATAAGCCGTCATTTATCCTTTGGCGTTTTAATAAAAGAAGAAATAGAACAGATACAACAACTTTGGGATGTTCCATTAGCAGGCTTTTTCAGCTACGGCGAATTTGGAAGATCAAAAACCGGTAAACATGAATTTCATAATAACACCTGTTGCATATTGGTACTAAAAGAAAAATAAATGAATCAGCACTTACAAAATATTTTAACCATTATAGAACAGGATGATAATTTATCTGCTGAACAAAAAACTGTCATTGCAAAATCTTTAAAAGATGCAAACAAAGAACTAGAGATAACTGCCTTCAAATTAGATCGCACAGAAAAAGTAAAACGTACTACTGCTATATTGCTGGAAGAAACCATTGAAGAACTGGAACAGAAACGAAAAGCCATAGAAGAAACTAATTCGGCGCTGACAAAATCATTGGAAGAATTAAAAGCAGCGCAGGCACAATTGATCCAGGCAGAAAAAATGGCTTCGTTGGGAGAACTCACTGCAGGCATCGCCCATGAAATACAAAACCCTTTAAACTTCGTCAACAACTTTTCAGAAGTCAGCAAGGAGTTATTGGATGAAATGAAAACCGAATTAGACCTTGGTAATAAGGTTGATGCAAAAGACCTTGCGGATGATGTGATACAAAACTTAGAAAAAATTGCTCACCACGGTAAACGTGCAGATGCCATTGTAAAAGGAATGTTACAACACAGCCGCAGCAGCAGCGCAGAAAAA
>JACCYQ010000166.1 GCA_013696395.1 Chitinophagaceae bacterium
TGAAGACCAAAAGGTAATTACATCTTCATTTTTTTTTGAGTCGGAACATGAAAGCAGCAATACTAAAAATGATAGGCAATAAAACTTTAATCTCAAATTGATAAAATTTTTTTACTCAGTATAAAAAATTATAGATTCATTAATATTCAAGATACTAATAGTAATCTCTATAAGGTGTATGCAAGACATCTTATAATAAAAAGTAAATCTAAGCTATCTGCAATTCATTAAAGACTTTTGTGAATTAACGATCAATATCCAATCAGAGTACTATTAATTTTCTGCTAGTAAGACCCCGGGAAGATAGAAAGGGTTTTAAGGAAGTCGTTGAGCAATGTTCAAATATTTTTACATTTAGCTACAAGAGTTTGTAAGTTTGTCCGCCCATACCACCATGAAATTCTCCGTTCTTCGTAAATAATTTTTCTGCACCCATTTGTTCATAAAAAGTATTTGATGGATTATTGCGTCACCAAATAACAGCATAGAAGATATTCCACGTTGTATAAATTCACTACCACTTTACAAATTAATTGTCTTCCTAAGCTTGATTTTTGATATTTACGAAGAAGATATATTTTATTCAGTTCTCCTGAAAATTCTGGATGGTCGGCATGGTTGTAAGGTTGTCCTTTTGCAAACCCGATTAGATCTTCGTTTTCTTTCTCAATTACAAAACAAAACCAATTGTCATCTTTATTTTGAAAAATATTTTGCCATTGCCATTTGCGTGTCGCAATAGTTGGTGCGTCAATACTTCCATGTGTTTCATTAAATGTTGTTACATGTAATGTGGCTAGTGCCGGCACGTCAGCAGCCGTTGATTCTCTTATTGTGAAAGAATTTTGCACTTTTTTAATTATTCTTTTATTTTGAAGTGTCCCAATAAATTGGCATACAATGTTGCATATACGCAACTTTTAAGCAGCCTAAAAAGAGTAGTGAATAAACCTGATATTTTTTAATCAATTAGCCTGCACAGGAGCGATGGTTTTTATTTTTCTTTCACCAATCTGTTGCCGCCACATAGCAAAATACAAACCTTTTTCCTCCAGCAATTGTTCATGCTGACCCGTTTCAACAATATCACCTTTTTCAAGGACATAGATCCTGTCTGCATGCATGATGGTTGAAAGCCGGTGTGCGATGATGATAGCGATTTGATTTCCTTTGGAGGATACCTCCCGAATAGTTTCATTGATTTCTTCTTCTGTTAAAGAATCCAGTGAGGATGTCGCTTCATCAAAAATCAATAAACGGGGTTGCCGCAGTAAGGCTCTTGCAATACTTAAGCGTTGCTTTTCGCCACCTGATAATTTCAATCCTCCTTCACCAATCATCGTATCTAATCCATTGTCTGCTCTTGAAACAAGATTTAAACAGGATGCTCGTTTCAGAACATCATATAATGCTTCTTCCGTGGCATGTGGATTTACAAAAAGCAGGTTCTCTCTAATAGTTCCAGAAAAAAGTTGCGTGTCCTGTGTTACAAATCCAATTTGGTTTCTAAGGTCTTCGAAGTCTATTACCGTTTCATCATCGCCGTTATATAAAATTTTTCCCTGCTGCGGGCGGTACAATCCAACCAATAATTTCATCAGCGTTGTTTTGCCGGAACCCGAAGGTCCAACGAAGGCAATGGTTTCTCCCATCTTCGCCGTAAAACTAATTTGGTTAATGGCATTTTGCTGGGCGCTCTGGTGTTTGAAAACAACGGATTTAAAATCCAATGTTTTTACATCGCCCAGTGGTTTAGGATTAACAGGTCCGGCTTCTGGTTTCTTATTCATTAAATCATTAAAATTATTTAACGAGGCTTCGGCTTCGCGATAAGAAATAATGATGTTGCCAATTTCCTGCAACGGACCAAATACAAAAAATGAAAAGATCTGCATGGTAACCAATTGACCGGCATCCATTACCTGGCCAAATATTAACCACATCAAAATAAACAGGATAATCTGTCTTAAAGTATTGACTAATGTACCCTGTATAAAACTGATGCTCCGGATGCGTTTTACTTTCGTTAATTCCAGTCCAAGTATCTTAAATGTATTTTTATTCAACCTTTCTACTTCCTGTTGAGTGAGACCCAGACTTTTTACTAATTCAATATTTCTTAAGGATTCAGTAGTGGAACCTGCCAATGAATTAGTTTGGGAAACAATATTTTTTTGAATAACTTTTACCATCTTACTTAAATAGTTAGTGATGAAAGTCAGCACGAGTACGCCACCTAAATATGCAACCGGGATACTCCAGTGAATATAAAGTGCGGCGTATACAAAAACGAAAATTACCCCTACGATGATGCCGAAAAGAATATTTATCAGGTAGTTGATAAATTTTTCAACATCAGCTCTCACCTTGGTTAAAATGGATAATGTTTCTCCGCTGCGCTGATCTTCGAATTCCTGGTAGGGAAGTTTCATAGCATGTTTTAATCCAACGGTAAATATATTGGCACCAAATTTTTGAACGATCACGTTTAGAAAATAATCCTGGAAGGCTTTAGCAATCCGGCTTACCATAGCAACTCCTATAGATGCTAACAGTAACCATAGAACGCCATAATAGGGTTCCCTATTTGTAAAGAATGAATCCCAACTGGGATAAAGTTCCGGGTTGCTCTGGTAATTTCCAGCTAATCTTACCAGGCTGCCTAAGATGATTGGGTCTACAAGTGAAAAGCCAATATTAACAGAGGCAAGAACAAGTGTTAACAATACAAGCCCTTTATAAGGCTTTAAATATTTTATTAGAATTTTCATAATCAGTTATCGGTAATTAAATGATCCACAAATAACCAGTGGGCAAATTACATAATGCTATAATGACATTTGCTGTTTAAAAATTCACCGAATTTACAATTCTTAACTGAACCAGTTTCTTTGAGTTAATTACTGGTTAAAGAATAGGAGGGATGATTGAAGGCAGACAATTGGTTGAATAATTTTTGCTTACTTATATAACCATTAATCTTATTAGTGAGAACCAGGTAGCTTAGCAAGTTGTCTGCATTAAAACTTACGGGTTTTTGATGATTAATCAGTTTTTTAGCGCCTTCAAGAGTTACACAATAGGCATGCGTACAATCATGAAAACCGGCAACCGACATATACTTCCCAATTTCTTCAGGGTAGAATCTATTATACATCTTACGGCTTAACTTCAACTGGGCATGCATATTAAAAAGCTGATAATATCTTTTTTTGATTTTTTCTTTTTTGCCTAGAATTTCATTTTTTTCATACCCCAGGTAAAATAATTCCCAATCATCCGGCAGCTCTTTTATGATCTCCGGGAAAAATTCAAGATTGCCAAATTGGGGGATAGCATCATCTTCCAAAATTAAAGTTTTGCCTATCTGGTTAGCCACTATATGTTCATAGATCTGTAAATGTCCCAATGAACAACAAAGCATACCAATATGCATTTGCTGCGGTTTTTTATAAAATTGCCGGTAAGATTCGGGGCTAAAAAGCAATTCATCTTTTAATTGATCCAAACTTGTATTTTCTTTATCAATTCCCCAAAAGAATTCAAAGTCGAGCCCGTGTAGTGTTGTATTGATATAATCTACCCTGTTTTGGAGGCGTGGAAGTGACAAGACATAGATCTTGTCATAAAACTGGTTAAGAAAGGAAAAGGCAGAATTCATTGAACTATCTCAAAGATATTTCTTTTAGCAAGAAAAAACTATGCCTAACCCGCCCAACCTTCACGATCCAAACTTCTGTATTGAATGGCTTCCGCCACATGTTCAGCTTTAATATCTTCACTTTGAGAAAGATCCGCAATTGTACGGGAAACTTTTAATATGCGGTCATAAGCCCGTGCTGATAAATTTAACTTTTCCATCGCAGTTTTCAGTAACAATTGACTAGCCTGGTTCAATGCACACATATCTTTTAAAACCTTACTACTCATTTGAGCATTGCAATAAATACCAGGCATTTCTTTAAATCTTTTGTCCTGAATATCACGGGCAACTATAACCCTGTTGCGGATGGAAGAAGAAGGTTCTGTATTTCTCAGGGATGATAATTCGTTAAATGCGACTGGTGTAACTTCTACATGCAGATCAATACGGTCTAATAACGGTCCGCTGATCTTATTCAAATATTTTTGAACCATTCCTGGTCCGCAGGTACATTCTTTTTCCGGGTGATTATAATATCCGCAGGGGCAAGGGTTCATTGATGCTATCAACATAAAACTCGCCGGAAAATCCACAGATACTTTTGCTCTGGATATGGTTATTCTTCTTTCTTCCATGGGTTGACGCATCACTTCTAAAACCGTTCTTTTAAATTCCGGTAATTCATCCAGGAACAGTACACCATTATGTGCAAGCGAAATTTCTCCGGGTTGCGGATTGCCCCCACCACCTACCAAACCGGCATCAGAAATAGTATGATGGGGACTGCGGAAAGGTCTCCTGGATACCAGACTTGAATTTTCCGGCATCTTCCCAGCTACAGAATGTATTTTGGTTGTTTCAAGCGCTTCATGTAAACTTAAAGGAGGTAAAATAGTGGGTAATCTTTTTGCCAACATCGTTTTCCCGGCACCCGGGGGACCAATCAGGATTGCATTATGACCGCCGGCTGCTGCAATTTCTAATGCTCTTTTAATATTTTCCTGGCCTTTTACATCACTGAAATCAATTTCAAAATCATATTGCGAATGAAAGAATTCATCTCTTGTATTAATTTCGGTTGATGTTAAACCTGTTTCATCATTCTCAAAAAAATCAATCACTTCCTTCATTGTTTCTACACCAAATACTTTTAGATTATTAACCATGCCCGCTTCTTTGGCATTAACTGCAGGAATGATCAGGCCTTTAAAACCTTCCTTCCTGGCCTGGATGGCAATGGGTAATGCACCTTTGATAGGTCTTAATTTTCCATCAAGACTTAACTCACCCATGATCACATAATCTTTCAATGCTTCATATTTAACGATCTGTTCATTAGCAGCAAGTAAGCCAATAGCAATAGGAAGATCGAATGCCGTACCACTTTTCTTTATGTCTGCAGGCGCCAGGTTTACAACTACCCGTGTACGTGGCATCGTGTAACCATTTGTTTTAATAGCACTTTCAACACGCTGAATACTTTCTTTTACAGCATTATCCGGTAAACCAACCATAACCGTTTGCGTGCCTGTGGCCATCCAATTGATCTCGATGGTAATGGTTATGGCTTCAACTCCATAAACAGCACTGCCAAAGGTTTTGATTAACATGATTTGAAGATAGAAATAATTATGGTGCTAAAATCAGGATTATTGATCCGTACTTTTT
>JACCYQ010000180.1 GCA_013696395.1 Chitinophagaceae bacterium
TAAATTTTATTTGTAATTGATTCATTGAATCTTCTTCAACATAAAAAAGGCCGCAACCTGGCAGCATTTGCATTTTATTTTGCAGAAGGTGCTCCCATTGGCTTTATCTGGTGGGCCATGCCAACACTGTTGCGCAAAAGCGGTGCAGATGTTGCCGAAATAGGCAGTTTTACTGCTATACTTATTTTGCCCTGGGTATTCAAATTTTTATGGGCTCCGCTTATTGATGTTTTTCGCTCTTCCCGGTTTGGGTTTAAAAAATGGATTTTTTTATCTCAATCCCTGATGTGCCTTTCATTACTGCCATTGATTTTTATTCCCCTGGAGGATAATTATTTTATATGGATGTTTTTGCTGTTCCTTCATTCTATTTTTGCAGCCACACAAGATGTATCGGTTGATGCATTGGTTATTAACATTACTGCACCTACTGAAAAAGGTTTACTGAATGGTTTTATGCAGGCTGGTATGTTATTGGGCAGAAGCCTGTATGGTGGTGGCATTCTTATTATCTCTCAGCAAATTGGCCTTTCCGTATCCGTTGCCCTTCTGATAATATCCATATTAATTATCATGCTCCTTTTATTTTTTATAAAAGACCCGCCTATTCCAACAGCCGATGAAGCAAAGTTTACCAGTTTCAAAACCAATATTACGGAGGCATTCACCAGTAACCGAACCTGGTATAGCATTGCTTTTGCGTTTACGGCTGCTGCTGCATTTGAGGCGGGCGGCGCATTTGCCGGTCCATTATTAACCGATTACAAAATGCCGCAGCAAACTATCGGATTTTTCTTTGCTGTGCCCGTTGTTATTTGCATGTTATTGGGTGGAATTACCGGTGGGTTCTTGTCTGACTTATATGGAAGGAAAAAAATGCTCACTTTTTTTATACCAGGTTTTGTAATAATGGTAATGTTGGTGGCCTTGTTTGGAATAAGAAATCCTGGTATTCCAGAAACAGGATGGATGATTATGTATAGTGGTATGTATTTTTTTGCAGGGATGTTTACGGCAGCATCGTATGCTTTATTTATGGATGTTACCAATCCGAAATTAGGAGCAACCCAATTCAGTACTTTCATGTCAGCTACTAATGGTTGCGAGGCCTGGGTAGTTTACAGTGCCGGAATAATAGCAGCTGCCAGTGATTACAATATTGCTTTTTTAGTAATGTGTATGGTATCCTTAAGCGCCTTATTGTTTTTAAGGAAAATATAATCCGGCAATTATGAATTGTTGATTGTTCTCTTATTTTTATTGAAACTTATTTTATGAGACTTCACTATTAATTATGTTGATTGCATGCAACATTGCCAGAACAGGTTTTGCCCCTGACATAACCCCCATCCGGAAATAGGTTTAAAATTAATGGCGGAAGCAAACAGCAGAACCGGGAGTACCATGCCTTTAATGGGATTTCAGGTATTTTACCAGCTTAAAAAACATAGTGGGATAGAATCCGGCCTATATTACCGGCCGGTTAAAAACATCCTATTTGTTTCTTATTAAGATCCCGGTACAAATTTTAATTATACAGGCGTGGCAGTAATCAGTGAAAAATACCTGCACATCCCCGTGGTGTACCGTTACCAGTCGCGTATAATAAATTTTACCGCAGGTACTTCTTTTGATTTGTTTTTAGGATGGAAAGACAAAAGTGAAAATGCAAGCCTCAAAGTAAACCTCGTATAATCCAGCTTCATCCATCCAGGTGGGTGCTGTAGTTTCCATTAGTAAAAGTATTCTGTGTCTGAAAGAATTATCTTAGAACCTGAAGTAAGATTTATCCCGATAATTACAAGTGGAGATCCTTATGTGCATTCTGCATTTGGATTTGCTTTCAGACGTAAATTCTGATTCATTTTTTTTGAATGAATTCATATCGATTTTAATCCTGTTTGTAATTCGCAGTTTGATAAAATGATAATACTTTGTACTTACTGAGATTTTAAATTAATCTTTCCGAACACTAAAGATTATTTTGCCATCAATTTTTTTGTTTAACTACAGAGCGGGGTTCCTGCTTAGATTGGCATTTCACTATTTATTATTAAATCATTCAATAAACCAGCTGGTGAATAATAAACTACCATTTTCATAAAAACTATTACTGGAATAGCTGACATGTAAATATTTTTCAATTAAGAGTACCCGGCAATACTTTACTTCTTAAAGGCACATCACCAAAAACGCAAATTACTTTTAAATTTAGCGGGGTATAATATTTTTGAAGAATTTCTTCAATGCGTTCCCGGGCCATTTGCAAATATTTTTCATTCCCCTCCAGCAATTTGGCAGCATCCTCATATAATTTTTTTTGAGCGCCGGTAACATCTTCGATTGTCATTGAATTAAAGATGCCGGTTTTGCTAATAGCATCTACTTTATCAAGCCGCAATTGCAAGCTTAGCAAACTACATTTCGGAAAGTAAATGTAAACAACACTATCACGCTGGTTGATATCTACTTTCTGGTTGGCCATATCAACACCATATTTAGCTTCGAACGGGATAGAAAGTTCGAGGGTGTTTTCTGCAAAATAGTTTTTCAGTCTTTCAAACATGGTGGCATTATCGCCTTTATTCGATATTCTTATTTTGGTAGTACCGCTAACATCCACAGCACTCAATTCGGCAATTTCTTTAACGAGTGCAACATTTTGCACAATATCAGCAGTAATATTATTGCTGCTGTTTTTCTTACCCAACAGGTAAAAGCCGAGCGCCACCAGTAATACAAGAAATATAATCAGGAATGTATTTTTCATTTATGGATTTTATAAGGAAAATATGATTAATAGGAAGTTCATTTTTCAAGGAAAGATGCATTCTAAAAAAAAGATCACATTCTCTAACCCCTCTCCGGGGTAAATGAAAGATATTCCTGGTAATTGGTAAATAATTTAGTTTTTGCTTTTAATCAATTCTTATTCAATTTCTCTTCCAGATAGCA
>JACCYQ010000196.1 GCA_013696395.1 Chitinophagaceae bacterium
GTATGATTCACATCGTGAAATTGCTGTAAAAACATATTTCTCCACCTGTCCTTATCAATATGGTTTTCCCAATATGGCACGGTAGGGTAACTTGTATATCTGGGTACGGATTGATTGTATTTTCTGATTAATAAAGGGTTTAGTTCAATTTGGCTCATAACACAAAAATAAATTTCCGCCTACCTGTAAAACATGATTTTAATTGCCCTTCCACAGGATGTTTGTCAATAAGAAAAATGTAATTAATCGGGAAACGATGCTTTTGAAGAAATAGTAACTAAATCATAAAAGGTTTAAAATTTAACCATGATTTTCATCAGGTAAATTTTTGATTAAACTCACTTATATGTCATACCATATGTCATGTGCCAGTCATACTGCGTTAAATACTTTTGTCCTTGAATTAAAGCAACAATAATGGAATCATTAAACCAGGGAGATTCTTCCCACGTCACCTCCAATAAAATCAGTACAGAATACATAAAAGTCCCATTAAACCAAAAGTTTATACCCAAAGGGGCAATGGCCTTTTTCATATTGCTCATTGTATTATGCCTTGTTATTTGGTTTGGAATTTATTTTTTAATGCTTGAACGCAGCTAAAATTTCTATATGTCAGTAATTGATAAATCAGAAAAAAAAGTATTAATGATTTCGGGCGTTGTCATTGGCCTGTTCATTTTCTCCATTTTATATGCAAAAGATAAATATCAAAGCGATGTTCCCGAATGCATTCCTTTTGATAAGGCATATACAGAACCGAGGATTAATCAAATAGATGAAAAAACTTTCCAGGTATTTTCTGTGGCCAGTATGTGGCAATTTGAACCTTCGGAAATATATATACCTGTAGGCAGTGAGGTAGATTTTTACCTTTCTTCAAAAGATGTGGTACATGGATTCAACATCACCGAAAAAAATGTGAATATGATGGCGGTGTATGGAAATATCAATAAAACAACTGTTCGCTTTGATGAACCCGGCGTATATAAAATAACCTGCCATGAATACTGCGGAGTGGGACATGAGAATATGCAGGCCGAAGTAATTGTACACCAACCACAAACTAAATAACCAACGATAAAATAATTAACATGCAAGTAAGCAGATCCCTTAAAAAAGTTATTTTCTGGCTACTGGGTATTCCTGTTACGCTACTTATTCTGGGCATTTATCACGGATTAATGCAAACCATCTACCGTGCGGGTTTTTTAAATGATTCCAGCTTTTTGAAAATAGAATATTTCCAGGGTCTTACACTTCACGGTGTAATAAACGCAATAGTACTCACCACTTTTTTCGCTGTTGCATTTGGTCATGCATGTATGACTTTCTTTTTGAAGAGAGAACCTAATAAAAAGGCTATGTGGATCAGTTTCTGGCTGATGGTAATTGGAACCGGTCTGGCAGCATGGGCTATGTTAGCGGGGAAAGCCTCAGTTCTTTATACATTTTACCCGCCGCTTAAAGGGCACCCATTTTTTTATTTGGGCACTGCGTTGATTATTGTGGGTTCCTGGATCCCATTATTCGATTGGGCACGAATGTACCGCGAATGGAGAAGAGAAAATCCAACTACCAAAATTCCATTAGCTGTTTTAGGCACACTCGTAAATTTCATTATCTGGTTTGTATGTACACTTGCCGTTGCATACGAAGTATTGGTTTTATTGTTACCATGGTCCATGGGAATGGCGGATATTAATGTTACACTGGCAAGAACATTATTCTGGTTTTTCGGTCATGCCTTGGTTTACTTTTGGTTGCTGCCTGCCTACATCATGTTTTATGTTATGTTGCCAAAGCTTGCGGGCGGAAAATTATACTCAGATTTAGCCGGTCGCATAGCATTGTTTTTATTCTTATTATTCTCCATTCCTGTTGGTGTTCACCACCAGTTCAGTGATCCAAGTATCGGGCAGAACATTAAATTTTTCCAGGGCTTGCTTACCTATGGTGTTACCATACCTAGTTTTATAACAGCGTTTACTATTGCAGCTTCTTTGGAATATGCCGGTGTAAAACGGGGCTCAAAAGGTTTATTTGGTTGGATGAAAAAACTGCCATACCTGGATACAAACAACTTTATGTTTGCATACCTGATAGCCGGTTTGATCCTGTTTATTTTTGGCGGACTCACTGGTATTGTAAATGCTTCCTACTCTTTAAATAATGTAATTCATAATACATCCTGGTTACCAGGCCACTTTCATATGACAGTAGCAGGGCCTGTATTCCTGGCTATCATTGGCATGAGTACATACCTGTATGCAAAGATGAGTGGTAAGAAAATTTTTCTGCCTAAAGTAAATGTGATCATTCCGTATTTGTGGATGATTGGCGTACTGATATTTTCAACAGGATTAATGTGGGGTGGATTAATAGGTGAACCCAGGAGAACGAACCTGGGGATGACTTACCTGAATCCAAAACATGAATTGTTTACGCCTGAGTGGGTGCCTACTACCATGCTTGCATTATTGGGTGGCATTATCATGTTCATTGCTGCCATGCTATTCATTGTTGTATTTTTTGGAACTATTTTTAGAAAAAGTAAGCTGGAAGCGGTTTTAGAATTACCCTACAGCGAAGCCTATCATGATGAAAAAAGAATTCCGCTCTTTGACCGGTTTAAACCCTGGTTGGTAACAATGGCTATTATTATAGTGATTGCGTATACACCTGCTTTATATGATGCTGTAACCAATCCAGGACCTAAAGCACCAAGATTTACACCAGCTAACCCGGTTCCGGATTTGTTGAAAATAAAGAAATGATCAAATGGAATAACATATGGATCTATTTCGCTATCATCCTTGCAGCACCTTTTGGCGCTTATGGTGTGTACAGTTGGTATCAAAGCAAATTTGAAATGTTGCCCGTTATTGGAAGTGAAAGAAAGGGATTAAAAGATGAAGGGGAACATCGCATAGCCGATTATCATTTAATAAACCAGGATGGCGAAGTGAGAAGTACCAAAGAATGGGAAGACAAAATAGTAGTAGCAGATTTCTTCTTCACCACATGTCCAACTATATGCCCCAAGATGACAGCCTCCTTAAAAAAAATCAGTGAGGTGTATAATGATGATGAAGTGTTGATCAATTCTTTTACGGTTGATCCGGAAAGGGACGACCCACAAACGCTATCTGAATACATTAAGAAGTTTAACCTGCCTACGCAAAACTGGGATTTTCTGACCGGCTCCAAAAAAGAGATCTATAAACTTGCCCGTAACAGCTTCATGGTTGTTGCAACGGATGGCGATGGCGGACCCACAGATTTTATTCATAGTGAAAACCTGGTGCTGGTAGATACAAAGAAACGTATACGTGGATATTATGATGGTACAAGTGAAAAGGAAGTTGACCAATTAATCATTGATATTAAAAAACTGAAAAATGAAAAATAAATTATTCATTACTATTTTATTTATTTCCCTGCTTGGAATATTTAATGTTCAGGGTGAAACACCCATTGAAGAAGGTAAATCAATTTTTGCCACACGTTGTGCAGCTTGCCACAGTATAAACAAAGTGCTGACCGGACCAGCTTTGGCGGGAGTTGATGAAAGAAGATCTATTGACTGGATCGTTAACTTTATTCATTCTTCGCAAACTATGGTGAAGCAAGGGGACAAAGATGCCATTGCTGTTTATGAAGCGTTTAATAAGATTCCAATGCCAGATCATAAAGACATTAGTGAAGAAAAAATAAAAAGCATCGTTGAATACATCAAATCTGAAACTTTATCAGCTGCAGCTATTACGAAAATTAAAAAACCCGGAAAATTAAGACCAACTTATACGCCGTTAACTGTACAGAATACTGGTTTCTTCATTAGCTTTTTCATTGTAGTTGGGTTGCTTATAGCAGGTTTGTTGCTTGCCGTACATTCAAGATCTATCAGCCAAGAATTAGCGGATAAAAAAGTCCCGTTGTAAAACGGGGTATCGTTGGTTTAGTTCAACCCCCAGCCCCGGCTCTCCGGGGCTGGCTTATTATAAAAGGATTATGGCTTACCCTTTAAAAAAGCAATTCATCATCCGGCAAATCATTAGGAGATTCTTCATCTTCAAATAAATGCCATACATCTAGGCATGGACAGTATTCTTTGAAGATGCAATCGGGTGCGTATCCGGGACAGGAATCCATGCTGATAAATCCATTGTCAACAATATTGGTTTTTGAATTCAGTGAGTTTACCAATATTTTATAGGCAAGGGGTAAAGGAAGTTGTTCAGGAAGATCGATATCAAGGTTCCATGAAAACATCATTTCATGAAAAGCTTCGCAAACTATTTTTAAATCCTTAAGCGAGAGTTGATTCGTTGGAGGAAAATTTACTGATTCTAACCCACAGAAATAACCGAAAGTATGCTGCGGTTCATCGCTCTCCATCCAATGTATAACTTCTTCAAAATTATTTTCAATAGTTTGATGGGAGGATTTTACGGAATGTTTATGAATACGGTGTGCAGCTTTAATATCAGCAACAAGGTAGGGCAGGTAGGGGTGCATGGTGGAATTAATTTTGGGTGTTACAAAATAGTAAATATTTGCAGTTAAAACAATATCCCACACCATTTAACCGCAACTTATCATATTAGCATTATTTCGTTGAGGAACACATCAAAAATTGATGATATAAGAAATAGTTTTCATGATTGCATCACCCGCAGAGAAGAATTAACCAGACCGAATGAAGAGATATAAGTTATTGCATGTTGAAATCTCTATACTTTTCACTAATCATGGATCACATAACATATCTCCCCGCCTTATCTTTGTTTATTTACAAAATTTGTAACTGTTATCATGCATATAGATATCATCACTGTATTACCAGAACTCTTGGAAAGCCCTTTTTCACATTCTATTCTAAAAAGAGCCAAGGAGAAAGGGCTCCTGGAAATAAACCTGCATAATCTGCGGGATTTTACTCCTTATAAACATGGTCAGGTTGATGATTACCAGTTTGGCGGTGGAGCAGGCATGGTCATGATGCCAGAACCGCTGGCTATTTGCATTGAAAAATTAAACGAAGAACGGGTTTATGATGAAATTATTTTCTTAACACCAGATGGGAAAACACTGGATCAAAAAACGGCTAACCAATTATCCCTTAAACAAAACCTCCTGCTGATCTGTGGTCATTATAAAGGCATTGATGAACGCATCAGGCAAAAATTTATAACTCTTGAAATCTCAGTAGGTGATTACGTATTAAGTGGTGGTGAATTGGCTGCTGCTATTTTGGTTGATACAGTGGGCAGGTTAATTCCCGGTGTATTGAATGATGAAACTTCGGCCTTGCTGGATTCCTTCCAGGATCAGTTACTGGCTCCGCCAGTTTATACAAGGCCAGCAGAATGGCGCGGTTTAAAAGTTCCGGATGTTTTATTAAGTGGTGATCCTAAAAAAGTGGAAGACTGGCGACATGATGAAGCGGTGAGAAGAACCAGTGAACGACGGCCAGATATTATGAAGGATGATGTATAAAAAAAAGAGTCCCGCCTGGAAAGGCAGGACGATTTCTTAACCATAAAAGACGTTCAATGATATCGAATATTAAAAATACATTCGCATTATGCAACCTCTTCAATTAATCGGTGAACGCATACTTTTTGCAGGTGATTACATCATTAAAAAGGTTAACTGATTTCATTAAGTGCCTGTTTGCAGATTTCCTTGAATTCAGCAAATGATTCCAGAGGTTTTCCACCAGGATAAGCCAATTCTTCTTCAATGGCCGCCAGTAAATTAATTATCCGGTTACTGGTTAATCCAACATAACCAAGGGTGGATTTAAGGCTATGTGCAATAGTATGTACCTGTTGCCTATTTTTTTGAATAATAGCTTGTTCTAATGCAGTGAGTTCTTCGGGCAACTGGATTTCAAATTGTTGTAATAATCGTTCTTCAAAGATTTGATCGCCACCGGAAAGCTCCTTCAGGTAATTCATATTTACCAGTTTGAAATTGGTTTTCAATTTTTTACCGAAATTCCTGACTTCAAGATTCCGGTGAATGGCATTAAAAAGTTCCACTTCCCTTATTGGCTTGGTAATGTAATCATCAATACCAGCGGCCAGGCATTTTTCCTTATCGCCAGGCAATGCATAAGCAGTCATGGCTATAATTCTAATGTCACTTTTTAGTTCGCTCCTGATAAGGCGTGCCGTTTCATAACCATCTTTTTCCGGCATCTGTATATCCAGTAAAAGAAGGTCAAACTTTTCATTTTTGATTTTATTCAAAGCTTCATTACCATTAGAAACCATTACAAATGAAAAATCACTGGTAATTAAAAGGTGTCTTACCAGTTGTTGGTTCATTTCATTGTCTTCAGCAACCAATATGTGGGCATTTGATTGTTTGTCTGCAAAGCTTTTAATTTTCAATGGTTCTACAACTGCCTTTTGATTAAGAAGGCCAAAAGGTAAAAAGACTTTAAAAGTGCTTCCCTTCCCTTGTTTACTATTTACTTCAACATAACCATTCTTTAATAGTACCAGTTGTTTAACAATGGAGAGGCCAAGACCTGTACCCCCAAATTTGCGGGTGGTATCCATCTCCGCCTGTTGAAATCGGTCAAAAATAAAATCCAGTTTTTGTTGATCTATTCCAATACCGGTATCTCTTATTTCGAAAGTAAGAATCACCTGTTCCTGATTTTTATCATGGATGTGAATCAGCAATTCGATTTTTCCTTTTGCAGTAAATTTTATAGCATTACCTAACAAATTGCTAAGTATTTGGGTAAGACGGAAGGAATCTCCGGTTAAATGAGTAGGAATATTTTTATCAATGACTGATTCAAAAATGATTCCTTTAGCTGTTGCCTTTTCCTGGAACATTGTTTCAATAGAAGCAATCAGTGATGGAAAATGAAAGCTTGCATTTTCAATCCGCATCATTCCTGCTTCGATTTTTGAAAGATCGAGTATATCATTCACTATGGCCAGTAAATTTTGCCCGGAATTTTGCATATAGGCCACATAATCTTTCTGAACTACGTTTAACGGTGTTTTATTTAACAGGTTTGTAAAACCGAGTATTGCATTGAGTGGTGTTCTTATCTCATGACTCATATTCGATAAAAACTGCTCTTTAATTCGGGAGGATTCCTTTTCCTTTCTTTCTGATTCATTTAAAACTGCGATAAGATTTTGTTGGCGCCTGCTGTTAGCGATGATATAAAAGAAAGCGAAAATGCTGGAGATGGCTGCTACAATAGCCAAAAACATACCCCTGAATCTGGCTTTGTTTCCATTTTCTGCAATATTGTCTGAAATCGATTTGACCAAAGCCTGCCGGGTATAAGATAACTTATCTATTAATAAAATTATACTATCCGTCATTGCTTTTCCCCTGTGTAGGTTTATATACTCCTCTGCAGAATCTTTACCAAAAAGTTGGTATTGCCGTATAATAGCTTCACTATAATTGATCTTTCTTTCCACCACCTTGGTTAGTAAATTCAGAATTGAATCTGTAGATGGGTCTTCAAGATAAATATCCAGTTTCGTGAGACCAGAACGAATGTTTTTAAATTCTTCTTCCACGTTTTTAAGGTGATCAGCTCTTTCAGTGATGATTGAACCACGAACATTACTTTCCACTGTTATAATTTCAGTTTCAAGTACCTGCAACTCCCGCTGTGTCTTTAATTCATTTAAAAGGCGGGTGTTTGAATGAATGAGGGAATTGATATTTTGACCTGAATTAAATTGCAATAGCACAATAACAAATACACTAACCAAAAAAATAAATAAGGTTAAATATTTCAGGATTTTTTTGAACATGCTTTTGAATTCTGTAATATACTAAAAGATAGAATCCTTGCCATTTGAGCTTTTTTGATTTTCATGGGCTTTTCAATAAGTAACCAAATAACCAGGATGAAAGTTAAAGTGATGGAAACTATGGTAAATCTTCAAAGAAGGTTAAGCCGTTTTTGTAATTCACTACGGTATGCATCGGCTATAGGAATAAAATGATTGGAGGCATTTATGACTCCTTCTTCAATAAAATCAATCTTATTAATAGCTGAAATATAACTCCGGTGTACCCGCATGAATCTGGAAGATGGCAATTTTTCTTCCAGGGCTTTTAAGGTTGTATGAATTACATGAAATTTTTGTTTCGTGTGAAGTTTTACATAATCACCCATAGCCTCAAGGAATAGAATATCATCAATGTTTATACGCTTAAGAATACCGCTATCCTTTATAAATACAAATTCCTTCTCAGCAATATCAATAACCTCATTGTTACTATCAAATACCTCGCGTGCCTTATCAATACTTTTAATGAACCTTACCGGACTGATAGGTTTAATGAGGTAATCTATCACATTCAATTCAAAAGCTTCAACTGCGTATTCCATTTTAGCAGTGGTAAAAATGATCAGAAATTTTTTATCTGCAAGATGGCGGGTTAATTCAATGCCACTCATGCCTGGCATTTCAATATCCAGGAGTAATAAGTCTACATTTTCCTTTTTTACCAGTTGAAAGCATTCCAGGGCAGTTTCACATTCACCCACCAACTCCAGGTCATCCGCCATGCTGACCAATTGTACCATGGCCATCCGGGCAACTTTATTATCATCAACAATTACACATTTCATATATTTCTTTTCAGACCTTCAGATTATAAGACATATGGAGATTATATTTTGGAGCCTCAACTTATATATTCAAACCGGAAAAAACTGTCTGAATATTTATTTTCATTTCTAATCCTTTAAACCAATAATAGGTAAAGTGCTTTGTCTTATCATATTATTAAATGCGGGTACTTCTACATTAACTATGTTTCTTAATTTGGATAATTCGTCATTCACCTGTTTGCTTAATTCATTAAAAACAGCTTTTACCTGCTGGGGCGGCGCCATGTTACCACTGGCGGCTGCATCATATACACCACTGAGTTTATCATTCAGCCGTATAGGATAGTTTAAAACATCCTGCCCGCTTTTCGCTTTTGTCTGGTACAGCGTTTCTTCAATAACCGTCAGGTGCTTATTTATGCTATCCGCTTTTTGTTTTAAACCCACAGGTACGTCTTTCCCCTGAAGTTCGATAAAATCATTGATCTGGGAACGGATATCGCGAATATCCTTTATGGCTTTTTGCACTTCGTTAAACTTATTTTTGACTTCCGTAAGAAAATCGAACTGTGCTTCATAATCTGACTGTGTGATTTTATAATTTGGATCGGCTAAAACGGTGAATGGAACCGTAACGGAATCATAAGCATATTTAAATTCAGCAAAATAATTACCAGGCGGTGCCAGGATTGAGCCCGGCACACCATTCCATAAAATCATACTATCTATACGCTCCGCTTCGGGGTATTGCAGGTTCCATACAAACTGGTTCATATGGTTATTGATGTCCAATTTATCAGCGGGCAGTTTAGCATCGGTTGCAAAAGTTCTGACCTTGTCCTTATGCTTATCCAAAATAGTTATGGATAGTTTTGAAGAATCGGTGACATCTTTTAAATAATAATTAAAGACGGCGCCAACGGGAGGGTTTTTACCGGCATTAGGCATATTATCAACATTAAATCGCGAACTAACAGAACGCATGCGGTAGGTATTGTTCACATCAAAAACATGCGGATTCTTCTTTAATAAACCGGCATTCATTTGCTGTACCACGGACAGGTCATCGATCATCCATAACGCCCTGCCCTGTGTGGCAATGATCAGGTCATTATTTTTTAAGGTAATATCTGTAATGGGCACCTGCGGCAGGTTTAACTGAAATGATTGCCAGTTGTTACCACCATCATAACTGATGTACATTCCATATTCCGTACCGGCATATAACAAATCAGCCCGCTTTTGATCGGCTCTTAATACTCTGGTAAAATGCATTTTATCAATGCCATTCACAATCAGTTTCCAGGACTTTCCATAATCTTCCGTTTTATAGAGATAAGGTGCAAAATCATCGCTTTTATAACGAGTGCCGGCGAAATATGCAGTCCCTTTTTTAAATGGATCGCATTCCACACTGTTCCACATCATCCATTTAGGTGCATCTTTGGGTGTAACGTTCGCCCAGTTTTTTCCACCATTCTGGCTTACATGAATCAGTCCGTCATCACTGCCAGTCCATAACAAATCTTGTTCGAGCGGAGATTCAGTAGCTGTAAAAATGGTTGAATAATATTCCACCGATGTATTGTCTTTGGTTATCGGGCCACCACTTGATCCTTGTTTACTTTTGTCATTGGTGGTCAGATCGGGCGAAATGACATCCCAACTGGCTCCTTCATTTTCAGATACAAACAAAACATTACCCGCAGTGTATAAACGTTTGGGATTATGCGGTGAGAAGAAGATGGGGAAATTCCATTGAAACCGGTATTTCAATACATCCGCACCTGCCCCCATGGGGTTATCGGGCCAGGTTGTTATGGCCCTGTTCTCGCCTGTCCGGTGATCTAACCTTGACAGGTAGCCGCCATAATTACCGCCATAAACAATATCGGGATTCAGTGGATCAGCAACCACGTAACCGCTTTCAGCGCCGGCCGTAGGTTCCCAATCCTGCTCTGTAATAGCACCACCATACGTGCGGTGTTTGATCCGGAAAGTTGAATTATCCTGCTGGGCGCCCAGGATGCGGTATGGAAATGAATTGTCGGTTGATACCCGATATATTTGTGAAGTAGGTTGGTTCATATAAGTGCTCCATGTTTCGCCACCATTAAAACTAACCTGTGCACCTCCATCATCGGCCACAATCATCCTGTTTCCGTTCTCCGGATCAATCCAAAGGTCATGGTGATCACTGTGAGGGGTTCTTACACTCTGGAAAGTTTTACCCCCATCGCGGCTGCGCATAAATCCTACATTAGGAGCATATACCAGGTTATCATTTTTGGGATCTACAAATACTTTGGTATAATACCAGGCCCGTTGCCTGATATTATTGTCACTGCTTGCCAACTCCCATGTTTCACCGCCATTATTACTCACATACAACCCTCCTTTCGCATTTTCAATAATGGTGTAAATTTTATCAGGATTGGATGGAGCGACCGCCACACCAACAATGCCCCATATACCTTTGGGCAGTCCTTTATTGGAGGAAATATTGACCCAGCTTTCCCCGGCATCCGTACTTTTCCATAATCCACTTCCCTCGCCACCGCTTTCCATACTGTAAGGTGTACGTAAAACCCTCCAGGTACCGGCATACATTGTCATGGGATTGCCGGGTTCCATTACCAGGTCCGAAACACCTGTTTGATCATTTATGTATAAAGTTTTTTTCCAGTTTTTACCGCCATCGGTTGATTTATAAACACCTCTTTCTTTATTGGGTCCGAATAAATGTCCTAACGCGGCCGCCCAAATGATGTCCGGGTTGCGGGGATGCACCAGGATCCTGATGATATGGCGGCCTTCCTTTAAACCAATGTTGGACCAGGTGCGGCCACCATCATCACTGCGCCACATGCCATTCAACCCTTCACTAACGTTGCCGCGTAGGGTATTTTCTCCTTCGCCCGCATACAAAACGTTTTCATCCGAAGGCGCAACAGCTACCGCGCCAATTGATCCACCGAAATATTTGTCACTGATATTTTTCCAATTACTTCCTCCATCCACGGTTTTCCAGACACCGCCACCTGTAGCGCCAAAATAAAAGGTGTTTTTGTCCGTGTAACTACCGGCTACGGCGGCGCTGCGGCCACCCCGCCATGGGCCAACCAGCCTGTATTTTACGCTGGAATGCAATATCGAAGTAGCATCACCGGTATTATTATCAGTTGATTTTTTCTGAGCTTGTAAAGTTAAAACGGGAAAAAGCACTAAAAGAAAACAAAGTCTTTTCATAACAATTAATTGCAGGTTGAATAGTACAAATGCTGAAAATATTTAGTTATATAGGATGGATAATAATTCAGGCACTTAATATACGAATATAAAAGATGAGAGGTTAAATAGCACTTCAGTTATTGCCTGATTTATATTTCCGCATGCAGTAAACTGATGTAAAACCATTTTAACCACGTTTCGCATGATCATGAAACATTATACAAATATATCTTTGAATAAAAATACAATGCGAATCACAGGTCAATATGTCGATATTGTTAATAGAAAAATCTATCCGGCGGCTTTACTTGTAGACAATGGCATGATTACCGCCATTGAGCCACTAAATATTGCAAATCCTGGCATGCTACCATACATTATTCCAGGTTTCATTGATGCGCATGTACATATTGAAAGTTCCATGCTGGTGCCTTCTGAATTCGCACGTCTGGCAGTAGTGCATGGAACGGTGGCTACCGTCAGTGATCCGCACGAAATCGCCAACGTCTGCGGCATGGAAGGGGTAGAATATATGATTGAAAACGGGAAGAAGGTGCTCTTTAAGTTTCATTTCGGCGCACCCAGTTGTGTACCGGCGACTGGTTTTGAAACTGCCGGTGCAACGTTGAATGCTGAAGAAGTTGCATCATTATTAGAACGAGATGATATAAAATACCTGAGCGAGATGATGAATTTCCCTGGTGTACTGAATAAGGATGAAGAAG
>JACCYQ010000211.1 GCA_013696395.1 Chitinophagaceae bacterium
GATAAAGACATTGCCTCTTTTTATCCTATGCGGATCCTGATTGCTGAAGACAATGAAGTAAACCAGATCCTCGCAAAAAAATCCTTCCAGAAATTAGGATATGCACCTGAAATAGTTCCAAATGGAAAAATTGCATTTGAAAATTTTCTTAAGAATGAATATGATATTATTTTTATGGATGTGCAGATGCCTGTTATGAATGGCTTTGATTCAACTGCTGCCATAAGAAAGCAGGGGGCTGATCGTAAACAACCCATTATTGTAGCTATGACGGCACTTGCATTAGAAGGCGACCGAGAAAGCTGTCTGAAGGCCGGCATGAACGATTATCTTTCCAAGCCGGTGCATATAGATTCCATAAAACGCATCATCTTTAATTATGGAAAAAAATTGCAACAGCATGAGCTGAAGGAAAAAAGTTATACCAATGCGGATCTGGTTGACAATACTGTTGTAAACCGGTTAATTGATATGGCAGATGATGATACTGCCTTCTTAAAAAATCTCGTGGAATTATTTATCAAACAGGCTGATGAATCCATTGAAGAACTACGAATTTTATCGGATGGAAACGATTATGACGCTATCTTCCAGGCAGCGCATAAATTGAAAGGATCGAGTCTGAATCTGGGTGCTAAACTGTTAACGGAATTCTGCAAAAAAATGGAAGAAGCTGCAAGAAGAAAAGATAAGCAGTCAATAGAAAACAGCATGAGTGGCATCCGCCCTGTTTATATTGCTACAATTTCCATTTACAAAAAACTGACGGGCCTTACATAACATTTACTTCAGGTTCAATGTTCACTCCGAATTTTTCGCTCACGGATTTCTGAATTGTTAAAGCCAGATCCCAGATTTCATTACCGCTTGCGTTTCCATAGTTTACCAACACCAATGCCTGATCTTTATGTGATCCGGTATTTCCAATCACTTTTCCCTTCCATCCGCATTGTTCGATCAGCCAGCCCGCCGCGACCTTCACATTTCCTCCCGTAAGGGGATAAGAAATGATGCCAGGAAACTGACGTCGCAATGTTTCGATATCGCTTTCTGAAATCTCAGGATTTTTAAAAAAACTTCCCGCATTACCAATTATTAATGGATCGGGAAGCTTACTGCGTCGAATGGCACAAACCGCATCACTGACTGCCTTTACATCGGGTTGAGTAATCCCCATTGTCTTTAATTGTTGGTCAATGGCACCATAGGATAAATGGAGCACAGGATTACGGCTTAATGCAAAAGTTACAAATGTTATAACAACTTTCCCTTTAAGAGTCTTTTTAAAAATGCTATCTCTGTAACCAAATTCACATTGTTGCCTGTTATAGGTGGTTGCGTTACCGGAAATTATATCGATTGCTTCCAGTTCATGAAAAGTATCTTTAATTTCAACACCATATGCGCCTATATTCTGAATGGGTGCAGCTCCTGTATTACCAGGAATAAGCGATAAGTTTTCAATTCCACCAAGCCCTTTTCCGATGCACCATGTTACGAGTGAATGCCATTTTACACCTGCACCGACCTTTACCAAAACCACCTCCCCCCTGTCATCGTAGATTTCAATTCCGGGAATATTATTCTTTAATACTAATCCATTAAAATTTTTAGTAAACAGAATATTACTACCTCCACCCAGAATCAGTTTTGGAAGATCTTTGCAGGAGCCATCCTTAATAAGGGAAATTAATTCCTGACGGGTATTGAATTCTGCCATAAAAGCAGCATTCACATCAATACCAAAAGTGTTATAAGACTTAAGAGATACGTCCTGTTGTAAATTCATACAATCATTTAATGCCGTATCATAAATCTTCCGGTAAACATCTGACCTTGCTTGTCAGATAATTTAAAGAGGTACATCCCGGAAGCTGCAAGATCAGCATGGATTGACAAAGATATATTTTTAGATGAATTGTTGACGGACACCACAGCGATTGAACCTACATTCCTTCCATACATGTCAAATACCTTAAATTCCAATTCATCAACATTTAATTGCCCCTTAGGTAATAGTATGGTAGTTTCCGTGGAGAACGGATTCGGGAACACCATTATTTCATTACTTTTCCCGTCAACGACGGGAATTGCATTAAAAAATGAAACAGTTGCATCAGCGCATTCAATGCAAAGGTTATCATCCACCACACATAAGTTATAAATTCCCGGTGAAAGACTGTCAACGTAAACATCACCTAACCCACCAGGAGTCCAGTAATAAAAATATCCCGGTGTTCCGCCGGTAACAACGGCGCTCACCATTCCGTCATTGCAGCCTGCACAAGAGGCATCGGTAACAACAAACGATACAGCCATTTGTTCCGGATTATTCAACGTAATAGAATCTATACTTATACAACCATTCAGGTCGGTAACAGTCACCATATAATAGCCTTCGCACACATTCAATATCTGTGGCGTTAAGAATCCGTTTGACCATTCGTAAGTATAACCGGGTGTACCGCCAAAGACCTGGCTACTGATAAACCCGTCACAAGTACCAAAGCAAAGGGGATCATCACCCGTGAGACCAATATAAATTGGAGAAGTACCAATTATCAAAACAGAATCAAGGAACGTACATCCATCTGCATCCGTTATTTGTACTGCAGTAAATTCAGGGCACAATCCTGCAACAGCTGCTCCATACTGCAAAGGGGTGGTCTGCCATTCATAGGTATAAGTACCCGGAATAACAGGCGTAATCACAGCACTTGCATCGCAGGAATCAACACATGAGTTAGCAATGGATGAAAAAGTAAATTGCGGGAGGTTAGGTGCCGGGATCTCAATACTGTCGGTTAACACACAACCATTGGCATCAGTAATTGAAAAAGGGTATACTCCGCTGCACAACTGAAAAACTGAATCTGAAGTTACGCCGGGTAATGTTAACCATGATAATGAAAAAGGATCATTACCACTAATAGATGCTGCAATGGAACCATCGCAAACTCCGGGGCATGATATCGGGGTGTATGAAAGCACAGCAGATACAGGTTGAAGTGCGTTGACATCAACGTTGGCTGATATCTGACAGCCTGTTGAATCGACAATTGTAACTGAATAATTTCCTGCACATAATGGAGACGCTACAGCAGTATTCTGAACCGGGTTAAGAAACCAGGTAGCCTGCCATGATGAAGCAGTCGGAAATAAAACTTCAGCGACACCATCACAAATGGTATTACAACTTGCATCTGATACATTAAACAATAATTCATTAGAAGCCACGCCGATAGATGCAGAAGTAGAACACCCTAATGAATCGGTGACTGTAACTGAATAAATTCCGGGACACAATGAGTCATTAGTTTGTGACACCTCACCGGATTGCCACAGATAAGTAAACGGTCCGGCACCAACGGGATTGACTGTTGCGGATCCACTGCAAAAATTATCACACCAGGAATAGACGGAAGAAAAGGCAAGTAACAGAATGGTAGGATCCTGAACTACTACGGAATCAAAAGTGACACATCCTGATGAGAGGTCAGTTACCTGAACATAATGTGTACCTGAACATAAATCAGTAGCAAGCGCAGAGTCTTGCAAAGGAAATGTACTCCATTCATAAGCATAATTTCCAAAAGGAGGCACCAGTACTTCTGCTGTTCCATCACATCCACCAAAACAAGTTGGTGTAGATGTAGTAAAATTCAAAACCATTTGCGGAACCATAGGAACTTCAACGGTGTCGGTTACAATGCATCCTGTTGAATCCCCCACACTCACTGTATAACTTCCGGAACATAAATTTATAGCTCCTTGTGTATTTTGTATGGGTCCGGTACTCCATTGATAGGTAAAGGGAGCAATTCCATTCGCAAAAACAGTAGCTGAACCATCACATGAAGATAGGCACGATGCCGAGTTGGCAACAAAAGTAAGATCAAATGGCGGATCGTATCCTACCTGTGCTGAACCAATAACCGAACAACCTTGCGGATCGGTCAGAATAACGGTATAAGTACCCTGGCACAGGTTATTCAATGATTGGGTAGTTGACATATATCCCGGCCACTGGTAGGAATAGGAGACCGTATCAAAAGGTACAACAGATAA
>JACCYQ010000222.1 GCA_013696395.1 Chitinophagaceae bacterium
AGATTATTTTTGCCAATGGCTGCTTGAATCTTTTTCATACAAGGAACAAACTATTATGCTGGCTCCGGCTACCGGGTTTTATGGTACACCGGGTTTGGGTAAGAATGAAGTAAGATTAGCTTATGTATTAAATTTGCATTCGTTAAATGCAGCAATGGATTGCCTGGAAAAAGCATTGGAGGTGTATCCCGGAAGAACAAATTTAAATGTGGCCAATATTGAAATGTCCGCATAAATTAATACTGTAATATCATGTTCCGAGGAGCTTAGCTCCTCTTTATTTTTTCAGACAGTTCACCAAACATTGGTGTTAAAAAAGTCTTATCCAATTTTCCAAATAAAACAGGTGGTGGTGGATCATTTTTAAGTGTGTTTAATTGCAGTTGCCACCAGCCCACATTTTTCCATTCACCCAATTTATAACCTACATGGTCATAAGTAGCAAACCATGTAAAACCAAAACGCTCATGAAAACTTACGCTTTTAGGGTTTGGTAAGTTGATGACTGCATAAACATTCACGAAGCCCTGTCTTTTTAAAATGTTCATCAAGGCCTCATATAAAATTGCTGCAATTCCGTTCTTTTGATGATCATCATTAATATAAACCGAACATTCAACACTCCATTGATAACAAACTCTTTCCCGATATTGGGATGCATAAGCATATCCTGCTAATTTTCCGTCTATTTCACAAACCAGCCATGGCCAGCTTCGTAAATATTCAGCGATCCTGTTTTCAAATTCTGTTAATGCAGGTACATCCTGCTCAAAAGTTATTGATGAATGAACGATATATCGAGCATAGATTTTTAAAATGGCTTCAGCATCTCCAGGTGTTGCTACACGAATGATCCGATTATTCATTTCCATTTTTTTCTGGTAACTGCATTATTTCCTGCTCAAGCTCTGAAGAAATTTTATGCGAGAACATTAAAAACAGGATAATTTTTAATAAAAAAGACAGGTAAATTACCTGCCTTAAAACTGTAGCGAGAAGGAGACTCGAACTCCTGACCTCAGCATTATGAGTGCTGCGCTCTAGCCAGCTGAGCTACCTCGCCTAAAAGGGCGGCAAAAATAAAGAAATGATTGTAAAGGTGATTAAACTTTTAAATAAAATTTCAATTTACAAGGGCCATTTTAACTAAAATAGCAGTTTAAATCAAAAAAATCGGATTTTTGATTCTTTAGTTAAACCCAACATTGATTTATTGTTTTATTTTAGCAAATGCAGTTATTCTGGCCATTTTTTCAACATTTTAGCGAATGAGTAAGATTATTTTATTGATAGATGATGATATTGATGACCAGGAATTTTTTCTGGAAGCAATTAAGGAGGTTGATCCCAATATTGTATGCCACATTACAGGCTCTTGTGATGAAGGTTTATCACTATTGAATAATTGGTCACTTTTACCTGACTATATTTTCCTGGATTTAAATATGCCAAAAGTTGATGGTAAAAAATGCCTGGTGGAATTAAAGAAAACTGCAAGGTTAAAAGATATTCCAGTCATTATTTATTCCACATCATCTTTAAAAAAGGATATAGAAGAAACCAAAGCAATGGGAGCAGTTCATTTTTTAACCAAACCTGCGGCATTCCGTGATTTATGTTATGCAATCGAAAACGTTTTATCCCAAAAATTTTCTAAATCGACAGCTAATTGATTTTAATAATTGATTAGTTTCTCCAATACATCTGCTGTTTTTTTTGCGTTTGGCAACATTGTTTCCTCTAAAATGATATTTAATGGAACAGCAGGTAGATCTAACGCACCTAACACTTCTACCGGTGCATCAAGATATTGAAAGCAATTTTTTGAAATTCTGCCTGCCAGGGCTTCTGCAAAAGAATTATTCATTTGCTCTTCCGTTAATACAAGGCATTTCCCATGTTTTTTTACACTTTCAAAAACCAGTTCTTCATCCAAAGGATATAATGTGCGCAGATCAATTACTTCCACTTGTCCCGGAAATTTCTGAGCTGCTTTTTTTGCCCAATATACTCCCATGCCATATGTCACAACACAGCAAGTACTACCCTCTTCTAACCTATGATCATTGACACTTAAAACAATATTTGCTTTTCCAAATGGCAAAATATAATCGTAAGAGGGTTCAGCTCTTTTAGCATCTTCCGTTCCTGGAACTTTACTCCAATACAAACCTTTATGTTCCAACATTACAACCGGGTTGGGATCAAGATATGCGGCCTTCATCAATCCTTTCATATCGGCAGCGTTAGAGGGGTAAGCGATTTTAATTCCCTTTATGGAAAGTAATGTGGTTTCTATACAGCCGCTATGATAAGGTCCACCTCCGCCATAAGCACCTATTGGTACGCGTATGATAGCACCTGCCGGAAATTTACCCATCGATAAATAACATGATTTTGAAATTTCGGTTACCAGCTGATTAAAACCTGGATATATATAATCAGCAAACTGAACTTCCACGATTGGTTTTATGCCCACAGCATTTAAGCCCAGGGTTGAACCAATAATATATGCTTCCTGAATCGCAGTGTTAAATACCCTGTGATCACCAAACTGTTCGGCAAGTGTAGCAGCTTCCCTGAATACACCTCCCAATCTTCGGCCCACATCCTGACCAAAGAAGATACAGTTTTCATCCTCTTCCATAATTTCCCTAATTGCAAATAAGGCTGCATCAACCATCATTATCTTTTCCCGACCCTCTGGCTCCCGCTCACCTTTTTCTTCTGATACAGTAGTAGGTGCAAATACATGTTCCATAACAGAAGTCGGAGAAGGGTCCGGTGATTCTATTGCTTTTTTAAAATCCTGCTCCACTTGCATTACAACCTTTTGTTCCAACTGGAGAATGATATCTTCATGTAAACCCTTTTGCAGCAGCAAATGCCTGAGTTTAGGTATGGGATCATTTTTGGCATGTTTAGCAAGGTCATCATCAGATCGATAAAATTCCTTTCTCACTCCACTTGTATGATGATTTAATAGCGAAACCTTAGCATGTACTATCCAGGGACGCCGATTCAACCTTACGTCCCTGATTACCTGTCCCATTGCTTTATAACTTTTTTTAAAATCAGTACCATCGACTCTCATTCTTTCCATGCCTTTAAATCCTTCTGCGTATTCGTAAGCGTCCATTGTTCGCGATTCTGAACTACTCACGCTGATACCCCATTGATTATCCTGTACTAAATAGATAACAGGCAATTTTTTTAATACAGCAAATTGAAAGGCTTCACTTACTTCTCCTTCGGTTATACTACTGTCACCTAAAGAACAAATTACCAAAGGGTTCTCATCGTTTGGACCTTTTTGTAACCTGGGCGAATAAATAGATTCCAGGTATTGAAGGCCCTGGGCTATCCCGGTCGTAGGAATGGCTTGCATACCAGTAGCACTACTTTGATGAATAATCTTTGGTCTATCGGGGTTTAATGAATTAGGATGAGAATAATAAGATCGCCCACCCGAAAAAGAATCACCTGCTTTAGTTAATAATTGAAGCATCAAATCATAAGGTTCGTATCCCATACCCAGCATCATACAATCATCCCTGTAATAAGGGCTTACGTAGTCACAATTTAATAATTGAAATGCGGTAGCCAATTGAATAGCTTCGTGACCCCTACTGGTTGAATGTACATATTTACAAACCTGGCGATTAGCTTCATAAATTTCGGCCATAGTTTTGGCAGTGTACATAAGGCGATATGCTGAAACAAATATTTGCTGATCTATCATAAAAATTTGAAAATAGGGTTATAAAAGTAAGGGAATCGGATGGTGTCAAAAAAACAAAGCCATCCTGGTGTCAGGATGGCTAAAAATTATATAATGCAAATTATTTAATTTCCAGTTTTAATAAGCTGTCATCTTCCATAAATCCTTCAATTTCATCTCCAACTACCAATTCACCTACACCTGCCGGTGTTCCTGTAAAGACGAGGTCTCCGATATTTACGCTAAAATAATTAGAGATATAAGAAACAATATAATCAAAATCAAATGTCATTTCACTTGAAATACCTTGTTGCACTAGTTCTTTATTTTTATATAAACCAAAATTGATCTCTTTTTTATTCTTCAGATCAGGAAATGTTACCCATTTACCAATAGCCGCAGAATTATCCCACGCCTTAGCTTTTTCCCAAGGCAGTCCTTTTGATTTTAATTCATCCTGAATATCACGGGCAGTAAAATCAATACCTACGGTTACAGCATCATAATATTTACTGGCAAATTTTTCCTGGATGTATTTACCGTTTTTGCATATACGAAGAACCAATTCGCACTCGTAATGCAACTCATTCGTAAACTCAGGATAATAAAATGGCGTATGTGGCTGTAGCAATGCGCTTTTGGGCTTCATAAATATGACCGGTTCATCAGGTGAATCATTACCTAATTCCTGGGCATGTGCTACATAGTTACGGCCAACACAGAAAATCTTCATAAAAAGGAAGGTTTTAGAGTTAAATACATCGGATGCAAATCACAGGGCTATCCCATATATTTAGGTAGCTTGTACAATATTGGACTTAATTAAAACTTAGGTTGGAGATGCTAAAATAAGTAATCCTCATCATTTCTCATAGTGAAAATTCCTGATTATTTATTTCGGTCATGGCAATGGTTATTCCATTGATAATAAAAGATTCAATGGTTTCAACCGATTTGTCAATTTTCAATAAAACAAGAGGAATTTCTTCCGGGGTCCATTTACCTAAAACAAAATCAACCTGCCTGCCCTTAGGATAATTGTTACCTATTCCAAAACGCAGTTTTGGATAATTTACGGTTTCCAAACATTCATGTATACTTTTTAAGCCATTGTGCCCCGCATCGCTACCTGAAGGCCTAAGCCTGAGTTTGGATAATGGTAATGCGAGATCATCAACTATCACCAGTATTTTTTCCAAAGGAATATTTTTTTTATCCAACCAGTATTTTACGGCTCGACCGCTCAGGTTCATGAAAGTAGTGGGGCAAATGCAAATACATTGTTTCCCTCTAACTTTTACTTCCGCTACAAAAGCTAACCTGTCACTTTTAAAAGCTCCACCATGTTTCTGAACGAAAGCATTCACTACATCGAATCCAATATTATGGCGGGTATTGGCATATTCATGACCGTTATTGCCTAATCCAATAATTAAAAATTTCATCCTCCTAAATTTGCATCGTAAATATCTTATAAATGGGTTACTCTTGATTTAATATTCAAAATATAGAGTGATTGAATAATGGCAGAAAAAAAACCCGTATCACAGATACGGGTTAAATTATGAATGGCTATTTATTTAGCTGGAGCTTTTTCAGCTGTAGCTTCTTCTTGTTTCAACTGGCGCGTAAGAACAACCGAAGCAATTGGAATACGCGGAGAATTTAAAATTTCAAAATTCTCCTCTTTTACATCCTGTACCCTGATATTACCATTCAATTCCAGATCATCGATATTTACTTCGATTGATTCTTTAAGATGTTTAGGTAGCGTTTTTACCTTTAATGCTTTCATTTTGGTGACCAAACGGCCACCTTCTTTTACACCAACGGCTACACCAACAAACTTAATTGGAATTGTTGCTATCACTTTCTTATCTTCTACCAGTTCCAGCAAATCAATATGTATCAGTTCATCAGATACTTTATCAAACTGCAAATCTTTTAAAATACAACGGTAGCTGTCTCCGTCTAATTTCATTTCTGCGATTTGAAAATTTGGTGTATAGACTAAGGATTTAAATGCTGTAGACGGAGCAAAAAAGCTCAGTTCCTTTGCACCCCCGTAAATTACACCAGGCACATTTCCCTGAGAGCGTAATTGGCGGGCGGCTCCTTTGCCAAGTCCGGTCCTCAGTTGTCCTTCGATTGTAATTGTTTTCATTTTGTTTTAATATTTAGTAAAAGTTCAAATGCAGTATTTAAGCCCTGCAAAATTTATTTATTTCGTCTTTGAGAATGAATAAAAAGATTGTTTATACTTTTATTTTCATAGGCATTCCGAATTGCTACAGCAAATAATTCTGCTACTGAAAGCACTTTAATTTTTGGACTAGTCCTGGCCAGTGGAATGGTATTACAGACCACCAATTCTTCCAAAACACTTTTTTCTATATTCTCGTACGCATTACCACTTAAAACCGGGTGAGTGATCATAGCTCTTACACTTTTAGCACCTTTTTCTTTAAGTAATGATGCACTTTTGGCCAATGTGCCGCCTGTATCACAGATATCATCGATGATTAAAATATCTTTACCCTCAACATCACCTATAACTACCATACTTGCAATTTCATTGGCCCGTTTCCTGTGCTTATCACATATAACCATTTCGGCTTCAAAATAACTGGCTATTTCTCTAATCCGATTGGTAGCTCCCACATCGGGGGCGGCAAAGGTAAGATTTTCAACTTTAAGTTGCTCAATATAAGGGATAAAAACAGCTGAACTGTCGAGGTGATCAACGGGAATATCGAAATATCCTTGAATCTGGGGAGCATGAAGATCCATGGTTATGACTCTGTCTGCACCAGCAGCAACCAGCATATTAGCAACCAATTTACTGCCTATGGCAACGCGTGGTTTGTCTTTACGATCCTGGCGGGCATAACCGTAATAAGGAATAACAGCAATTATTTTGTAAGCGGAGGCTCTGCGTGCTGCGTCTATCATTAGCAAGAGCTCCATGAGATTATCTGAAGGTGAGCAGGTACTTTGAATTAAAAATACATGTTCCCCCCTGATGCTTTCCATGAAGACTGGTTGTATTTCACCATCACTAAAATGTTGAATACTAACACGTCCGGGAGGTTTACCGTATTTAAGTGAAATCTCTTCGGCCAGCTCTCTTGAGCCTGTGCCAGCAAATAGTTTTGCGGAATTTTGCATGTAGGAAAAATGAGAGGCGAAGATATTAATATCCGCCTATGATTGATCCAACCTGCACAAAATGTTAGGCTAAATTTGTTGATTTCCTGACTAATGTACTGCAACAGAACTTGACTGATAAGAACCACCAGTTAATTGTTCAGCTTTATATTCTTTAGTTGAAGCTTCATTTGCAGGACCATTAATACTGTAAAAAACAGTAGAGCAAATAAAAATGGAAAAAAATAAAGCCACTACATAAACCCCAACAAAAAATAAGATTGGGTGTAAGGCGCCAATGGATGCTTTAGAGGATTTCATAAGATTAGATTTTAGCGATTTTTAATAGATTTGGATTGCTTATCTGCAACGTTGAAAATTGTGTTACGTTGCATATCATAAAAATATTAACATCTTCAAAATTGTGCAAGAGCAGAAATACTCAATAAAACAATGGGCAAAAAACGATAGGCCAAGAGAAAAATTACTATCGAAAGGATCTGCATCCCTAAGTGATTCGGAATTGTTAGCAATCCTGATCAGCACAGGAAGCAGGGAGAAAAGCGCAATTGATCTGGCCAAAGACATACTCCGTTTGGGAAAAGACAATCTGAACGAATTAGGAAAATTAACTGTAAAAGACCTGATGGCCGTAAAAGGAATTGGAGAAGCCAAAGCAATAATCATCATTGCAGCAATGGAAATGGGTAGGCGCAGACAAGCTTCTCTTAATTTAATCAAACCCATTATAGCATCCAGTTCAGAAGTTGCTAATTACCTGCAGAATTTATTAAAAGATCACCACCATGAAGTTTTTGCAGTTTTATTTTTAAACAGGGCAAACAAAATCAATCATTTTGAAATTATTAGCCAGGGTGGAATGACTGGAACAGTGGCAGACCCCAGAGTGATTCTAAAAAAAGCTTTGCAGGAAAACGCTGTTAGTCTTATTCTTTGCCATAATCATCCTTCAGGAAGTTTAAAGCCCAGCAAGGCTGACGAAGATTTAACTACCAAAATAAAAGCTGCCGCACTATTATTGGATATTAAAGTGCTGGACCATATTATTGTAAGTGAAGAGGGTTATTATAGTTTTGCGGATGAGGGATTATTGTAAAATTTAAAACCTGGATTTTTTTTATAATCAAAATTGATTAGGCCTGGGCGGTAGGCCCTCCAAAATTAAATGGCAACTGAATTTCTTCCAGATCCTGGATAGAACCATTCACCGATTCAAAACGACTGATATTTTCTGTAAGAGCTTTCATGAAACGTTTGGCGTGTTGAGGGGTAAATATAATACGGGATTTGACTTTGCTTTTAGGGGTGCCGGGCATCACATTTACAAAATCGATTACGAATTCAGCATGAGAATGAGT
>JACCYQ010000025.1 GCA_013696395.1 Chitinophagaceae bacterium
TATCAGGGCCCCGTAGCCCTTCACCACTTTGCACAAAAGCCGATCGGAGTACCACCCGGCAATGGGCTGTATATCATTGCCGGGGGCACTTTTTTGTTACTTTTTTGTGCCAGCAAAAAAGTAAAAGAGAAAAAAATTAGATCATTATAAAGAAACCAAACACCGAAACCTGTTGCACTATTTAACCACAGCGAACACAGAGAAGCACGGCGATCACAGCGGTGTGATCGCTGTGAAAGCAAAAGGATAAGGAATTATTTTTACTTTTTTTTCAGGAAAAAAAGTTAAGGGGAAAATGCAAGTATTTTTATTTTTCACCAAAATGCTTACTTTAAAAGATCATTTACACCGCCAACTGAGTGTCTTTATGAAATATGCTCTTACCATAATTTTTTTACCGCTCACTTTTTTTGCATATACGCAACCTGCTAATAAATTTAGATAAAGAAGATCCCAATACCTATTCAAGTGGTTTTTAGATGTACAATGCTGGTTTTCTATTGGATATTGTTTTTAAATGAGGGAAAAATTTTTTTATAAAAATAAAGATGCCACCGTAAAGATGGCATCTGACATTTCATTTATTTATTCAACCCTTATTCTAACCCCTTCACTGTGACTGGTAAATTCCGGGGCATACATAGATTGTATGGTAGTAATACCATTATTGAAAGTTCCGGTATGCGTTACAAAAAGCGAGTACTCGAACACGTAAGTCCCTTTGCGCAGGTAGCTGAAAAAGAAATGGGTGGCTGCGTCGCGGGTTGATTCGTAATAACCCAATCCATCCTGCCATTTGTAATTGCTTAAGACGTTTACTGGTTCCAATGCAGAAGCACGCAGGTCTTTCATGTGCACATATTCCATATCCCTGTCAACTCTTAGCTCAATTCTTACTTTGATCTTGTCACCAATTTTTAAACCCTGTTCTTCCACTGGTTCCAGTACCGGACCACGATCAGTATTTTTTTCAATGAATAATTTTTTATTCAGTTGTAGTGGTGTTTCTGCAAAAGTTACTTTATCCATGTCTTCAAAATACTGCCAGTATGCTGCACCCCATGATACCTGCTGAGAAGGTATCTTTTTATTTTTCTCAGCACCTGATGTAATAGCAACCGTAATATTTCCCATGTTCGCATTCACCTGCTGACCTTCAATGGATTTTTTAATATAGCCGGTTCCTTCTTCTGCTTTTGCATTGGCTTCGCTTACGGTAAAATTGCCCGCTTTAATTACTACAGAAGGCTTATCGTCTAACCAGTCCGTACCTTGTAACAGTAATGCGTAAACGGCTTCCGCTGTTGCACGGGTCGATTCCCAATGATTGGTTTGCTTATTCTTCAATAACCATTTGCGTAACTGGTTCACCGTTTTTACATCTTTGGTTGTTTCACTAAATGTTTCTATCATCAAAGCCTGGGTTTCAATGGGCGCCTGGTGCCAGAAATAACCTGGTGTCGTCTGTTCTTTCCAATACATGCCTAACTCTGAATGTGTGATAGCCCTTTCTTTTAAGGATCTCGTAATGGCATTCGTTGTTTGAACATCTCCTGCACGATGTAGTGTAAGCGCAATCATGCCCTGCATGTACACAGGTTGTTTGGTCCAATGTAATTTTACCTGGGTTTTGAAATAGTTATAGGCGGTTTTATCTTTTGCATTCACTGCAAACTGCGGGAAAAAGCTGCGCATGTATAAATAATGCGCTGCAATATTTGCCGGAACGGTTGCGCCTGTTTTATCTTTTTGTTTAACTATTTCATCATGATCTTCCTTCATCTTTTTATCGAGATAGGGGATTGCATTTTTCACAACCTGCATTAAACGGCTTTCAAAATTTGCAGGTATGGCGCCCAATTTTTGAAGGTGCCCGATCCCGGTAATAATATATTGGGTGATGTAGCGATCATCGGGACCGCCTTTAAACCAGGAGAATCCTCCATTGGAACTTTGCATAGCTATCACCTTGCTCAATGAAGCTTCCAGTTCGTCACTCATTTTGGTTAAATCAAAAAGCAGGGCGATGTTTCTTTTTTGTTCTTCTTCTGATTTGGCCTGCAATACCCAGGGTGTTTCTTCCAGCAAGGCGGATTTTAGTTCAGGATTTTTTTGCAGGTTTGATATGAGTGCTG
>JACCYQ010000038.1 GCA_013696395.1 Chitinophagaceae bacterium
AAGAATTGGTGGCATTGAATGGTTTGAAGAACCAGTTATTTTCTGTAATTGCTCACGATCTGAAAGCTCCTATGTATGCATTGCGAAATTTATTCCGGAATATGCAGCAACAGGATATGCCAGCTGAAGATATAAAACTAATGGTTCCAGATGTAGTAAATGATTTGAATTATACTACCTCCCTGATGGATAATTTATTGCAATGGGCTAAGAGCCAGATGAAGGCGGATGCCGTTAAACCTATTGAGCTGGATCTTTACTTAATGGTAGAAGAAGTCACCCGCATGTTAAGGTTGCAGGCCGAACAGAAAAATATCTTAGTTAAACATTCTATCAAAAAACCCATGCTGGTATTTGTTGATGCGGATATGGTCCATCTCGTTTTGCGAAACCTGCTCTCAAATGCGATCAAATTTACACCGGCAGGCGGACAGGTTTTTATTGAAGCCCATGAAGCTGCAGAATTTGTGGAAGTTTTTGTGAAAGATTCAGGAAAAGGAATGAGTGCAACTGATATCAAAAAGATCAGGGATAATATTTTCTTTACGACTAATGGTACTGCCAGTGAATCCGGAACAGGCCTGGGTTTAATGTTATGTAAAGAATTTCTATCCAAAAATGGCGGACAGCTTCATATAGAAAGTATGCAGGAAAAAGGTAGTACAATTTCGTTTACACTGCCCTGTAACAATCAGGTAATATTATGAACCTATTAAATTGTTAAGGGAGGCTGTTGTGCATTGCAATATATCTTCATCGTTCAAATCAGTTGGGATAAAATTTTCGCCGGTTAGTTTTTCATAAAGTTCAATGTATCTCTTTGAAATAGTTTGTACCCAAACATTACTCATTTGCGGGACAGTTTGGCCTTCCTTACCCATAAAGCCATTTTCTATCAGCCACTCCCGTACAAATTCCTTACTGAGTTGTTTTTGTCTTTTGCCCTTTTGTTGTCTTTCCTCAAAACCTTCTGCATAGAAATATCGCGAGGAATCAGGTGTATGTATTTCATCCATCAAAACAATTTCATCCCCTAATTTTCCAAATTCATATTTTGTATCAACCAATATCAATTTTTGCCTCGCGGCTATTTCTTTTCCTCTTTCAAAAAGTTGATGCGTAAAATTTTCAAGCATTTCCCATTCCTTTTGGGTTGCCAGTCCGGAGGCTATGATTTCTTCTTTCGAAATATCTTCATCATGTCCTTCGGATGCTTTGGTGGAAGGAGTGATAATAGGATGGGGAAAAAAATCATTTTCATTCATGCCTTCTGGTAGGGTTAATCCACAAAGGTTTCTCTGTCCACTATTATAAGTCCTCCATGCGTGGCCTGTAAGATTTCCGCGTATAACCATTTCAATTTTAAAAGGGACGCATTTTTTTCCAATGGATACATTGGGAACAGGCACATCCAGGAGCCAATTTGAACATATGTTTTTTGTTGCATGTAACATAAATGCAGCAATCTGGTTAAGAACCTGTCCTTTATAAGGTATAAGTTCAGGCAATACGACATCAAATGCAGAAATACGATTGCTGGCAATCATAACCAGTAGATTATCATCAATAGTATAGACATCTCTTACTTTACCACGATAAAAATTTGTTTGCTTTGGAAATTGAAATGTTGTCATAAAAACTAATATAGTAATCACCTTAAAATCAAGCAAAATCAATTTCAAAGGGTTTTCAACAAATTGTTCTATTTACTTGAAAATTAAATTTTAAGATGAATTTTGTAATGCTTATTTTTCCGGACAAATTTAACTACTAAAAATTGCCTTATGAGTAAAAGCTTTCGCTACCTGGCATTGTGCCTGATGGTCAGTATTATTTCAATAGCTGCCAGTGCACAAAAAATTATCATCAATGGTAATGTTCGCAATGCCAGTTCCACTGAACAAGTACCGGCTGTATCTGTAACTATCAAAGGAACTTCACAGGGAACCTTTACAGACCAAAATGGTGACTTCAGTTTATCAGTCGATAATCTTCCGGTAGTATTGGTAATAAGTTCTATTGGATATGAATTACAGGAAGTGACTGTAACAAATGCATCCCAACAAATAAATGTCAGCTTTGTTCCTTCTTCATCTCTTGGCGAAGAAGTGGTAATCTCAGCCAGCAGAGTAGCAGAAAGAATTCTTGAATCTCCGGTTACCGTTGAAAGAGTAAGTGCAGCAGCTATTCGGAATGCACCCGCCGCATCTTTTTATGATGTAGTAGGAAATATAAAAGGAGTTGATATGACCACATCTTCCCTAACTTTTAAAACACCCAGTACACGCGGATTTAACGGAAGTGGTAACCTGCGGTTTAACCAGTTAGTGGATGGAATGGATAACCAGGCTCCTGGACTTAATTTTTCCGTAGGAGGTGTAATTGGTTTAACTGAACTGGATGTGGAGAGTATGGAATTATTACCAGGTGCGTCATCTGCATTATATGGTCCCGGGGGTATGAATGGAACTTTATTAATTAACAGTAAAAATCCATTTCGTTACCAGGGTCTTTCATTCCAGATTAAACAAGGCATCACACATACTGATGGCAAATACCGGGATCCGGCACCCTATTATAATTGGGCCGTACGGTATGCCAAAACAATAGGAGAAAAATTTGCATTCAAAATTAATTCAGAGTATATACAAGCTCAGGACTGGGTTGGAGCAGACTATCGCAATTACGCCAGGTTAGGGACAAGTGGTAGTATTATACCAGGTACCAGGGAATCCGATCCTAATTATGATGGAGTTAATGTATATGGCGATGAAACAACTGCTGATATTCGGCAGGTTTTACAAGGTGTAGCCGCACAGGCACCATTCCTGGCACCATATATTAATACATTAACAGGATCTCCAATTAATGTTTCCCGCACAGGTTATACTGAAAATGATGTAGTGGATCCAAACACCACGAATTTTAAATTAACCGGGGCACTTCATTATAAGATCACCCCACGTTTGGAGGCGGTGGTTGCTGCATATTGGGGAACTGGTAATACTGTATATACAGGTAGTGACAGGTATTCTTTAAAAGATCTGAAAATCGGTCAATACAAAGTTGAATTAAACCATTCAAATTGGTACTTGCGTGCATATACAACACAGGAAAATGCTGGTCAGTCATTCAATGCAACAGTTACAACACGATTGGTTAATGAGGCCTGGAAACCTAGTCCTGGGGCTACCGGATGGTATTCACAATACGGACAAGCATATCTTGCTGCAAAATTAGCTGGTGCTGGTGATGATGCTGCTCATGCTACAGCAAGAGCAACTGCCGACATTGGACGTCCTGCACCGGGCAGTGAACAATTTAAAAAATTGTTTGACCAGGTACGTTCAGTTCCCATTTCAGAAGGAGGTGGTTTATTTGTTGATAAAACTGACCTGTATAATTATGAAGGACAATACAATTTCAGTCATATAACAGGTTCAGTCGTTGATATCCTCATTGGTGGAAATTATAAAAAGTATGGTCTGGATTCTGAAGGAACTTTGTTTGCTGATTCAGCTGGTATTATTTATATCAATGAATATGGTGGTTATATTCAGGCATCCCGATCAATATTAAATGATCGTTTAAAACTTACAGTAGCGGGTCGTTATGATAAAAATACCAATTTTGAAGGACGATTTACGCCCAGAGCTACGGCCTTGATTAAAATTACCGAGAATAATAATATTCGTTTATCATACCAGACAGCTTATCGCTTCCCATCTACTCAGCAACAATGGATCAACCTGGATGTAGGAGGCAATGTAAGATTGATTGGAGGTGTTCAGGAATTGAAGGATTTTTATCGATTTAACAGCAACCCCGTTTATTCTTTATCAGGACAGCCGGTTACTTTTGATAAATTAAAACCTGAATCTGTAAAATCTTATGAAGCTGGTTACAGAGGGCTTTTTGCTCAGGGAAAATTATTGTTTGATGTATATGGATACTTTGGTAAATACACTGACTTTATAGTACGCACATTGGTAATGCAATCAAAAACAGGCAATCCTTCAGATTTGAATAATCCTGATCAGCGTATGATTTATTCAGTTCCTGTTAATACGGAGAATGAAGTTGAAACATATGGTTATGGTATTAGCTTGGATTACCGGTTACCAAAGAATTTTATATTGGGTGCAAATTTTACTTCAGATGTATTGGATAAAATACCTCCGGGATTTGTTGCCTTCTTTAACGCTCCAAAATACAGGGCGAATATGAATTTTGGTAATACTGGCCTCGGCTCCAAACAACAGTGGGGTTTTAATGTAGTATATCGCTGGCAGGATGCCTTCTTTTATGAGGGGGATTTTGCATCAGGTATGATTGAACAAATTCAAACGCTCGATGCACAGGTTAGTTATAAAATGCAAACATCAAAATCTGTCATTAAGGTTGGTGCCAATAACCTGCTGAATCAATATTACCGGAATGCTGCCGGTAATCCATCCATTGGTGGATTGTATTATGTGAGCTATGGTTACAATATTTTTTAATTCTTATTCTAAAAAACTTATTTAATATGTTTTCAATTATCAATAAAAAAGCAGGGGCAGTGATTCTGGCAGCAGGTTTTCTTGTTTTCCAGTCCTGCAACAAAGAGTTCGAAGATATTGATCCGGTTGTAAAACCAGATATTACAACAACTATCGGCTCTATCATTGAAACGGATGCCAGTTTTTCTATTTTTAAATCTGCGGTAACTAAAACGGGTTTATTACCACTTTTAAAAAATCCGGATGCAAAAATTACTTTGTTTGCTGTGGATGATGCAGCTTTTGCTGCTTCAGGTCTTTCGCAAGCAATAGTTGATGGACTACCTGTAGCCCAGCTGGCTGCAATTTTAAGATACCATATAGTACCTCAGGCTTTGCCATCTTCTGCCATTACAGCGGTGATGCCTCCCGTCCAGATGCCTACACTTTTACCTTTGGATCCAACCAATCCATTGGTGAAAATGAATATTCATTTATCTAAAATAGGAACAACTATTTATGCTAATAATATCCCGGTAAAACAGAGTGATATTCTTGCTGGTAATGGTGTGATCCATAAAACGGTGGCAGTTGTTATGCCTCCTTCGGTTTTATTGTCGAATATAATTTATGATGATCCGCAATTTTCCATTTTTGAAGCGGCTATAAAAAGAGCTTCACAAGGTAGTACGGGAACATCCAGTTTTGATTTTCTGCTTCAATTTCCTGTGGTAAACCTGACAGTATTTGCACCCACAAATGATGCGATGAAACAACTTGTCAGCGCTTTGTCCGGGGGAATGGTGCCTGTGGCAGCACCTGAACAGGTGTTCATCGATTTTATAAACAACTTTGTTCCGGTTCAGAATGCAGCAGGTATTGTTGCTTATCATATTCTGACTGCCAGGAATTATGCGCATAATTTCCCTACCACACCTACATGGATTCCCACGGCATTGAATGGAGCCATACCAACCCACCCGGGTGTTCAGGTACAAAGCACTTTCACAGGGCCATTTGCTACGGCACTAACGGTAATGGGTGTAGGTAATGGCGGTGTAGCTTCTAATGTAACACCACTTGATCAGAATGCGGTGAATGGAGTAGTACAGGTGATTGACCGGGTATTATTACCTCAATAAATTTCCGTTGATATAATGAACTATAAAACCTCCCGAGCGGAGGTTTTATCATTTTAAATTTTACCTTTTAATTTTAATAGAATGTGTAATCAGCATTTATTATTCTGATTCAGGGCTATTTTTTAGAATTGATAGCGGTATTCAATTTTACCAACGATCTGCTTATCGCGGTCAAATAAAACTTCCCTGATTTTTAAACCCTGGTTATTATACTGGTATCTCCAGATCTGGTAATCAACGCTGTTAACGGGCACAGAAATTTTTTGAATAACCTGGCCATTATCAGAATACTCAAACATGAAATCGGGTAATAATCTACCGGCTTTTTTATTAAATCTTACAATATCAGTCAATTGATTTTGATCGTCGTAATAATAAAAAATGCGATCCATTTCAATTCCTTTTTTCTTCCATATTTCTTCTGCAACATTACCATCTTTATCATATTCAAAAGTTATTTCCATAGCAGGTGCATTATTAATGCTGCGTAACATCTTTTCCGGTTTTCCTTCAGCATTATATTGCCACACATGTTCTTCTGATTCCTTCAATCCACGACTGGTGTCAACGGCTATACTGCTTAATGATTGTAATATTCCATTAGGGCTATAAGTATATATTGTAGTATTAGCCAAAAAACCGGAACTGTCAACCGTCTTATTTACTTTATTCATTTCATTAAAATAAGTTGAAAGTCTGGATGTTTCGGCCTGGTTCTTAGACTGTGTTCGTAATACCTTTTGAGATAAATCAAATTGTTGAACGATCCGGAAATCTTTCGATGGTGAACCATTTGCTTCTATACTGATAATTTCAACAGAGCGAAGATTTGCTTTTCTATAGGAAGCAATTAAATCGTTTGCTTCCCGGGTGCCAACAATATCTTTATAATAATACTGGGATTGTGCGCCAATTGAAAAGGCAATAAAAAAAAGTAACAGAATATTTTTCATCAGATAAAGGATATTGTTTTATTACCAAAAATAACCTGATTTATGGAGTATCATAGCTAGTATGTAAATATTGTACTTATTTTTAAGAAAATATTCACCTTGTCTCATAGTCCTGAAAGAAAAGAGAATGATTGTTTGAATTGCGGCGCCATTGTCCATGGCCGTTTTTGTCATGTTTGTGGACAGGAAAATAAAGTTCCCAGGGAAAATTTCTGGGATCTGGTTATCCATTTTTTTTATGATATCACGCATTTCGACAGTAAGTTTTTTGATACCATAAAATATCTTTTGTGGCTGCCCGGATTTCTACCGCAGGAATTTATAAAGGGCAGAAGAGCCAGTTACCTGAACCCTATCAGGATGTATATTTTTACTTCAGCCTTTTTTTTCCTGATTTTTTTTGCATTTATAAATCCTTCTGATGGGATGTTAGCTGGAACCAAATTGAATATTTCACCTGCTGAACGGGATTCGCTACTTATTAAAACAGAAATGCAAATCAAGGAAAAAGGCAATACTCCTAAACTTCAAAAATTCAAAAGATTGCTTGAAGACAGTACCCAGGAAGTATCAACAGATGATCTAATGATGCAGAGTGATGATTTTACGGTGATCAACCTTGGAGCCAGGAGATATAAATCACTCTATGAATATGATTCCATTCAGCAAAATTTACCAGCATCAGAAAAAGATGGATGGTTAAAAAAAACCTGGAATAGGAAGGAATTACAGATCAACGAAAAATACAGGTCGGATCCATCATCTACTTTTGAAAAATTATCATATACTTTTTTACATAAACTTCCTTATCTTCTTTTTATTTCTTTGCCGTTTTTTGCATTGATTCTGAAATTGCTTTACATCCGTCGTGGTTGGTATTATGCGGATCATGTAATTTTTTCTGTTTATCATTATATTTTCAGTTTTTTAATGCTCCTTTTTATTTTTGGATTTAATGCACTTTCGGATTGGACGAATTGGGGTTTTTTTAATTTTTTAATGGGCCTTTCATTTTTTGTCTGGTTTTTTTATTTATATAAATCGATGCGCCGTTTTTATGGACAAAGACGATTTAAAACCATCATCAAATTCTTTTTGTTAAATATACTGGGCTTTGTTTGTATTGTATTTTTGCTCATTTTCTTTGTATTATTCTCCATCTTTCAGTTATAAAATATTTCTATGAACGCTTCATTACTGGATGCTTTTGGCAGGTTGGTTTCTATTATGGATGATCTGCGTGAAAAATGCCCATGGGATAAAAAGCAAACGATTCAAACTTTAAGGCAATTAACTATTGAGGAACTGTATGAATTAACTGATGCCATTACTGATCAAAATTGGCAAGGTATAAAAGAGGAATTAGGTGATTTGTTGTTGCATATTCTTTTTTATGCAAAAATTGGAACTGAACAAAACCACTTTACTCTTGAAGATGTTATAAAAAGTATCAGTGATAAACTGATAGCCCGGCATCCGCATATATATGGTGATGTAAAAGTTAATAATGAAAGCGATGTCGAGCGTAATTGGGAAAAATTAAAATTGAAAGAAGGTAAAAAATCAGTCCTGAGTGGTGTACCAACTTCATTACCTGCAACTGTAAAAGCCATGCGCTTGCAGGAGAAGGCCAGGCAAGTAGGATTTGAATGGGAAAAAAGGGAGGATGTTTGGGAGAAAGTAGAAGAGGAAATAGGTGAATTAAAAGAAGCTGTTGAAGAACAGGATGTACAAAAAACAGAGGATGAATTCGGCGATGTAATTTTTTCTATGATAAATTATGCACGGTTTTTGCGTATAGATGCTGAAAATGCATTAGAGCGTACGAATAAAAAATTCATCAGGCGATTTACGCAAATGGAAGAATCCGCATTAAAGAAAGGTAAGGATCTTCATCATATGACTTTGGCGGAAATGGATACCATGTGGAATGAAATAAAATATCAACAAAAAGAGTGAAATATCCTTTGCGTAATATATTAATGAGAAGTAGAAGCCTTTTAATCCTGGCCTTGTTGTTGTTTGCCTTATCCTTATTGTTTCAACAATATTTTTCTCCCCAAACCGGTATAGGAAATGATAGAAAGAATATTGAAGCTTATTTGCATAAGCAGCAGCAGGGTTTCTATGATTTAATGACCGATACATTTCTCTTACAAAAACTGGTACAACGAACGGAATCTTTGGAAGATTTTAAAAGCGTTCAGGATTTAAGTTTTGGTGTTTACATTTATGCCGAAACCATCAACAATGATTACCAGATGGTTTTTTGGAATAATAAGCTGGTAATACCTGAACAGGAAACTTTTAACCTTCCGGATAGTGTGTACTTTCAAAGCCTTGCAAATGGTGATTACGTAGCTATTAAAAAGTCAGCCTCACTCCCGGGTATGACTAACCGATTGATGATTTTCGGTATGATGCCTGTTAAATTCCAGTATTATATAGAAACGGATTATACCCATCAAACATTCGCTTTTAGTAAGAATATGAATGATCGGTTACGAATTACTAATGAAGTAACGGCGCATCCCGTAAAATCTTTGGAAGGTGAAGTATTGTTTTACCTCGATCAGCGGGCTACCGGGAATATTTCTTCCAGGGATAATATTACTATGGCTTTCCGCCTAAGCGCCTTGATTTTATTATTGATGTACTTCCATTTTACCGCAGAAAAATTGGTGAAGAAGAAAGGACCCTGGTCGGGAATAATATTTCTGACATTGGCTCTGATAATTTTAAGGTTACTTATTTATTTATTTCCCACCTTGTTTAATCTTCGCCAATTTGAATTGTTTGACCCAAAAATATATGGGTCAACGAATGTATTAAACTCGTTAGGCGATCTCCTGATCAATTCATTATTATTTTGCTGGATTGTTGTATTTGCATGGTCCAGATTGGGAAGTGATGAAGTGGAAAAAAAATATCATGCAGCCAGCCGTTGGGCTATTGGAATTTTCGCTTTATTAAGCCTGGTCATTTCAACTTTTATTCTTGCCGGAATTATACGGAGTATGATTGCCGATTCAAAAATATCTTTTGATGTAACAGACTTTTTCAGCCTTAGTATTTATAGCGTTGTTGGTTTTGCTGTTCTTGCCAGCCTCTCGCTGGGTTATTATTATTTCACCCAATTCCTGTTTCGATTTATAATCCCGGCTTTTGCTGGAATGAAAGTGCTTATTTATTTTGCCATTGCCGTTTTAGGTTTATTATATAACAGTTTTCTTTCTCCGGTTAACCTTGTACAATTTAATGTGCCTGTACTATTATGGCTGGTTGCTTATACATGGCTTCTAAGTCAGCATAATTTTGTAATTAATCATTTTAGAGTAAATATTGCCGGTATATTGTTCTGGATATTCATTTTTTCCCTGTCCATTTCCATAATTATCCTTACCGAAAATAGAGTTAAGGAATTGAAATCCCGGCAAGTAATGGCGGAAAAAATCGCGATGGAAAATGACCCTGCCAATGAAAAGCAAATCAACGTTGCGTTGACATATATTGATAATGATTTTCTGCTGGATAATTTTGATCGCTTTCGGGATCCCTACAGTAACACTATTCTGAAAGACAGTATAATCAATTTTAGTTATGAAGGTTACCGTGATCGTTACCGTACCCGTTTATATGTATTTGATCAAAATTTTCAACCACTTTATAATGAGGATCCATCATCTTTTGAAACATTGAATAATATTGTGCAGGTACAGGCCCGGGCCACTAATGTTCCAGACCTGTATTATTATGAAACCGCTGTAGACCAGTTTACATATATTACGCGCCGCCATATAAGAGATACCAACGATGAAATGGTAGGTACTTTTTTTATCATTTCCACTCCTAAAAATTATGGAACTGATATTTTGGCACCGGAACTTTTCCGAAGGATGAATCAAACGGACCCTGAAAGTTCCACCATTTATTCAACAGCAATTTACAATCGCCAGGTATTGGTTTCACCTTCCAATAAATATCCGTTTCCAATATATCTAAAAGATAACGAAATACCCAAGAGTGCATTTAGCCAGGTTGTAAATGGAGACTTTAATGAATTATGGTATAGAGGAGGAAATGATAAAATAGTAATCATTGCCCGGAAATCAAATTCTTTTCTTGAAACCATTACATTGTTTTCATATATTTTCTGTGCATTCCTTTTTATGGTTTCCATATTCCAGTTGGCCTCCATGATTTTAAAAACCCTTGTTGACCGCAGGAGCCTGAAAGACATATGGCAAATGAATATCCGTACCCAGGTACATAGCACCATCATCTTTGTCAGTGTACTTTCTTTTACTATCATTGGAATTGCAACGATTTCATTTTTCATCAGTCGCTTTAACCGGAATAACAGTGAAAAATTAAGCAGAACCATGCGCATCATGGTAAACCAGATGGAAGAACAGGTTGCCAGGTATCCGGTGCTTGATGATGTTGTAAAAATGTACGATTCCTTATCTAACGATGACCTGCAAACGACTATTGAAGGAGTGGCCCAGATTCATGATGTTGAAGTGAACCTCTATGATCTTGATGGTAACATGGTTCTTACATCTACGGACAATATTTACCGAAAGGGTGTATTAAGTTCAAAAATGCATCCGGAAGCTTATTATCATTTAAACCGCTTAAGACAAATCAGACATATCCAGAATGAGGAGGTTGCCAATCTTTCTTACCTCAGTATTTATGCACCGGTTAGAAAAAAGAATGGTGAAGCAGTAGCTTATTTAAATATTCCATATTTTACTACGCTTCGCGATCTTAATCAGGAAATTTCTAATTTTCTGGTTACCATTATAAACCTTAACGCATTTATATTCCTGATTGCGGGGGTCGTTGCATTATTTATAACCAACCGGATCACCCGGTCTTTTTTACTGATTAGTGATAAAATGCGGGAAGTAAATCTGAATCAAACCAATGAAGAGATAAAATGGCCGCGTAATGATGAAATTGGCGTACTGGTTAAAGAATATAATAAGATGGTAGCAAAGCTTGAATACAGTGCGCAGGCTTTGGCTAAAAGTGAAAGGGAGGGTGCCTGGCGGGAAATGGCGCAACAGGTGGCACATGAAATAAAAAACCCTCTGACACCAATGAAATTAAGCATTCAGTACCTGCAGAAATCGATTGATAATAACCAGGACAATGTAAAAGATTTGGCAAACAGGGTAACTGAAACATTGGTAGAACAGATTGACCACCTGTCAAAAATTGCTGCTGATTTTGCGCAGTTTGCAAATATTGGTAATACCAAAATGGAACGCATTGACCTGCATGAAGTGATAGATTCACTGAAAGATCTGTATAAGACAAACCCTGCCATAAATATTTCATGGTACCCGGTTCAGCAAAATTCCATGGTGATTGCCGACAGAACGCAGATGAACAGGTTATTTACAAACCTTTTATCTAATGCTGCTGATGCCTGTGATGGGAAGAATGATTGCAGGATTGAAATCACAGAGACCAGATCCAATGGGCAGGTGCAGATCAATATTACTGATAACGGAGAAGGCATTCCACCTGAAATGCAGCATAAAATATTTACACCCAATTTTACTACTAAATCATCCGGTACCGGTCTTGGCCTGGCTATGTGTAAAAGTATTGTTGAACAGGCACACGGGCATATCTGGTTCGAAACAGAGCAAGGCAATGGCACAACTTTTCACGTTGTATTACCAGTTGCTAATTAATTCCTTTTCGTTTATGCGTTTCCGTTAAATAAAATTCAAACCGGGCAAGACTGAAACTACTCAGGTTATTTTCTTTGGTTAACCCGGCTTTTTGTGCGGAAAGTACACCATATCGGATATCATCAAAGCCTTCCAAATCATGTGCATCAGGGTCTAGGGAAATCATAACTTCTTTCTCCAGGGCATAGCGTATCCATCGCCAGTCCATATCCAAACGCCTGGGATGGGCGTTTAATTCAATGGCAACATAATTGGCGGCGCAGGCATCAATAATTTTTTTATGATCCACAGGATAACCGTTACGGCTTAACAGCAAGCGGCCAGTCATGTGGCCTAAAATGATCACATAGGGATTTTCAATGGCTTTGATTAAGCGGGTCATGGCTTTTTCTTCAGTCATTTTAAGGTTACTGTGTACAGAAGCAATGACGAGGTCAAAACTGGTGAGTATATCATCTGTATAATCAAGTGTGCCATCGTTCAGAATATCACATTCAATACTTTTAAATATTCTGAATGGAGTATACCGCGCATTTAGTTCGTCAATATATTGATGTTGTGCGATTATCCTTTCATGTGATAATCCCTTTGCATAAAAAGCGCTTTTTGAATGATCTGAAATAACCAGGTATTCAAAATTTTTTTTAATAAGTTCTTCGGCCATTTCTTCGATAGTGTGAACGCCATCACTCCAGTTACTATGACTGTGAATCAATCCGCATACTTCAGGCAGGCTTAATGGAATGGGTAACTTTTTATTTTTTGCCAAATGAATTACTACAGGATCTTCCCTTAAATAAGCCGGAATATATTCGATCCCTGCCTGTTGAAATATAGTTTCTTCAGATTCAATTATTTTATTGCTTAAGGGAAATTCTTTAATCCAGGCTTCTAAAAAAGATTGACTGCAGCTACTGGCAAAAACCTGTTGGTGGAAATGATCTTCAGCAGTCAGGTGAATTTTTATTTCAACATTTTCAACTCCCTTAAATAACTGGTGATCTTCACTTTCCTGAATCAGTTCAAAGTTATTTGAACTAAAAAATTCTTTTACAAATGAGTGTGGGGCAGTGGTGCACCATTCAATCAAATCAATTGTTTCCATTTGCCGCCTTATTAAGCCGGTTTGTTGGATTTTAAAGGATTTGAATTCCTTATTTAATGCTGCATCCATTTGCAGGGCATATTTTTCTATTTGTGCAAAAAGATAGCTACCCTGGTTGTTCATATAAAATTCTATCGCATGGCTGATGTTTGTTTGCGTTTTCTCACCAAAACCTTTATACAACAAAAGCCGGTTTTCATTACATGCATAAAGTAGTTCTCCTAAACTTTCTATTTCAAGTTGTTTCCAGATAACATTTATTTTTTTAGGGCCGATCCCTTTAATGTTCATCATTTCTAAAATACCGGGGGGCGTTTTTTGGATCATTGTTTTCAATGCTGAAAGTTCGCCGGTATCTAATATTTCAATGATCTTTTTGCCGGTGCTTTCACCAATTCCTTTTAAAGAAAATAATTTTTCGCGAGGAATATTACGGATGGGTATTTCGATCTTTTCTATGTTAAAAGCAGCTATTGAGTAAGATTTACTTTTAAAAGCGTTCTCTCCGTGAACATCCATCAATTTCGCTAAAAGAGAAAATTGATCCGAAATTTCATAATTTTCCATAGTGCAAATTAATATCATTGAGAGCAGCGTATAAAAAGAAAAAAGTCTCCCGAGGGAGACTTTGTGGTATTTTTTTCAAAAAGTGATTACTACTTTTTTGCAGCTTTCCGAGGAGCAGCTTTTTTTGCGGCTTTCCTTGGAGCGGCTTTCTTAGCGGCCTTCTTAGGAGCAGCTTTCTTTGCAGCTTTTCTAGGAGCAGCTTTTTTTGCAGCTTTTCTAGGAGCAGCTTTTTTTGCAGCCTTCCGGGGAGCAGCTTTTTTAGCAGCTTTTTTCGGAGCAGCTTTTTTTGCAGTTGCCATGTTTTTTTTGAATTTAATGGTTAGTAAATAAAATACTCGACAGTAAAAATAATTTTTTTATTTAAACTGTCAAAATATTTTAAAAAAAACTAAGCTGTGGCTTCTGCCTGCGATATGGAAACGAAAGTGCGGTTATTTTTTCCTTTGCTGAATTCAACAACGCCATCTGTTAATGCAAACAATGTAAAATCTTTTCCTACACCAACATTTTTACCAGGGTGGTAAACGGTGCCTCTTTGGCGAATGATAATGTTTCCGGTGATAACAGACTGGCCACCAAAAATTTTTACGCCCAGTCTTTTACTTTGCGAATCGCGGCCATTCTTTACACTACCTTCTCCTTTTTTATGTGCCATGATATTTTAATTTAATTATGTTGAAATATAATTTACGGTTATAGCATACCGTTAATTATGCAATCTCCGTCACTTTGATTTTCGTATAATGAATACGATGACCCAGTTTTTTACGGAAACCCTTTCTTCTTTTGTGTTTAAAAGCAATCACCTTATCTCCTTTTATATGGTCAACGATCTCTGCCTGGATTTTAATCTTTACCGCATCGCCAATGGAAAGCTTTCCGTCATTATCGGTTAATAACACTTCGGTAAATTCTACTTTATCTCCGGCATTACCTTGCTGGTGAGGAACGAATAAAGTCTGATTTTTTTCTACTTTAAATTGCTGTCCGGCAATCTTTACTACTGCGTACATAATTTCTGAAATTAGGGATGCAAAGGTAAGGGTAATAATTCATCTGGCAAAAGGATTGTAAAACTTTCAAAAACATCGTACAGCCACCAATCCTGTTCCAGTATATTTGTGTGCTTGTAGCCATATCGGGCCTCCGCTATCAGATATATATATGAAATTAAAATCTCTTTTTGCCAAGCCGTTTGCCTCTTACATACATAATAAGATACGTAAAAGCCTCAGTACTGCTGTTGAGGACCAGGAGGCGATTTTAAAACAATTAATCAAAACCGGTAAAATAACTGAATTCGGAAAAAATCACAATTTTCAGGATATATCCCAGGTGGATGATTTTCGGAAGGCAGTGCCGGTGCGGGATTATGAAGCTTTCAAACCTTATATAGAAAAAATAAAGCAGGGCCGGCACAATGTGCTTTGGAAGGGCCAACCTATTTATTTTGCTAAAACATCCGGTACAACCAGTGGAGTTAAATATATACCCATTACCAAAGATTCCATACCCAATCATATTAACACGGCTCGTAATGCCTTGCTTTGTTATATGGCAGAAAGTGGCAATAATGCGTTTGCAGATGGAAAAATGATATTCTTGTCTGGTTCGCCTGTTTTAGAAAGAGTAGGTAATATACCAACTGGTCGACTAAGTGGCATTGTAAACCATCATATTCCAAATTATTTGAGAAAAAATCAACTGCCTTCTTATGAGACCAACTGTATAGAGGATTGGGAAACAAAGCTTGACCAGGTTGTTAAAGAAACAGTTGATACTAATATGACTCTCATCAGTGGCATCCCGCCCTGGGTTCAAATGTATTTTGACCGGTTAATAGAATTAAAGGGTAAGAAGATTAAAGACCTGTTCCCGGATTTTTCCGTTCTTGTTCATGGGGGGGTGAATTTCCATCCTTATAAAACCAGGTTATTCGAAAGTATTGGTAAAGAAGTAGCCTCGATTGAAACTTTCCCGGCTTCTGAAGGATTTTTCGCTTTCCAGGATTCACAAAACCATGACGGTTTGTTGTTAAATACTAATAGCGGAATATTTTTTGAATTTGTTCCAGCCAATGAAATTTTCCAGGAAAACCCCACGCGGCTATCTCTTTCAGAAGTTAAAGTAGATGAAAATTATGCATTGATAATCAATAGTAATGCAGGCCTTTGGGGATATAACATTGGTGATACTGTTAAGTTTGTTTCATTGAATCCATATCGGTTAGTAGTTACCGGACGTATCAAGCATTTTATATCTGCATTTGGTGAACATGTAATTGGAGAGGAAGTGGAGCAGAGCCTGATGGAGGTGGCTGCGGAAGAAAATGTTCAGATCACGGAATTCACAGTTGCACCTGTTATAGGGAGCGATGGATCAAAATCCTATCATGAGTGGTTAATTGAGTTTGAAAAAAATCCAGAGGACATGAGCAGGTTCGCTTTGAAAGTTGATCAGCATTTGCGCAATAAGAATATATATTATGACGACCTGATAAGAGGAAATATATTATCTCCATTAAAAATAAATCCTGTAAAAAAGAATGGATTCATTGATTATATGAAATCCATCAATAAATTAGGAGGTCAGAATAAAGTGCCAAGATTAAGTAATGACAGGGCTGTGGCAGATCAGCTCTCCCGTTGGGCAGACAATTAATAATATCAAGCATTTGGAATGAACACAGAGCATCAAATTAAAAGAATAGGCATATTCGGATCAACCGGTTCAATTGGCACACAAACCCTGGAAGTAATTGCGGCCCACCCCGATTTATTTTCGTCCGAAGTACTTACCGCCCGTGAGAATGACGAATTATTAATTAAACAGGCTTTAAAATTCAATCCTAACATAGTAGTTATAGGGGATGAAAAAAAATACCAGAAAGTAAAAGAAGCACTGGCAGGCACCGATGTTAAAGTTTTTGCTGGTGAACAGGCTATGGAAGATGTGGCATCAATGGATGTATATGATTTGATGCTGGCGGCCATTGTGGGATATGCAGGATTGAAACCCACCCTTATTGCAATAGAAAATGGAAAAGCAATTGCGTTGGCAAATAAAGAAACTTTGGTAGTTGCCGGTGAAATCATGATGCAAAAGGCAGTGGAAAACAGGGCTCCAATTATTCCGGTTGATTCAGAACACTCCGCAATTTTCCAATGCCTCGTTGGTGAAACCCGTAATAAAGTTGATAATATAATATTGACAGCTTCAGGAGGACCTTTCCTAGGCCGCAAACCAAACTACCTGGTTAATATAAAAAGAGAACATGCACTGCAGCATCCTAACTGGAGTATGGGCGCAAAGATCACGGTGGATTCCGCCACTTTGATGAATAAAGGGTTGGAAATGATAGAGGCACGCTGGTTGTTTAATTTAAAACCTGAGCAGATAAAAGTGCTCATTCACCCCCAAAGCATCATCCATTCAATGGTGGAATTTGAAGATGGAAGTGTAAAAGCGCAACTTGGTTTACCCGATATGAAATTGCCTATTCAATATGCCTTATCATTCCCCCGTCGACTTTCCAATGATTATCCCAGGCTCGATCTTAAAAAAATAGGCACCCTTACTTTTGAAGATCCGGATATCAAAACATTCAGAAATCTTGCTTTGGCAATTGAAGCATTGAATAAAGGTGGTAATCTCCCCTGTGTATTAAATGCAGCAAATGAAATTGCCGTTTTTGCCTTTCTGCGAAACAGGTTAGGATTTTTAGACATGACGGATGTTATTGAAAAGACCATGCAGCATGTTCCATTTATTGCATCTCCAACTTTGGATGATTATAGCGCCAGTGATGGAGAAGCCCGAAACTTTGCAGCAGACCTTATCCGGTTATAACTTTTGTTTCATCTCCATTTTTTTAAATAATTGATAAAGCTTCATATGGATAGTTAAATTAACTGATATTTGCGCCTATATTTTTCATAAAACAATCTGGTAAGGATCAAATTAAATGATGTATTTTTTAGCAATCAACTGGACCGTATTCGCAAATAACCTTGGACAATTTATACTTGCTTTCTCCATTTTAGTCGTATTACACGAATTAGGTCACTTTCTACCCGCTAAATGGTTTGGCTGCAGAGTAGAAAAATTCTATCTCTTTTTCAATCCGGGATTTTCTTTATTTAAAAAGAAAGTGGGTGAAACTGAATATGGTATTGGATGGATTCCACTAGGGGGGTATGTTAAAATCTCCGGAATGGTAGATGAGAGCATGGATAAGGAACAAATGAAGTTACCCCCTCAACCCTGGGAATTCCGCAGTAAGCCAGCCTGGCAAAGACTGATCATTATGCTGGGGGGTGTAATTGTAAATTTTATACTGGCCCTGATCATTTTTGCAGGGATCCTTTTTGTTTGGGGTGAAGAAAAATTACCTGCTAAGAACATGGTATATGGTTTAGCGGCTGATTCGTTAGCCACAACAGTAGGTATACAGGATGGCGATGTGGTTAAAGCGGTTAACAATGAGCCATTGGTTTATCTGAATACCCTGCCCAAAAGCCTGATGCTGACAGAAAAAGTAACGCTGAATATTAATCGTCAAGGGCGGGACACTGTCATAACATTACCGCAAGGAACCATTTCAAAATTGACCAAAAACCAACGCAGCAATTTTCTTTCACCGCGTGTTCCCGTAATTGTTGATAGTGTTGGGGAATCAGCTAAAATACTGGAAGGCGATTTGAAAAAAGGAGATCAGTTAGTTGGTATTAACGGTCAGAACTTTATGTTTTATGATGAGTTTGATGAAGTGAAAAAAAATTACAAAGGACAAGATGTGCAGTTATCCCTTATACGGAATAACGACACGGTGAGTTCACGGGTTAGTATAGACGAAAATGGTTTGGTTGGATTTATTCCGCGCAGCCCTGCCACTATTTTGGGTACTGAAAAAATTGAATATACATTCTTGGAAAGCATTCCTGCTGGTGCCAAATATGGCGTAGACCGGTTAAAGGATTATATGGAAGGTATTCGTTTGCTATTTGTTTCAGATGAACATAAAGTGCAGGATAACCTGGGTAGCGTTGTTAGTATTGGAAAATTATTTGGCGGCTATTGGGATTGGCATCGTTTCTGGACCATGACCGCTCTATTCTCTATCATCCTTGCATTTATGAATATTTTACCAATCCCCGCATTGGATGGTGGCCATGCACTGTTTACTTTATATGAAATGATCACCGGTCGTAAACCCAGCGATAAATTTATGGAGTATGCACAAATGGTGGGAATGGTATTGTTGTTAGGATTAATGGCATATGCGTTGGGACTGGATATATGGAGGCTGTTTAAATAAAAATTTAAAATTTAAAAGTCAAAAATTGCGTGATACTTTAAAGCAAAATTGCAAAAGTTAATTATAAAAAGTTGCGTGGTATCTCAAATGTTTCTTTTACTTATTGCAGTTGAATTTTCGTAAATTACATGTTGCTTCAAGTAATAAATGCAAAATTTAAAAAGCTAATAAGCAATAAAAACAGACTTGGTTTTTAATTTTAAATTTTTACTTTTAACTTAACCTGGGGGTGTTTGGTTTTGACAGCATAGATCTTTGAGAGTGTAAGCATGCCGGGCGTTGCGTAATTAGCCCGATAATCTGAATACGAAAAATTCAAATGGCAATACTCAGTATGCCATGGCTGCCTAATCAGTGATTAGATAGTCATTAGGGCCGCTTGAGCAGGTTGTTCTGTTACCATGCTCCGCCGCCGACTCAACAAACAAAACAGGATGCTGTAACCGAAGGCTGTGACGGTTACTTAAGAACATACAGCTAAGGAGATAATCGGTCGTTCGGTTTTCCAGTTATTTCCCGACACAATAAACCGGAATAAGCATGTAGAAAGCTTTTGACGAATATGTTTGGACACCGGTTCGACTCCGGTCACCTCCACAAAAAAGGCAGCGAAAATTTTCGTTGCCTTTTTTTTATGCCCGTTATTTTTAATTTGGCTGAGTTAGTATTATTTCCAAAAGAAAAATCAAAAGTCAAAATTTAAAAATGCCGGCGTGTGAATTGCCATTTTGCAGCAACTTTTACGGGTGATCGCTGGTATAATAATTTTGGATTATTAAGGCCAGAACCACTATAAAGACTACACTCTGCGGCCTGCTGAAGAAAAATCAGTAAGCGTAAACACCAGTAAAATAACAACTGCCATTGCCAGGTAAAAATGATAGCCTAAGCCAGAGTCCTGGCTGCGGAACCAAAAAGCCACACCTACCAGTGCAATGGCTACAACTATTTCAATAAGTCCGTGCAGGCGAAAAGGAATAACCTTAATAAGCCCCACTTCAAAAGCCGTGAGTATGGTAAGCAGGAAATGAATGCAGCCGAGGGCATACGTAAAGATGGCTAAATTGCCCTGCATGTCAAACATTGTGGGTGAGAGCAGAAGAAAAATAACTGTGGCATAATCCAGTATGCCATGTACTTTAGAGGAAATAACTTTCATGTTAAACGATTTGTTCAGGAAGATATGTTCTTTTTTTTGTGTAGCAAAGAAGTTGGGTACCGGGGCCACTTAATATAGCCTTTTGAGATTTCAATAATGCGGCATATTAGAATGTAGCAATCTAAAACACTAACCCGCTAAGCTGAATTATTGATGTGATCTATTTTTTACCCTGCATTTTATAAGGTGCTCTTCATGTTTTATCCCTTCGGGATTAGGATAATTCTTCAGGCCTGCATAAATAGTTTTATAAAGATTTATCACTTTGGTATAATGATCTAGTTTATCCAATTTTATTTTTCGTAAATTATTTATAATTATTTGCAGCACTTTAGTGATTTCTGCGTATCTATATAAAGACAGTTAGCATTTCAGCATTAGCATATCAACTGAAAAAGCTTGGAAAGTTTAGACAAAATCATAGCAGGTTGTATTAATAAAGACGCCAGGTTTCAGCGATTATTTTATGATCGGTTCCGTGGTTATGCTACCAAGGTGGTTTTCCGGTACGTTTACAGGTATGATAAGTCGGTGGATGTGGTGACGGATGGGTTTATAAAGGTGTTTAATCATTTTAGCCATTTTGATAAAGTTGATGGAGAAAACCTGGAGAAAATGGTGATGGGCTGGGTAAAAAAAATTATGATCAATACGGCTATTGATGAATTGCGCAAAGGTAACATGCTTCCTGAAATAGGTGGAATACCGGATTATGTCTGGGATTATAGTGATAAAAATTACAACTCCGACCAATTGGTGCTGTATAAAGACCTGATCAGTTTTATCAAAGAATTGCCACCTAATTATCGAACGGTTTTTAATCTGTATGTTTTAGATGGTTATAGTCACAGCCAGATTGCCGACATGCTTCTTATTTCAGTCAGTACATCAAGATCAAGCCTGTCGAGGGCAAAAGCACTTTTGCAAAACAAGATAAAAAATATGGAGGAGGGAATATTATGCAGGATATGAGCCCTGATATGGAAGAATTACTGCGTAAGGCATCAGAAAATTATCCACTGAAGCAAACAGAGGACAGATGGGATAAAATTGCTTCAGAAATAATTCAGGATACCGCGCCTGATTCCGGTTTTCAAAAAACTTACTGGTATAAAAAGCAATTGATATTATCCGCAGTATTACTTCTTTTATTCTTAATTCTTGGGGACACCTTTTCAGGGTTGAATGATTCATCGCAAAAATTCAATAATGAAACCAAGATATTTTTACCCGTTCATACCAAAGAAAAAGTGGATAATGATAAAATTTTATTGAAGCCGGAAAGAATAAATAAAAATTATACGGTTTCATTTATAAATCCAAAGCCTGTTAAAAGCAGCGATTCCCGGATATTATACGAAAATGATTTTTTGGTAAAACCACTGAACCCTACATCACCAGGCATTAATCGGAACAAAGACGATAGCCATACAAGCTTGGTTCACTTTGAACAACCATTATGGGATATCCGTGATTTGAATGAAAATATTTTTCCCTTCAATCTGAAAATAAAAACGGCTGATAAAAAAGAAACGAATTTAACCGCACGAAAAGGTTTTTATTTTGGTTTATTAGCAGGCCCAGAATTAAATACGGTAAAGAGCCAGGGAGTAAAAAAAATTGGTTTGAATGCTGGGGTTTTAGCGGGTTATCGGTTCAATAAATCAATTTCTTTAGAAACCGGTTTATCATTATCCAGAAAATTTTATTCTACCTCCGGCGAGCACTTCAGCATGAAAGAAATTGGCCCGGCAATGCCTTCCGCCATGAAAGTGATGGAGGTTGATGGGAACACTCAAATAGTAGAAATTCCAGTTCACTTCCGGTATGAGATTTTTCAAAATAAAAAACGAAGCATTTATTCTTTAGCAGGATTTTCATCGCTGATAGTAGATCAGGAAACTAATCAGTATCATACTCTGCTGAACGGCACTGAAGAAATGGTGTATGGCATATATAAAAATAACCGGGCATATTTTGCTTCCTCCATAAATCTTGCTATTGGTTATGAACAAAAACTTGGCACTAAAAACTTAATCCGCATTCAACCTTATATACAATTGCCCGTAAAAGGAGTGGGTGTCGGAGACCTGCAAGTGATGAACTCCGGCTTGCAGGTAGGCATTACGAGACGGGCATATTAAATATTAATTACCGCTTTTATGGTTAACAAAAAACGGCTAAGAGCCGAACGGGTAAACTATGCCTGCAATTAAGGAGAAATCATTTTTTAATTAATAAAAACAATCATTATGAAACAGAGACATCAATTTTTGACACTGGCGGCAATCAGTGCCTGCTTATTTTATTCTTGCCAAAAAGACATGAAAGATTCAGCAATGGATAATGCCGTTTCAGGAAAGTCGGCCAACAGCAAAGCTGCAAAAGAAAAAACCAGTGTTGGGTTTGTATACACTTTAAGTAACGAGGTAAGCGGCAACAGGGTTTTAGCGTATAGCCGGTCTGTTGCAGGAACATTAACCTGGATGGACGGTTACGCCACTGGTGGTACTGGAACAGGTGGCGGTTTAGGAAACCAGGGCGCCGTGACATTAACGAATGATCATAAGGTTTTGCTGGCAGTGAACCCGGGCAGTAATTCTGTGTCTTCTTTTCTTACATCAAATAATGGATTGCAACATGTTTCTGTCGTAGCCTCCGGTGGAATGACTCCAGTCAGTGTAACAGTGCATAGGGATCTTGTTTATGTGTTGAATGCTGGCGGAACGGGTAATATATCAGGTTTCAGGTTATATGCGGATGGAAGTTTGCATCCCATTGCAGGTTCTACCAGGCCATTAAGTACTTCATCCGCAGGTGCCGCACAAGTGTCATTTGTACAAGATGGAAGGGTAGTTGCGGTAACAGAAAAAGCAACCAATAAAATCATCACTTATACTATTGGCATGGATGGTATACCTGGAATGATGCACGCTATTGAATCAGCCAATGCTACTCCTTTCGGTTTTGCAGTAAGCAATGGTGGATTTATTTATGTTTCGGAAGCTGCAGGCGGCGCTCCCGGTGCCAGTACGGTATCTTCTTATTATATATCAATGAATGGAATGATCAGCCTGGTGGATGGTCCTGAATCTGCCGGACAAACCGCGGCCTGTTGGGTGGTATTGACAAACAATGGAAAATATGTTTATGCAACCAATACCGGAAGTAATACGCTTACATCTTTTAACGCAGACCAACATGGAGAGCTGGATATTTTAGCCGCTGCAACAGCAGGAATGAATGTACTCTCACCCATAGACGCTGCATTGACCAATAATTCTAAATTTATTTACGTACTTAATGCTGGCAACGAAAGCATCACTGCATTATCTGTCAGCAATGATGGAAGCATGGATTATATCCAAAACATTCCCGGACTTCCGAATGGGGCAACCGGACTTGCAGCCAAATAAAAATAATGAGATTGATTTTCAGGTCTACTAAAAATGAAATCCTTGTGAATCTGTCAGGTTTCAGTAATAAATATTACTGTTAGAAACAAAAAAGGCAGGCGTGTATCACGCCGGCCTTTTTTTTGGCGTTGTCAGGTAAGCCACAAAAGAAAAATGTTGATTGATCTTAACACGGACCCATTCTATTTTTAAATAATCAGGTTTAAGTATCTTCACACCGCAACTATGTAAACTCTTTTTTTAAGATAAAAGGTACTGTAACAAGCCAAATGATTGACAATTCAGCATTAGAAAAAACCCTGTGGAGTGCTGACTTCAAACTTCGCAACGGAAGATGGCCTTGCATTTGAAGATAATATGCAGCAACTTACGGCAACATTAAAAGAGCCGGTGCAGAGGTTTCAAATCTGCATGAAGTAATAAAAATTAATCTAAAAAAGTCGGTTACTCAATATGAACAATCAAGACGTCAGATGGAAGCAACGCTTCCGGAATTTCGAAAAAGCGGTTCTTCACCTGAAGGAAGCAGTTGAGAAAAAAAATCTTTCCGATTTAGAAAAAGCAGGTACGATACAGATTTATGAATTCACTTTTGAATTGGCCTGGAAAACGGTAAAAGATTACCTGGAGGAAAGAGCCGTAGAAGTAAAATTTCCAAGAGATGCGATTAAACAAGGTTTTTTGTACCAGGTAATTAAAGATGGAGATGTTTGGATGGATATGCTCCAGAAGAGAAATTTAATGAGTCACACGTATAATGAAAAAAATGCGGAACTGGCCTACAACCTGATAGTGAATGAATATTTTGGTGAATTATTTGACGTATATCAAACACTAAATAAAGAAGTATGAACCCATTTGGTATTTCAAATAAGAGCTATCAGTTAATTCTTTCAACATTGGGTAAATATTCCGAAGTGGAAGAAGTGATTATTTTTGGAAGCAGGGCAAAAGGAAATTACAAACAAGGAAGTGACATAGATTTGGCAATTAAAGGCAAGGATTGCAATGAACGGTTTGCAATGAAAATAAGTGCTTTGTTGAATGAGGAGTTGCCAATACCCTATCATTTGGATATACTCTGTTACGATACATTGAATAACAAAGAATTAAAAGAGCATATAGACCGGGTGGGGAAAATATTTTTTCAGGCTAATCAGCAGCATGTATTGATGGAACCTCATGTTGATTTTAAAATAAAATCAAAATAAAATCAAAATTATGAAATGATAAAGGTTAATAAGCTGTTCATTGAAAACGCTTATCATTCAAATTTCATCATTGATTTTGAAGCTATGGGTCTTGTGTGAAAAGAAATGTGGATGTTGCTTCACCCGGCAACTTTTGATTATTTCTTAGTTTTTCATTTGATTATAATTATCATCCGGGATTCTTTCCGCCTTTTTCCATTTACGGATGGATGTAAAGGGCAGCTTGAATAATTTACCAATGGTGAGCTCTTTTTCATCTGCATAAGAAGAAACACCGGTTACAATTTCTGATTGATGAATATTTAACCGGACTGTTTTGTGTATCCTGTCCCAGAATGAAAAAATGATGGAGTAATTGCTATCCGCTTCTTTCTTTATCATGGAATGATGAATGCCGTGCATTCTTGGCGTTACAATTAAATAGTTCAATATTTTCTCTAACCGGAATGGAAGTTTTGTATTGCTGTGATGAAATTGTGTAGCCGCCTCAAATACTATTTCATAAATAAGAACCATAAGGGGAGATGCTCCTGTTATAATGATTGCCACCCCACGAAAGAAAACCGAACCTATCATTTCTCCAAAATGAAAACGGAAGGCGGTTGTAATATCTAAATCCAGGTCGGTATGATGCACTAAATGAAATCGCCAAAGAACAGGTAGCTTATGCAGTAAAATATGCCAGAGGTAATTGCTATAATCCAGCAGCAAAAAAACTATGATTGACTTCACCATAGCTGGTGCATCGAACAAATAGGTTAATCCAATTTGCCAGGTTTGATTTTTTATTGCCAGCCAAATCATTGCAGGAATAAAAATAAATCGAAGCAAAGCAAATGCGGGGATTGAAATAATGAAATTGATAAACATCCTTTTCCACCTGCTTTGAACCCGTTTTCTTAACTGAAACCTGCTTTCAAGCAGTATAAGCACCATAAAAATGGTTAGCAAAACAGGTGTGCCATAACTATCGAAAATTGATTTAATCATTGTTTCCTGATTTTATATCCGCTCCTTTTTTGTATGTCAGATTGATTTTTTTTCAAATCCCCGGTATGCCGGATTTATTTGCTTCACGCGTTATTTGCTTTTTCCTTTATCTTTTTCACGGTTGAAAAAACACCATTATAAACGCCGAATGTCATAGAATGTTTCTTGCTGATAAATTTTTCCATATAAAGCCAGTCTGGCTCAATGGCGTTTTCAACTTTACAATTTATGCTTCCGGATCAATCTTCTATGTACATTCAGCATTTGCCGTTGTGAGCAACCCAAATAATACATAATCCAAATGCGATAGAAAATTCCCTGCATGCGGTAAATACCATTGTCTAAATATTTCCTTGCTGAGGTAGTCACAACATCCTTCAATACTTTGAATCTACTGTTTTTTTTCAGGCGATGAATAATCTCCTGGTCTTCCATCATTAATAAATCTTCTCTAAAGCCACCGGATTTTTTAAATACTTCTTTTGATATATATAAACTCTGGTCACCAAAGCGAACCGCATTCACATTAAATCGGGTAAACCAGGCATGGGTTTTTAGGAACCAATGATCGTAATCGAATGCCAGGCGAAAACATCCACTCTTAAACCCTTTGTTGTATGCTTCTAAAATCCGGCTGGTGAATTCATTTGGAGGAATGCTGTCTGCATGAAGGAAATAAAGTATATCATACTTCGCGATCAATGCGCCAAAATTCATTTGCGCGGCTCTGCCTTTTCGGTCACTCATTACCGTTATTGCTCCACATTCTTTTGCAACAGCCATCGTTTCATCGTTGCTGCCGCCATCAACCACTATGATTTCAATATCGTACCTGCCTTTAGCATCGTGCGTTTTGCTTATTGTTTGCGCTATATGGTCAGCTTCATTATATGTTGGAATGATGATGCTGAGCATGGTCGTTATTTGTTTTTAAGAAAACTTCTTCCCTGCTCGGTATTCAAATCTTCCTCCACGTCTATATCAGATAAGATGGGTAATAGCTGATACTTAAGATTCAGGTTTTGGCAAATTGACATCGTCTGTTCGAGCACCTGGGAGGTACTCCACGAAATATTTTCAAACAATGACGGTTGAATTTCTTTCAGGCCCAGCAAATAATAACCGCCATCCTTAGCGGGGCCAATGGCTGCATCGTTATTATCCAGCAATTTGAATGCGGAGTTAATAATGAAAGGCCCAAGCTCAAAACAATCACTGCCGATGATAACCGCCTTTCCGCATTGTGGAAATACGTAGGTGAAAGCATTGTTCATTCTTTCTCCAAGATTATTTCCTGTTTGCAGTTGTTTGATAAAATGTTCGTTTTGCCATTCGTCTTCCTTTACAATGCAATCATCATAAAACAAAAATCTTTCAGCATGTACGGCAAGCGAAATATTCCGGGTATGTTTTAATAATTGTTTATAAATATGTAAAGCACTGGCATCACCCATAGTTTCAGCCAGTCTGGTCTTTACTTTTCCCGGATGTGGATTTTTTATAAAAATGATCAGTGCGTTATTCATTCTTATAATTATTTAAACATTCCTTAAAACCCAAAATGGAAATGGTGAAACCAAAAAAGAAAATTACAGGTAATTTTTTGCTCATAAAGATGCAATGGTTTGATAGAATAAAACGCTTAATAATTCATCAGCTTTCCCGGCCACTTCAATGATTTCCGCAATGTTTACCGGTTTAAGATTATCAGGATCGCATTCATCCGTAATTACAGACACGGCCACGCAGGGTAATTGCATGTGTTTGGCCGCAATCACTTCCGGCACGGTGGACATCCCCACCATATCCGCTCCTATGATTTTGAGATAGCGATATTCAGCTTTTGTTTCCAGGTTGGGACCATTGACCGCTGCATAAACACCTGTATTTAAACCAATCTTTAATTCATTGGCTTTTTGTTTCAACAATTTTCTAAGGTCAGGATCGTAAGGCTCACTCATATCAGGAAAACGCTCACCCAATTCGTCCAAATTATTTCCTGTTAAGGGATTACCGGATTGTAAATTAATATGGTCATTAATTAAAACTAAATCGCCTTTTTTAAAATTTAGATTGATACCGCCCGCGGCATTTGACAAGAAGAGTTTTTGCACTCCCAACAATTTCATTATCCGGATGGGAAAAACAATTTGCCGCATTGAATAACCTTCATACGCATGAAAGCGCCCCTGCATTATAAGAACATTTTTATCACCCATTGTTCCAAATACCAGATTGCCTTTATGAAATTCTACTGTTGATACGGGAAAGTTGGGAATATCAGAATAAGGAATGGTTTGTTTTACATCAATGTAATTTAATAGTTGGTGTAAACCCGTACCTAATACAATACCTACTTCAGGTTCAGTGACTCCCCGTTCAATCAAATAATCCCTGGCTTTAAACAATTCATCCATATAATTTTCATTTAAAAAACAGCACCGCCACAGCTTGAACCTGAACCAGCAGTGCAGCCATAACAATGTTGTCCTACAATAATTTTTCTGCTGTTAAGATTTTGAATATTGAATTGTGAAATATGCTTTGATGTACAATTAACTTTTAATTTAAGCATCTGGTTAAAATCACAATCATACAGATAGCCATCCCATCCAATGGAAATAATATTACGGCACATCACTTTTTCTGCTGCCACAGGATTATAAGCATTCACTAGCTTTTCCATATAAGATTCATAATTGCCACTCGTTAATAAAAAGTCAAGGTAACGGCTTATGGGCATACTCCCTGTCCCCCTAAAGGGGAGACTTAAATTTGTACTTTCAACATTTGCTTTGGCATTTTCAATTGAATAGTTGTTTTCAAATTATCAAATCTATTTTCGACCTAAGTTACCCCTTTCGGGGTACAGGGGGCTTTACATCGCGATTTCTTTTACCTTATTCATCATCTGCACGCCATGTACCAGTGAAGCACCGCCACGTATGGCACATGCTACATGAACTGCTTCCATCATTTGCGCTTCGCTCCATCCTTTTTCAAAGGCATCGCTGCTATACGCATCAATGCAATATGGACACTGAACGGCATGTGCAACCGCTAAAGCAATTAAGGATTTTTCTCTTGCCGTTAATTCGCTGTCTTTAAACACTTCGCCATAATAAGAAAAGAATTTATCACCTAAGTTCTTTTGAAAGTCCGCTACGTTTCCAAACTTTGCCAGGTCTTTTGAATTGTAATAATGGTCATTCATACTTTTATTTTTTTTAAAATTAAAAAATTAGTGCCGCTATTAGAAGCAGCACTAATCCAATTACATTTTTACAGGCATGTCAGGGTCACCTTATTGCCATGTAGCACTGTAAATTTCAAACTTTGCGAATAAGGATCTTTTTCACTTTTCATAAAATCATTGCTGCCTTTGCATAATACATTCTTGCTTATTCAACTGTTTTATTGCCCCTTTTTACATCAATAGCAAGGTTAAGAGCAAGAATGTTCATTTCTTCCTTATCACACGGGCTGAAATTTCCCCATTTGTTCTCTCCACAATAACACTGCCATCATTAGTGGCTAACTCATCAAATTTCTCAACAGGTGTTTTGTAATCAATAAACTGTTGCAGTAGGTCGGTATGGGGTTTCGGAAAATCGTGAGGTATTTCTTTTTTGAATAAAATTAGTTTCTTCCAGGGACCGTTGCTGTACCAAATCAGCATATTTGCAGTTGCTTCCTGCGGATTATCATATTTATTAATCATAACATGGGCAACTTCTTTTGGTGTAGCCGACCAGTCAGAAAGGATTTGCTTAACCTGACCATTGCTTACTTTGGATGAATTGCCCTGACCAATAGCTGTACTGTTGATGGCAAAAAGGAATGCGAAATCCAAAAGTTCTGCGAAGCAATTGAAAGATAAGCTTAGTTTGCCTCATGTAGTTTTCTGCAACCGCAACACATGGATACATGCATCTGTAACTGAATTTTTTTCCCTCTGGCTCAGGGGGCAAAGTTCTCTTATCTCCATTAGTTGTGTTGCCTTCATGCAAGACAACATCCTTGCATTCATTAGATTTTCTAGCATCCTTTTGATTTTTAAGTAGTGATTGTTTCCGGGTAATATATTTTTTTAAATGAATAAACAGCAATCACTCCAAACATCAAATGTGAAAATATACTTACCCAGTTTCTTGCCATTGCGAACCAGGGAAAAACGGCTGTAAAACCATAGAAGTTGACAAAGTATAAGACCAAACCAAACACAGCGCCCAATATAATGGAAGTGCCCATGCTCATACTCCTACAAATCCATCCAATGATAACGGCATAAACAATAGATAACATTAAATGGAGAATCACAGCTACCATTAAAACACCAAAATCAAAGGTGACCGGCTGCCCCGGCATAGGTAAAACATCTTTGCCTAAAATAATAGCGGCAATCATACGCGGCGGACCCCAGGGGCTGCCGTTCATAAAAAGGGGTACTAATATCATTTCCAACATCACGAAAACTACTCCGGCTATCAATCCGGCTAAAATGGCTGCTTTTAAAAATTGCTTATTCATAATAAATGGTTTTGTTAAAAATTAGTCGTACACTTATTCAATTCCTGACAAAAACTATTCCCTATTGCTTAAACCAGTTTAACTCCAAACAATTCCTTAAATGGATTTTTGCCCTGTGAATGATTTGCCAGAAGTTAGATTTAGTGATTTCAAGTTGTGTGCAAATTCCATCTGCATCATATTCTTCAAGGTATTTCATTTGCACTGCTGATGACCATTTTTCAGGCAACTTTTGAAACAGTCTTTAAGAGCTTTTGTAAAATCAGGATCCAGCAATTCTTTTTCATTGCCCCAGTCTTTTGGGCGGCATTCCGGCTTCCACCTTTGGTTTTCATCAAAAAGCTGCTCTATGGTTCCAGAAGATATTTCTGTACCGGTCTTGTATTTTGAACGGTAGCAGTCGGCAATCTTATGGTTTAAAATCGAAATCAGCCAGGTTTTCACATTGCTTTTACCCTGGTATTTGTGATGGAATTGATAAGCAGCAAGAAACGTCTCCTGCACTAAATCTTCTGCAACTTGCCTCTGTCGCACTTTAGCAAGAGTGTAAATAAATAAGTCTTTGGTATTGGTTTTAACTCAAATAATAATATCGTCTTTAGCAGTCGTCAACTTTATTAAAAATTAAATTTAGGATTATTCGGTCTCTTGTACAGTTGCGAAAGTTGATTGTGCGTTGGCTGTTGATGTTTTGTCCTGTTACTTTAAATAGGAGACACCTGAAAGCCTTACCACCAATTTTCAGGTGTTGATGCAGGTGGGGGATTTATAACTTCGAAACTGAAGCTGATAGGAACTATACCGATTGCTCCAACGTCCTGCTTGTAGCAACTTTTGTTGTAGGCCGTTATTTCAAATTGTCAATATCATCTATGTCTCGCAGACGTCCTGACTGTTTCTTGTTTTTTAGAAGATCATCAAAACCAATAAAGTTGACAACTAAATTATCGATCGTTACCACTTTTCTATTTTTATAACACTCGTTAAAGGTAACTCCGTCTATTTCTGTCAGTAAGTCAATTCTAAATGGAGGATATCCCAATTGAATTACATTTCCTGGTTTTGTAAAATCCGATTGCTTAAGGCCGTAAGAAGAAAACCCAAATTCATTTACCGATTTTAAAATAAGCTCTGCATTTTCTGAACTAGGGTTTAACCAAATATCTAAATCGCCAGTATACCTTGGATGCCCGTGCACTCCGACAGCATATCCACCAACAATTAAATACTCAGCTTTGTGTTTGATTAATAATTCTATAAACTCTCTGAAGTCTTGGCTGAACATCTTTTTTGTAATTAATGTATTGCTGTCTTAATATTTCTATAGCTTGAAGTCTCTCAATTTCACTTTTAGAAGCCCAAAAAGTGAAATCTGAAGTCCTGTCCTTTAAATGAACTATTTTAAGTGATTTGTCCATATATAAATATACAAAATTCAGTTGTCTCTATTTATAAAACTCAAAGTATTAGGGAGTAATTGTTGCAAAATCACGGTAAAATAAAACGCTTCAACGCCATCCGGCAGCAACTGAAGTTACTACCCCTGCTTCCTGCAGATGCCGGTAGGAGTGCGCATGCTGGAGCAATATGGCCAGGACATTACCATTTACCCTAAATGCAAAACCGGTAAAGCAAGGATTTCTTTTACTATTCAGTCATTGGGGCATGCTTACTACTTTTGATACTGCTATTGAAATTGATCCACTCTTTTCATCTATCATTCCTTACATCTCCTTAATTTTATTTTAATTCCTCGCTATTTTCTTCTTCAAGTTGCAGGTGTAATTTTTGTATCATTATTTTATCCTCCCTCTTGAACATTTTCCATTTTCATAACATTTCAAAAAAATTTTTATGGCAAAATCAACCAAAAAAAATAGTAAGCCTGCCAATACCAAACTGGCAGATCTTTCTAAAAACACGGTAGATGCTACCGATCAATTAATGAACACCGACCAGGGGTTACTCATTAACGATGATCATAATTCACTCAAGGCCGGCGATCGTGGAGCTACACTGCTGGAAGATTTTATTCTTCGTGAAAAGATTACTCACTTCGACCACGAACGGATTCCAGAACGCATCGTTCATGCTCGTGGCTCTGGCGCACATGGTGTGTTTAAACTTACAAACTCATTATCAAAATATACCAAAGCTGGTTTCCTTAACGATACCAGCAAAGAAACGCCTGTTTTTGTTCGTTTTAGCGCTGTAGCAGGTTCCCGTGGTTCCACGGACCTTGCACGGGATGTGCGGGGCTTTGCCGTAAAATTTTATACCCCCGAAGGGAACTTCGACCTGGTGGGTAATAATATTCCTATATTTTTTATCCAGGATGCTATGAAGTTTCCCGACCTGATTCACGCTGTGAAACCCGAACCAAATAATGAAATTCCACAAGCAGCCTCGGCGCACGATACATTTTGGGATTTTGTTTCTCTGATGCCCGAAAGTTCGCACATGATCATGTGGGCCATGAGTGATCGTGCCATTCCACGAAGTTTTAGTATGATGGAAGGTTTTGGCGTTCATACTTTTCGCTTCATCAACGAAAAGGGTGTAAGTCATTTTGTAAAATTTCATTTGAAACCTTTACTCGGTGTTCACTCAGTGGCCTGGGATGAGGCACAGAAAATTTCCGGAAAAGATCCTGACTTTCACCGCCGCGATCTTTGGGAGTCCATAGAAAACGGGCAATTTCCTGAATGGGATTTGGGTGTGCAGATTGTTCCTGAAAAAGACGAACATAAATTTGAATTCGATTTGCTCGATCCTACCAAGATCATTCCTGAAGAATTAGTGCCGGTACAAATTGTGGGCAGACTTACCCTCAATCGCAACCCTGATAATTTCTTTGCAGAAACGGAACAGGTAGCTTTTCACCCGGGTCATATTGTGCCGGGTATAGATTTTACCAACGATCCTTTATTGCAGGGCAGATTATTTTCATATACAGATACACAACTTTCACGTTTGGGCAGTCCTAACTTTCACGAAATACCCATCAACCGCTCTGTGAATACCATTTTCAATAACCAGCGGGATGCGCATATGCGACAACAGATCGATAAAGGCAAAGTCAGTTATTCTCCCAACAGCCTTGGTGGTGGATGTCCATTTTTAGCCAAAATCTCTGAAGGCGGTTTTACCAGTCACCAGGAAAGGATCGACTCTTCAAAGATCAGGGGCAGAAGTAAAAGTTTCCTGGATCATTTCAGCCAGGCTGTCCTTTTTTATAACAGCCAGTCTGAAGCGGAAAAACAGCATATCAAAGACGCATTCAGTTTTGAACTGTCGTTGGTAACGGTGCCGTATATACGTCAAAAGGTTGTGGACCATTTCTCCAATGTAAATCTTGAAATGGCTCAATACATTGCAAAAAAAATCGGGGCCGTACCTCCCAAAAAACCAATGGCGGTTACAAATGGTGCAATTCCCGCGGATGGTAATCCAAAAGATTATCAACCTGTAATTGCCAAATCTTCCATTGAACAGTCCGCATCATTGAGCATGGCCAATACAATAAAAAATACTATTAAAGGAAGGCAGATTGCTGTATTGATTGCGGATGGAGTAGATGAAACATCGGTAAATAAACTGAAAAGCAAGTTAAATGCGGAAGGCGCGATGGTAAAATTGATCGCACCCATTTTATCACCGGTCAAAGGAATGAATGGTGGTTCATTAACGCCAGATAAAACATTCTTCAATGCTGCTTCTGTTTTGTTTGATGCGGTTTATATTCCGGGTGGAACAAAGAGTATTGATGCTTTAAAAAATCAACCGGATGCTATACATTTTGTCAATGAAGCATTCCGGCATTGTAAGGCCATTGGAGCAGATAAAGATGCGGTGTCATTTTTACAACAGACTTACATTGCAAATAAAATTGAAAAATTGAATGCAGATAATTCCGCACTCGGTGTAATTACGAATGGAAATATAAAGGTGTTCAGAGATGCTGTGGCCAGCCACCGCTTCTGGGAACGTGAAATGCAAAGCAAAGTGCCTGCATAATAGATTGAGGCTGCAACTGGTGCAGCTTTTTTTTATGGTTAAATCAGGATATAAGACTGTTTGATAGTTATGAAGAAGAGATGCATTCAATTTAATGGAGATTGCTTTTTCATGGGCGTCAAAAAATAAACAGTTTAAATTAAAATGGTCAAAGCTGTTTTATCTTTACTTCATGACAGAAAAAGAAATTTCAGCCCATTTTAAGAAATAAATTTGTAAAAATAATAGTATGAGAATAAAGCAATGGGAAGATAAAAACCTGGCTCATTTTAGCTATGCTGTATTAAGTGACTGCGAAAAGAAGATAATTCTGATTGATCCGGCACGGAATCCTGCGCCATACCTTGATTTTGCTAAAAAACATGATACCAAAATTATAGGGGTGATTGAATCCCATCCACATGCAGATTTTGTAAGTAGTCATGCTGAAATCAATAAAATTACAGGCGCCACTATTTATGTTAGCAAACTGGTAAATGCAGATTATCCACATACTGGTTTTGACGATGGTGATACCATTCAATTGGGTAAAATAAAGTTATCCGCTATTAATACACCGGGACACTCACCGGATAGTATTTCTATTTTATTGGAACATGATGAAAAACAAAAAGCAGTATTTACTGGCGATACCTTATTTATAGGTGATTGTGGCCGCCCTGATCTCAGGGAAGGATCAGGCAACTTAAAATCAACACGTGCTGATTTGGCTAAGGAGATGTATTATTCGCTGCGCCAGAAACTAATGACATTGAACAATGACGTAATAGTTTATCCTGCTCATGGTGCAGGTACCTTATGTGGTAAAGCTTTAAGTGATGCACATAGCAGTACCATAGGCGCTGAAAAAATGACTAACTGGTCACTGCAGGAAATGACCGAAGAAGAGTTTGTAAAAAATTTGTTGACTGATCAACCATTTGTACCCGCCTATTTCCCTTATAATGTAGAACTTAACCGGCAAGGTGCACCTGCATTTAAAGAGAATATATCGAAAGTAAAAATTTCTGATGCAGTTAAAAGTGAAAAAGATGTTTTGCATTTACAAAAGGAACTCTATATTATTGATGCAAGATCAGAAAATGAATTTAAGAAGGAACATCTTCCAAATTCTATCAATTTAATGGAAGGCACTAAGTTTGAAACCTGGCTGGGAAGTATTATAAAGCCGGGTGAAAAATTTTACCTGGGTGGCGAGTCAACCAGGCAGCTGAACAGGCTCATTGAACGTGCTGCAGCCATTGGATATGAAGGGCAGATAGAAGAAAGTTTTGTTATTGATTACGGATCAGAAAAAACAAATGCAATTGATATTGCCAGCTTTAAATTTAATATGGATGATTATACAATTGTTGATGTTCGGAATCCATCTGAAGTAAAAGAGAAAGAGATTTTTCCAGGCAGTATAGCCATACCTTTAGCCGAAATCAGGAATAGAGTGGGCGAAATTCCAACCGGGAAGCCAATTGTGGTACATTGTGCCGGAGGTTATAGAAGCGCAGCTGCAAGTTCTTTGGTTCAATCAAAGTTGAATGGTAATGTGAGGGTTTATGATTTGGGAGAATCAATCAAAGAATTTTCAAAATAGACATGTATCGGTGAATATGAATTGAAAAAATAAAGTTTCTTTATGTGGCAGCTTTATTGATTCTTCTGTGAGTCAGATAACTTTATGTACATTAAATGCACCCAAATCAATTCAATTGAAGAATTCAAAGGGACGGTAATGTGAAGAATTTCGGTAAAAAATCAATCGCATGAATTATTCAGGGTCAAGAAGAAATTTTTTACAATTCTCTACACTTGCAGGCCTGGGCCTGACATTGAATCCACTTTCGTCTTTATTGGGAGAAGATGATCAAGATAAAAATCCGATAGAAGAACGGATAAAAGATTTGCCCGCAGGACAACAGCGGGTAACGATTCTGCAAACAACGGATGTTCATTGCCAGATTCATCCGCATGATGAATTATTTTGGGAGAATAATAATATGACTTTTAGAAGTACTGGGGGTTATGCACACCTCGCTACTTATTTTAAACAGGTAAAAAGTAAAAACCCAAATACATTTATTATTGATACGGGTGATATGTTCCAGGGTAGTCAGTTGAGTGTAGAAACCACCGGCAAAGCGCTTCAGCCAATTTTAAACGCGATGGGTTACAATTTATATTTACCCGGTAATTGGGAAGTAGTTTATTATAAAGATGCCATGCAGAAATTATTGGGAGGTCTTCAGGCTCCTAAATTATGTGCAAATATGTACCATGACCTGGGTAATGGCAAAAAGGGAGAATTAATTTTTCCCCCATATCATACATGGAGTATTGCAGGTGTTAAAATAGGATTTGTCGGTTATACCGATCCGTTAGTTCCCATTCGTCAGTCACCCGATTACAGCAAGGGTATTGTTTATACTATGCCCGAAGAGAATTTGCCACATTATGTAAATGTATTACGGGAGCAGGAGCAATGCAATATGGTCATTATTTTATCGCACCTAGGATTGTCCCAACAGATCGCATTGGCTAATTCAAAAGAATGTGAGGGCGTTGATTATATTTTTGGTGGTGATACACATGAAAGGGTTCGTAAACCGATTGAATGCACTTATGCAAAAGTGGTTGAACCCGGGGCATTCGGATCATTTGTAGGAAGACTTGATCTGGTGGTACAAGACAATAAAATTATTAAAGAAGATTATGTTTTAGTAGAACTCGATATCAGGAAGTACAAGGCAGATACAGATGTGCAAAAAGTGATTAAGGAAAATGAAAAACCTTATACAAGTGAAATCAACCAGGTAATAGGGTATAGTAAACTGCCATTATACCGGTATTTCGTTGTGGAAAATACGATTGATACCTTGATCATTGATGCATTGAAATGGAAGATCGGCACTGATATGGTGTTGTCTAATGGATTTCGATTTTGTCCGCCACGCACAAAACGGGATGCTACTGGTAATATCCCCATTACAGAAGGCTTTTTATTTGATATGCTTCCGGTAGATTCACAAGTACGTAAAGGTATAGTGACCGGTAAGCAGTTGATAGAATGGCTGGAAAAGGAATTAAATAATGTATTTGCAAAAGATGCAGCAAAACGATTAGGTGGTTGGGTAGTGAAATTTAAAGGAATGAAGGTAACCTTCAAAGCTTTTGAAGAAATGGGGAAAAGAATTCAGTCCATTGAAGTAAATGATAAACCAATTGATGCTAAAAAAAATTATTCAATCTGCGCCTGCGAAAGAGAAGGCGATCCTTCCAATATGCTGTGTCGCATACCGGATGTTGCAGACGCAAAAAATACTTCTTACAGTTTACACGATGTTATGAAAGATTATTTGAAAATAAATTCTCCTGTTTCTCCTTCACCGGAGTATAATGCCATAATCCTTGATGCCCCTCAAACGCTGCTAACACAGGTGACAGGAGTAGACTACGATTTTACTTAGTAAAAAAATATATTTCTAATAGCTGGTGGTTATGATCATACCTGGCATTTTGCATTTTCGATCTTTTATTTACAATAAAATTAATTGAGAAAGACATTGTTATTTCTAACATTGACCACTACGGCTATTGTAATTTATTCCTGCCAGGGGGCGCTTTGTCAACCACCAAATGGCGTTTGTTTGGTGGAAGATTTTTAGAAAAAGGTGAGAGGTAAGTAAGGTGTATCTTAATCTCTATAACTCCAGTTAATTTTTTTATAACGATCGTAACTTAAAACCCATCGCTTTACCGGTTGCTCAAAGTTTATGGAACCCGGAACAGTAACATATTCTTTTTCAAATTCAAATCCCAGTTTTTCTAAAGCGTAATGAGGCGCAGGATTTAATGCATATGGTTCGCAGATTAACTGCTTCAATTGTAAGTTTTTAAAAAAATAAGGAATGGTCATTTTAAGCAGTGATAAACCCAGGCCTTTCATCCGGTTGCCTGGTTGCCATATATGTAAATGCATATTCGCTTCTAAACCAAATTGACTGGGATTAGTATTGCAATGTCCTACGGGTTTTCCATCCATTTCCCAAATGATGCAATAAGCATTTTTTTGCTCATAAGGCATTTCCATTTGGTTCAACAACATTTCTGTAATTTGTTCTTTCTTAAATAGTTTTTTTACATCTACTCCCAAGCCTTCTAAATAATCCTGATCTGAATCTAACCAGTATTGTATAATATAATCAATGTCTGCTGGTTTAATTTCTCTTACTGATAATTTATTTTCTATCATAACTATTTACTTGAATATGTTTAAAAGAAATTAATGCAGATGTACTTTCCTTTCATTTTCAAATTTTCAAATGGACTAATTCTCAAATTGACTTACGTTTTCTTTATTGTATTTGGTCCTGTATTGTATGGGTGATAATCCTGTAATTTTTTTAAATGTTGTACGAAAAGCTTTGGTATCAGTATATCCAACTTTATACATTACTTCGTTTACATTTTCTCTCGATGTTTCCAGGCTTCTTTTAGCGGCTTCTATTTTTACTCTTTGTATATATTCAATAACACTGTTTGAAGTTGATTTACGAAAACGTCTTTCGAAATTTCTCCGCCCCATACAAAGCATGATCGCTAACTGATCAACGGTAATTTTTTCCTGGTAATTAGTTTCAATATAATCCTGTGCTTTAATGATCTCCTGATCTTCGTGTTCCTTCTGTCCATTAAACATCATAAAGGGAGATTGACTGCCACGGTCTATTTCAATTTCAAAAATTTTTGCGGTTAATATGGCCATTTCCCTGCCTGCAAATTTTTCCACCAGATATAGGATCAGGTTCAATGAAGAGTAAGCTCCTCCACTGGAATAAATTCCGTCTTCATCAGTAATAATCTTATACGGAACAAGCTTTACCTTCGGAAACATACTGCGAAATTCGTTGACTGCCAACCAATGCGTGGTACAACTTCTGCCATCCAGTAAACCTGTAGAGGCTAATATAAAAGCACCAATGCAAAGAGAAACAAGACCCGCTCCATATTTATATTGTTTAATGATCCACGGAATAAAATCTTTATTCATCTCCAGTACTTTTTTAACGTCACCATGTACAGCAGGAATAATCACTAGGTCCGCTCTCAAAGCATTATCCAAACCCATATCCGGATGTATAGTGAATGCATGCGTGGTATTAGGTTCGCGGGTAAGACCTACCAGGTAAACTTTAAATAAAGGAGGTTTTCCGGCACGTTCAAGTGCTTCATTTACTTTGGTAAACATTTTAAAGGTGGCTTCAATATTACTCAGGCTGGTATCACCCTGGGGAATCAGTAAGGCTATATTTTTCATTGGTAAGTTTCTTTATGGATAGTTTAAATTATAAATGATGAGTTAATTCTGAAATAGAATTTTCCAAATTTACGGAAGCTTGTTGTCGCAATCAACCCCTTTAAATGCCGGATTTATACCATTTATTTTAATAACCAGGCTGTAGCTTTGTATTGTACAAGCGGGAGATTATGGTTCCTGTTCCCACAAGTTACCATTAAACAAATTTTATGGACATTGATACAATATTAAAAAATAAGAAATTGATTGAAGATTTTGACAAAGCATTTGCTGCAGTTGATCTTGAGTTTATCTTGTCAAGTATGACTGATGATGTAAAATGGAATATGATGGGATCGAAAGTAATGACGGGAAAAGCTGATGTAAAAAGAATGATGGATGATGTAGCTTCAACACCCCCTGAAATTATTCCGACTAATATGGTAGCTGAAGGGGACCGGGTAATTACAGAAGGCGTCATAAAATCGGTTCGTAAAAATGGTACACCATTCAAAGCATATTACAGCGACAGCTACCTGATTGTAAATGGAAAAATAAAAGAAATGAATTCATATGTCATTGAAATCAAGGAGTTGCCATTATAAATATTTATCAAACTAAATTTAACCGGTATGGAAAAGGTAATTATAAAAAAGTCAATAGACATAAAAGCTTCCAAAGAAAAAGTTTGGGATGTATTAACCAAAGATGAAATGACCAAGTCATGGTATACCGCGTTTAATCCCGGGACTTATGCAGAAACCGATTGGAAGCAGGGTAGTGAAGTTATTTTTAAAGATGGCACTGAAAATGGTATGATAGGAAAGATCGTTGCCAGTGTGCCGGGTCAGATCATTTCAACAGAATTTACAGGGACCCTGGTAAATGGGGTAGAAGATTATGAAAGCGAAGCTGCCCGGAATATTAAAGGGTTTAAAGAAACATACTATATTTCCAGTGAAGGAAATAAGTCGAAACTTTCTATTGAACAGGAAACCTCTGACGAATATGGTGATATGATGCAAACCATGTGGGATAAAGCATTGCCATTGATTAAGCAATTGGCGGAATCACATTAATCATTCAACAAACTTATTGGTTCAAATTTTTCTTTGGATATCAAAATCATCAATCATGCTAAAGTTTAATCCTTATTTGAATTTTGATGGAAATGCTGAAGAAGCATTTAATTTTTACAAATCTGTAATTGGAGGGGAGTTCTCAATTGTTCAGAAGTTTAAAGATATGCCCGGAGCTGAAAAAATGTCTGCTGAAGATGCCAATAAGATCATGCACATATCTTTACCACTCAGTGATGGATATACTCTGATGGCTTCTGATACTCTCGAAGCATGGGGTCAAAAATTAAAGGTTGGCAACAATGTGTACATTAATCTGTCGCCCGATAGTGAAGAAGAAGCCGACCGTTTATTCAATGGGCTTTCTGCAGGTGGTAAAGTTGAGATGGCCATGGAGAAGACTTTCTGGGGTGCTTATTTTGGGTCATTTGCAGATAAATATGGAGTTCAGTGGATGATCAATTATGAATACGAAAAGAAATAATAACCAGGATGAGGAAATTAATATTATCCATGATGGTTTCCCTGGATGGGTATATCGAGGATTCGGAAAAAAATATTGAATGGCATCGATGGAATACAGAGATGGATCAATATATGGGTGATTTTTTCAAGACGGTTGATACAATAATCATGGGTAGGAAAACTTATGAGTTGATGGTAAGTTATTGGCCGGATATTACCACCGAGGATCCGGTCATCACAGATAATATGAATAATTTACCCAAACTCATATTTTCAAAAACAATGACAACCACCAGTTGGAATAATTGCAGGTTGATGCATGAAATTAATATCGATGAATTCAATGCATTAAAAATGCAACCGGGAAAAGATATGGTCATCTTTGGTGGAGCAAATCTGGCATCCGCATTTACCAAAAAAGGTTTGATAGATGAATTCAGGTTATTGGTTAATCCAGTTATACTCGGCGGGGGAACACATTTATTTAATATCAAGGACCAAAAGTTTGAATTATTTTTGATGGAAAGCAAAGCGTTTAATTGCGGTAATGTTTTGCTTCACTATCAATCCGGGCACCAATAAAATTCTTTAAAATGGTTGAAGTATTTAAAACGAATGTGAACGATGCAGAACTTGCCCAACAGCTTATTCATAAGTTGCTGAATTATTTTTCATTTTTCAGGGTAAACTTTGACCTTGATGATTGTGACAAAATTCTCAGGGTAGAAGGGGAGACCATCCTGCCCGAAAAAGTGATTGAATTGGTTTTAGATCATGGCTGTTTTTGCCAGGTGCTGGATTAACAATTCAAATTTTATTACCATTTACATATTATAGAGTTGTTAGCCTTGTTTATATTTTGGGAAGCTTCCACCCATTATGGTATTCCGGCACTAATAATTTATTAGCAGCATTAGTATTAAATTTATTTTCTTTTTCATTCCATATTATTTTTTCATTGCTGCGGTGTGCAACATTTCCCATATGTGCATGGATAGCCACTTTAACGCCAGCTTCAATAGGACAATTCAGCAATTCTTTATTATTTAATTTTAATGCTTCAACAAAATTCGTTGTGTGCATATCCATTCCATTATCTGTGGCTTTTTGCCAGGCAACCGCTTCCATTTTATCCTTTCCCTGTTGTTTATCTGGTCTTATTTCCCACCCACTGCGATTTAGTATTAAGGTGCCATTCTCACCCGAAAATGAAATGCCATGTTGTAAACCCCATGGGCCAGAACCCATACCCATATTATGTTCCCAGGTCATCTGGAAATCTCCGTAATCGTAAACGGCAGTTTGCAAATCAGGCGTTAACCGCGCATCATCCGGAAAAATATATTTACCACCAGAAGAAACCACTGATTTCGGATCGCCGGCTTTCATACCCAATAAAACCATATCAATTAAATGAACGCCCCAATCAGTCATCAATCCACCTGCATAATCCCAAAACCATCTGAATTCGTAATGAAAACGGTTTTTATTGAAAGGCCTGTTTTCGGCAGGTCCCAACCACATTTTGTAATCTACACCAGCTGGCACAGCTTCATTAGGCAATACTGGTAAAGCGGTTGTGCCTCCCCGGTACATCCACGCCCTGGTGGAATGTATTTTTCCTAACTGGCCCGAATGAACGATTTCTATAGCTTTCTTAAAATGTTGCTGGCTTCGCTGCCATTGATTTACCTGTATAAAACTGTTATACTTATTGGCAGCCGCCAGCATAATCTGTGCTTCAATAACTGAATTTGAGACTGGTTTCTCCATGTATATCGCTTTGCCAGCCGCACAGGTATCAACCAGTTGAAGGCAATGCCAATGATCAGGTGTAGCAATAATGACCACATCAACATCTTTACTATCCAGTAACTTTCGATAATCTTTATAAATTGTTGGATGATTATTGATTTTTTCAAGATCTTTTTTCCGATTGTTCAATACAGTATCATCTACATCACATAATGCAGAGCATTGTATTTCCGGTATGCGCAGCATAGATGTTAGATTGCTCCATCCCTGTCCACGGCAACCGATTACACCTACATTTATTTTTTCTAATGCAGATTTATTTTTCCGGAATGCAGTCAAAATATCTAAAGGTACAGCTGCGGTGATTCCTGTACCTATTGATAAAACGGATATATTTTGTAAAAAGGATCTTCGGTCAATTGACATACTCGATAATTAAGATTGAATAAAAATAAGAGAATTAAAGGTATTCACTGAAACAACACGATTGTACTGGGATAATTATTAACTTAATGTTTTAATTCGATATACTTTCTTTAATTATTACGTTTTTAAAAGGCCACCATATGAAAAATAATATTTTTCTTGTATTGCTTCTTTTTGCTTACCAATTATCATTTGGCCAATCCGCAGAATGGCAACCTTTGTTTAATGAAAAAAACCTGGATGGCTGGAAATTATTGAACGGAAAAGCAAAGTATACAGTGGAGAATGGTGAAATAGTTGGAACCACTGTCTTTAATGAACCCAATAGCTTTCTTGCCACAGAAAAAAAATACGGCGATTTTATTTTAGAACTTGAATTTAAATTGGACAGCCTGATGAATTCAGGTATTCAGTTTCGTAGTGAAAGTAAGCCGGATTACAGGGAAGGCAGGGTGCATGGTTACCAGTTTGAATTGGACGCCACTACCCGAGGTTGGACGGGTGGTATTTATGATGAATCCAGGAGAGATTGGTTATACCCGCTGGATCTGAATCCGTCAGCAAAAAAAGCTTATAAGTTTGGTCAATGGAATAAGGCCAGAATTGAATGTATTGGTAATAATATCAGGACATGGGTGAATGGTATTCCGGCATCTTTTGTAATTGATGATATGACCCCGGAAGGTTTTATCGCTTTACAGGTTCATTCAATCGGTAAAAAAGAGCAGGAAGGTATGCAGGTTCGCTGGCGCAATCTGAGAATAAAAACGACTGACCTGAAAGCTGAAAAGTTTACCGATCAATTTGTCGTTAACCTGGTCCCGAATAATTTGTCAGATGCGGAAAAAAATAATGGTGTTCAATTGTTATGGGATGCAAAGACAACCAACGGTTGGCGTCGTGCATATAAAGATCATTTTCCACCAAAAGGCTGGCAGATAAAAGATGGAGAACTGAGTGTACTGCCTTCAGGAGGTGCAGAATCTGCAAATGGTGGCGATATTGTGACCAACAAAGAATATGGTTCATTTATTTTCCAGTTTGATTTTAAATTATCACCAGGAGCAAACAGCGGCGTTAAATATTTTGTAACAGAGAAAGAAAATAATACCGGATCCGCTATTGGATTAGAATACCAGATCCTGGATGATGCGAAACATCCGGATGCTAAACAAGGTGTAGTAGGCAATCGTACACTCGCTTCACTTTATGACCTTATTCCTTCGCTGCCTGAAACCAGAGCAAGGAGACCGATTGGCGAATGGAACAGGGGAATGATCATCGTACATCCTGATAACCGGATTGAACATTGGTTAAATGGTTGGAAAGTTTTGGAATACCAACGCGGTGTTCCCTATTTCAAAGCATTGGTTGCAAGAAGTAAGTATGCCGAATGGCCAGACTTTGGAATGGCTTCCAAAGGTCATATTCTTTTGCAGGACCATGGTGATAAGGTTTCATTCCGCAGTTTGAAAATCCAGGAATTGAAATAAAATTTAAAAAAATTAATTCCATCATAAAATATTTATTATGACATCCCGTAGAAAATTTATCCGGAATTCGTCCGCAATAGCTGCAGGTATTTACATGGGCGGTTTAAGTTCAAGTGCAAAAAGCTATGGTAATATCATTGGCGCCAATGACCGCGTCAGGATTGGAGTGGTTGGATTTTCTGATCGGTTCAGAAGCTCGTTGTTTCCAAGTGTCTTAAACTATCAAAAAGAATACAATGCCCAAATTGTTGCCGTTTCTGATATTTGGAAATTGCGAAGGGATGAAGGAAAGGATTGGATGACACAAAAGCTTGGGCATAACGTACAGGCATATGTGAATAATGAAGCTCTTTATGAAAGTAAAACGGTTGATGCAGTTATCATAAGTACAGCTGATTTCCAACATGCCCTACATACTATTGAAGCCATTAAAGCCGGTTGCGATGTATATGTTGAAAAACCATTTGCAGAAACAATGGATGATAATATTGCGGCATTGAAAGCAGTAAAAGCGAGTAACAGGGTAGTGCAGGTTGGTTCACAAAGGCGGAGCGGATCCAATTACAAAGCAGCGGCAGACTTTATTGAACAAGGAAAGTTCGGACCCATTACCATGGTGGAACTTTCATGGAATGTTAATCAACCGGGTCGCTGGCGCAGACCTGGACTGGTTGAAAAGATCAAAGAATCAGATACTGACTGGAAGCGATATTTGATGAATCGACCGTTTGAATCCTGGGATGCACGGAAGTACCTGGAATATCGTTTATTCTGGCCATATTCTTCCGGTATGCCCGGACAGTGGATGAGTCACCAGATTGATACGGTTCATTGGTTTACCGGGTTACCCCATCCTAGATCGGTGATTGCAAACGGTGGAATATATAAATGGAAAGATGGCAGGCGTAATTGGGATACCATGACAGCAGTGTTTGATTATGGGCCGTTAAATGACCAGTCAACAGGATTCCAGGCTGTATTTACTTCGCGTATGCATAATGGTGAGGAAAGGCCTGCTGAACTATATTTTTCAAATGGGGGCGAATTGAACCTGATCACTAACAAGGTTTCATCAAATGGAGGTTTGAATGAAGTGCATGCCAAAGCTATGGGTATGAAACCAAATTTATTGCCATCTGTTGACCTGGTTAAGGAAGATGTAAAAGTCGTAGCCTCTGCCAATACCGGGAGTGACCCTTTAACCAATGCACATATGCGTAATTGGCTTGATTGCATCCGGACCCGGAATCAAACAAATGCACCAGTTGAAGCAGGATATAATCATTCCATTGCTACTATAATGACTAATGCGGCAGCACGTACCGGTGAAAAAATATTTTTTGATGAAGTAACCCAGCAGGTAATGGCAGGAGGAAAAGTGTTTAAATATTAACGAACTAAGTAACCTTTAATGAGCTGTCTGTTTTGGGGAGATGAGGAAATTTATTGGTTTTCTGTTTTAGTCATTTCAGGTAACAATTTTCCCTCCGGTGTTAAGAAAATAATTTTTTTCTGATCTTCCCATTTCACTTCAAACTGGTAAAGGGAACGATGATTGGGAGTTTGGTATTCATAACGCTCCTTAACATCCCAGTTTGCAAACTCCGATTTTTTTAAACCATTTAAAACCACCTGCGGCAGTTCTTCTTTATCCAATTCCCGTTTTGTCAATAGCCAGTTACCTGTTGCATCGTATTTTCCTTTCCATTTTACTCCGTTCAAATCAAAAGTTACGTCAATCCCATCTCCTTCAATATCCCACTCTACATTAGTCGCACCTGTATAAGCGATCGTAAAATGATCCCTTGCATTTTTTGGAATTGAATCCTGGCTGTAAACATTTCCCATCAAAAAGGTAAAAAATGCCAACATCAAAATTGACTTCTTCATAGTATTAAGTTTAATAATTGAAATGTGTTGATGATGGACAAATATTGTTCCACTAAACTTTATCGTAGGTATTGGTGAGACAATGGGTAAATAAGAACGCGAACCCTTTTTCGATAGTTTTTGATCTTATTTTTTTATACACTTACATTAAAATCTCTTAACGCGTCATTCAAACTGGTTTTAAGATCGGTGCTGGGCTTCCGTTTTCCAATGATGAGTGCGCAACTTACCTGGTATTCACCTGCCGGGAATTTTTTTGTGAAACTGCCGGGAATCACCACACTGCGTGCAGGAATTCTACCTTTTGTTTCAACAGGTTCGCTGCCACTAACATCTATAATTTTAGTTGATTGTGTAAGCACCACATTAGCGCCGAGTACAGATTCCTTTTCAACAATTACCCCTTCAACAACGATACATCGACTGCCAATAAAACAACCATCTTCAATAATTACCGGAGAAGCCTGCAATGGTTCCAATACCCCACCAATTCCTACACCACCACTTAAATGAACATGTTTGCCTATCTGCGCACAACTTCCTACAGTGGCCCAGGTATCAACCATTGTTCCTTCATCCACGTAAGCCCCAATGTTTACATAACTGGGCATCAATACTACATTTCTTCCCAGGAAAGCGCCATAACGGGCTACAGCATGCGGAACAGCTCTGACACCGAGTTCTTTATAATTTTTTTTCAATAACATTTTATCGTAAAATTCAAAAGGTTCTATCTCCCATGTTTGCATGGGTTGTATGCCAAAATAAAGCAGAATGGCCTGCTTTACCCATTCATTCACCTGCCATCCATTTTCTGCAGGTTCGGCTACCCGAAATTCACCTTTATCAACCTTTTCAATCACTTGTTTAACAGCATTTTTATATTTATTTTCTTTCAGCAGTTCTCGATTGATCCATGCTTCATTTATTAGTAACTTATATTCCATGTTTTATTTTTTGCAAACATATTATATAATTTAAATCAGCAGTATTTCATTTACCTGAAAACTGGATACAAGATGAATCAACACTTGCTTGCATTGGTTAACTTGCACCTTTAATTTATTTTATGCGCATAGGTTTCGATGCAAAAAGAGCGTTTCATAACAGTACGGGATTGGGCCATTACAGCCGGACGTTGATCCGTTCCCTGGCTACCACTTTCCGGGAGCATGAATATTATTTATTAAATACAAAGCCTTCAGGATTATTCAATTTTGAAGATGTACAAAACGCACATGAAATATTACCTGAAAACACGTTGCACCGCGTTTTCCCATCCGCATGGCGAAGCAAATGGGTAACGGATGATCTGAAACAGTTGAATATTCATCTTTATCATGGATTGAGCCATGAAATTCCGGTTGGTATCAGGGAAAAAAAAATTCCTTCAGTAGTAACCATGCACGACCTTATCCATGAACGTTATCCTGGCCAATATAAAAAGATTGATGTAAATATTTACCGGAAAAAATTCCGGTATGCCTGTAAACATGCAGACCTGGTGATAGCCATCAGCCAGCAAACAAAAAAAGATTTGATCGAATATTATCATGTTCAGGAAGATAAGATACGCGTATGCTACCAAAGTTGTAATCCTGCATTCTCCAGGCAGGTAGATGCTGGCGAAAAGGAAATCATAAAGAAAAAATACAATCTACCTGATAAATTTTTTTTGTATGTCGGATCTGTAATTGAAAGAAAAAATCTGTTGAATATTTGTAAAGCGATTTTCTTATTGAGAAATGAACTGCAGGTTCCATTGGTGGTGATTGGTGAAGGTAAGGGCTATATGCAGGTGGTTAAGGATTATGTGAAACAACAGGGTATGGGTGATCTTATCATTTTTTTGTCTGAAAACCCTTCCACCAAAAGCCTGGAAAGTTTCAAAACCGCAGCGGATTTCCCGGGCATTTACCAGCAAGCCCTGGCAATGATCTATCCTTCTTTTTTTGAAGGTTTTGGCATTCCTGTTTTGGAAGCATTATTTAGCCGTTTACCAGTTATTACATCCAATGTTTCCTGTTTGCCCGAAGCGGGTGGGGATGCAGCTTTATACGTTAACCCAAACGATGCCAATGAAATAGGTGAATCCATGAAACGGATATATGAGGATGAAATATTGGTTAGTGAAATGAAAGAAAAAGGTTGGCAATATGCACAAAATTTTACCCCTGAAAAATGCGCCGCTTCGGTAATGAATGTTTATAATGAATTGGTAAAAGAGTATGTACATGATCGTTATGGAAACTGATATTGAAAAATGCCTGCAGGTTTTACGCAGCGGAGGCATCATTCTTTATCCAACAGATACTATTTGGGGAATAGGATGCGATGCCACAGATGATAAAGCCGTTGAACGTATTTTTCAATTGAAAAGGCGCCCACCCCAGCGATCTATGATTGTTTTAATGGTCGATGAAAGAGATGTCCTGAAATATACAGCTGCTGCCGATCTCCAGGTTTTTGATTATCTCAAAAAGACCGGTAAACCAACCACCATGATTTTTGAACATGCCATTGGCCTTGCCGATAACCTGCTGGCTGAAGACGGGAGCATAGGTATACGCCTGGTAAAAGATGAATTTTGCCGGCATCTGATAAAAAGATTTAAAAAGCCCATCGTTTCCACTTCGGCTAATATAAGCGGACAAATATCACCTGCAAATTTCAAGGACATTAGTAATGATATTATCAATGGAGTTGATTATGCCGTACATTATCGACGGGATGATCTTTCTGCATCCATCCCATCTTCAGTAGTAAAATGGAAAAATGGTAAGATAGAAATTATACGATAATTACCCGGTCTTTGTTTGTGAATGAAATAACTCACCACTCCCTGTTATCTTTGCAGATTATGGATATTCAGTGCTCAGACAAAGAATTATTTATATTAAAAAAGATCGCACATGCCGCCGAAAAAGCCGATATGCCCAGTTACCTGATCGGAGGTTTTGTCCGGGATAAATTATTGGACAGGCCGTCAAAAGATGCGGATATCGTTTGTATTGGGGACGGTATTGAACTGGCACATTTGGCAGCAAAGGAATTTGAACCAAAACCTCATGTAAGTTTTTTTAAAAATTATGGAACAGCTCATATCCGGGTGTATGATATTGACCTGGAGTTTGTCGGTGCCCGTAAAGAAAGCTACCAATATCATTCAAGAAATCCTTTGGTAGTTGCTGGTACACTGGAAGATGATCTGAACCGTCGCGATTTTACTATCAATGCATTGGCCATTAGCCTTAATGAAAGAGATTTTGGGAAATTGCATGATCTTTTCAATGGTGTGGATGATTTGAATAATCGGGTGATTAAAACACCTCTTGATCCACTACAGACTTTTAGTGATGATCCATTGCGAATGATGCGGGCAATAAGATTTGCAAGCCAGCTCTCTTTCAATATTGAAGAAAAAACTTTCCAGGCTATCAAAGACAATGCTTATCGCATTAATATTATTTCACAGGAACGTATAACCGAAGAGATCAACAAGATATTATTAAGTAATAAACCTTCTGTTGGTTTTGATCTTTTATATCAAAGTGGTTTACTGCATATCATTTTTCCACAAATGGTTGATTTGGCAGGGGCAGAATATATCGACGGAAAAGGCCATAAAGATAATTTTTACCATACCCTGCAAGTAATTGATAACGTGGCAACCCGGTCGTCCGATCTCTGGTTAAGGTGGTCAGCCGTATTACACGATATTGCAAAACCGGTCACCAAAAAATTTGAAGAAGATCATGGCTGGACTTTTCATGGTCATGAAGTAATTGGAGGCAGAATGGTTCCAAAGATCTTTACCAAATTCAAATTGCCAAAGAATGAAAAAATGCGGTTTGTCAGGAAATTAGTGGAAATGCACCTGCGCCCTATCAGCCTGACCAAAGAAAATATTACGGATTCGGCCATTCGTCGCCTGATATTTGATGCAGGTGATGATATTGAAGATTTGATGACACTATGTGAAGCGGATATCACCTCAAAAAATAAATATAAAAAAACTAAGTACCTGGAAAATTTTCAGATGGTCAGGTTGCGATGCAGGGAAGTGGAAGCCAGCGACAGGTTACGCAATTGGCAGCCTCCTGTATCTGGTGCATTGATCATGGAAACCTTTGGTATTAAACCTTCCCGGCCGGTTGGTGAAATTAAAACTGCCATCCGGGAGGCAATACTGGATGGCAAAATAGATAACAGTTACGAAGCAGCATTTGCATACATGCTAGAGAAGGGAAAAATTTTTGGATTAAAGCCGGTAAGGTAACTTTTTATATTTTGCCTATTTTTGAGGTTTAATGATAATAATATCTACATGGCAATATTAAAATTCAGGGTTTATTTTGAAGAAGATGATAGTGTTTACCGCGATGTAGTGGTAAAGCATACGCAATCTTTTTTCGACATGCACGAAATTATCCTGAAGGCATATGAATTTGACAATAAGCATAAAGCAACATTTTACAGAAGTAATGACCATTGGCAGAGGGGTAGGCAAATTTCCCTTGAAAAGTATGACCAGGAATATAATGTACCGCCTTTAATAATGAAAGAAACGATCGTAGGTGCCGAAATCAAGCAACCCAACCAACGTTTTGTTTATCAGTATGATTTTAATAAGTACTGGACTTTTTTAATTGAGTTGATTAATGTTTCTAAAGAGGAAAGTTCCCGGATCACATACCCATCAGTAATCAGAACGGAAGGAATAGCCCCCAGTCAATATGGTACCAAGGGATTGCTGGGAGAAAAATTTGCCGATGTTGAAGAAAAATATGATCTCAATAAAAATGCAGATGGTTTTGGCGAAGAGGGTGATGTTACAGATGGCGAAGAATTGGATATAAGTGGGGATGAGGAAACTACTGGAGAAGAAGAATTGTAATAAACCTGCTTGATTTTTTTAACCCGGTTGTTAAGCCGGGTTTTTACATAATAAAATGCCAGAATCTTTATCAAATAAAACCGTTATCATTATTGCCGGTCCTACAGCGGTCGGAAAAACAGCTATCGCTGTTGAAATAGCAAAACATTTCGGAACCTCTGTAATTTCTGCTGATAGCCGTCAATGTTACCGGGAATTGGATATTGGTGTGGCAAGACCATCAAGCCAACAATTACAGCAAGTGCCTCATTATTTTATAGGAACTCATTCTATTGCTGAAGAAGTAAACGCTGTGACTTTTGAACAGTATGCAGTGGAAAAGATAAATCAAATACATCATCATAATTCAATCGCAGTAATGGCAGGGGGCACAGGTTTATATATACGAACCTTTATAGAGGGGATGGATGATATTCCTGCTATTTCAATAGAAATCAGGAATGAGATTTATAATCAATACAAATTGCATGGCTTAATATGGCTGCAACAAAAAGTAAAAGAAAAAGACCCGGTTTTTTTTGAAAAAGGCGAAGTGCAAAATCCGCAGCGATTAATGAGGGCGCTTGAAGTGATAGAGGCAACCGGTAAATCAATTATTAGTTTCCGAAAGGGAGTAAAAGTAAAAAGAGACTTCAGGATCATTAAAATAGGATTGGAAATTTCTAAAGAACAGCTTTATAAAAATATTTACCATCGGACTGAAGAAATGATAAATAATGGATTGATTGAAGAAGTTCGATCTCTTCAACAATACAGGCATTTAAATGCATTAAAAACTGTTGGCTATGCGGAGATCTTCCAGTATTTGGATCAAAAGATCCTTTTAAGCAAGGCTGTTGAACAAATTAATATTCATACAAGGCAATATGCTAAACGCCAGTTAACGTGGTTTAAAAAAGATCTGGAATATAAATGGTTTCATCCATCAGATTTATCAGGAATACTTGCTTTCTGCCTTAATAATACCTGACTCATTGAAATAACACTATTGTAATGGTTTTTTTAGAAGTGAAGTATTCCAAATTATCTTCCCCGTACCCTCTTTAAGAAATGTGATATGAAGTGTAGCAATGTTAAATTGGGAGTTTTTTTTTAACAATTAGCGTTGAACAGTAATCATAATACAACGTTTACCCAGTGAGTCTGCATTTTTTAAATATGCTCCAATGAGGCGCATAATTGTTAATTATTATGAAGTATTTTTTCCCTTTGTTATGGTTTGTAATTTTAATTCCTGTTTCATTAAATGCCCAGGTTGATCGGGATCCTCCGGAAACAATGGAAGCACCAGTAATGCGGGTAAATAGCCCAAGCCGTATTTATGGAAAATTGTTAGCAGACAATACGCAGAAAGGGATACAGTCTGCATCTGTTCAGCTATTCATCCGTACGCAAAATCGTGATTCTGCCATTGCAGCCCAGCTTTCAAAACCAAATGGGGAATTCAGTTTTGATAATCTTCCGGTTGCCGATAGTTTCCGACTGGTTATTTCTGCTTTAGATTATGGGCTTTTTGACCAGTTTATTACACCGCAAGCCGCAAATGTACCCGGGTCTGATAATTTTCAACGTGATATGGGTAATATTATTCTTAACCAGGAAGTAAAATCCCTGGGCGAGGTAGTGGTAACTGCAGAAAGACCGGCTTTGGAAATGGGTATAGATAAAAGAATTTTTAATGCAGATCAAAGTATTATTTCTAAGGGCGGAACGGCTGTGGATCTTATGAAAAATATTCCCGCTGTTTCAGTTGATGTAGAGGGTAATGTAGAATTAAGAAATGCTTCACCACAAATATTTGTTGATGGCAGACCTACCATTCTAACCCTGGATCAAATTCCGGCAGATAATATTGACCGTGTGGAATTAATAACCAATCCATCGGCTAAATATGATGCAGCAAGTACTGGTGGCATTATCAATATCATACTGAAAAAAAACAGGAGAGTAGGTTTGAACGGTTTAGCTTCACTTACTGGTGGACATCCTGGTATCCTGGGTGGAAATCTGAACCTGAACCTGCGCCAGGGTAAATTAAATTTCTTTTTAACGGGAGGGTATAATCGTTCAGGTGGTTTGGTTGATGGCGAAAGTTATCGTGAAAATAAGGATAATGGGATAACTACAGATTACTTCGATCAATCCAGCCATAATGAACGACTGCGACGGTTTGCATCAGTAAGATTTGGATTAGATTATTTTATTGATAACCGGAACACGTTAACCATTTCGCAAAGTTATGTAAACGGGGGTTTTACAGGTAATGAAAGCCAGGACCAGCAATATTTTGATGTTAACAGGAATTTAGATCGGTATGGTTTCCGTACATCTGAAGGTCGGTATGGCTTTACAAGGCATAGCACCCAGGCTAATTTTACACACAAATTTCCTGAAACGGGCAAAGAACTAAACGCTTCTGCTAATTTCAATTACGGTGATGGAACGGACGCTTCAGACATTTTGAATCTTTATTATAACCCGGATGGAAGTTCCAACCGTTCACCAACCCAGGTGAGAAATGAAGGATGGAATGATAATAGTCAAAGTACCTACCAGATTGATTTTGTTGATCCCAATGGGGATGATTCCAAAATTGAAATGGGTTTGCGGAGTTATATAAATAAACGCACAAGTACATTTAATGCATTTAGTGTAGATAATGGTTCAGAAACAAAACTGTCACTCAGTAATAATTATACATACCGGGAGATGGTGAATGCGTTTTATTTTACATACACCGGTAAAATTAAAAGTATAGGCTACCAGGCGGGGATAAGAGCAGAGCATTCCAATTTTGAAGGGGAATTGATTGACAGTAATAGAAAATTCGGGTATGAGTATCCTACCAAAATCAGAAACATCTGGGATGCTTTTTTCCCCAGTTTGTATTTATCAAAAGATCTTAGTGAGGATGTACAGGTTCAGTTGAATTTTTCACGCCGTATCCGCAGACCAAATTTCTGGAACCTGAATCCATTCGTAGATATCAATGATCCTGTTAATATTCAAAGGGGTAATCCTGAATTAAGGCCGGAATACACCAATTCATTCGAATTTAATTATAGCAAACAATTTGAAAACAGGAGCAGTTTTTTGGGCGCCATTTATTACCGGAATAATGTAGGGGATATTACACGCTATAGCGATACGATCAGTACTGAACAATACCTGCAGTTAAATAATGCGGGCATTGATCCAAATGCAATTCTGAATACTTTTATTAATGCCCAAAGCACCAATCGCCTGGGTACGGAATTTACACTGCAACAAAAGTTTTCTCCAAAATTTGATATTACTCCAACACTGGAATTCCAATATCGTAAAGTAAATGCACAAATTGGAGATCTTAATCTCGATAATGAAGGGTTTAGCTGGGAGTTTGAATTGATGGCAAACTATAAAATATTGCAGGAAACTAATCCCAATATTTTCAATAAAATGAGTTTTCAATTTTCCGGTGAATATGAGTCTGCTGAAGTAATTCCGCAGGGTAGAAGAGAACCACAATACAGCGTTGATTTAGCCATGCGTAAAGATTTCCTGGAGAATGATAAGGGTACATTCACATTTAGTATTAATGATGTATTCAACACCAACCGTTGGGCATCCATTTATGATACAGAAAATTTTTACCAGGAATCTTATCGCCGGCGTAATGTCCGGAACTTTCGTATCACATTCAGTTATAAATTCGGGGATGCTGATTTTACTTTAGGTCGCCGGAATGGTGGAAACCGGGACGACGATGATGATTAATATATAGTTACAAAGACTGAAATGAAGGAACTTGCTCCTTCATTTTTTTTTATGCATGGAATAATCCTGACAACAATATTAATAAGGATATATGCATGATGAGAATGATGAATTTACATATTGCACAGCATATTTTTCCTCCCCGACGCATTCTTGATAATCTTTCAAAATGAAATTGGTGATGTTTGCCATCCTCATCGGGATGATGGTTATTTACATTATCAGCCAGTGTTGGCACAAATGGATTCCAATTTACAAATGGAACACTTTCCTGTTGAGCTACGGGGGCTTCGATTGCGTTAAAATTAAAAACCATGTTTTTATTACTAACGGAGTTTGATTTGAAACTGGTTGCTAAAAGTACCAGGGCGATGAAGATGATTTTTGTGTACATAACCAATGTTTTAGTACCACAAATTTTGCCCTGAAACACCCCCTAAGTCAAGGTAGGAA
>JACCYQ010000058.1 GCA_013696395.1 Chitinophagaceae bacterium
ACTTCCTTTGACCGTATGACTGACTGTGCTGTTGTAAGATTGATATAATTAATGAAGGCAATTCCTAAAATAAATAACACGATAAAAGCAAGCGCTTTGATGGTTCGTGCATCGCCATTTTTTTCAATTTCATAGGTAAGCCTGGAGTGCAAATGAATATCCGTCAGCTTTTGCATATTAAACCGGATGCCTTCCTGCTTCAGGTGCTCATCTGAATAAATAGCCAGCTGATTTTGTATTTTTCCAGGATCCGCCTGTGGGTTAAGCTGGAAATAAGTGTAGTCCCAATAACTTGACCAGTTGTCTGTATGACCTTGCGCATACCGGGTTTGATAAGATGCCAGCAAACCGAACTTAAGATGCGTATTCTGTGGCGGATCGGCGACAACAGCTGTTACTGTATAAATGCCAACCATCCATCCACCCGGAACATTCAATGTTTCGCCTACCGGGTTTTTGTTCCCAAATAATCTTTCAGCAGTAGACTGCGTTAAGATTATTGAATTGGGTTCTTTTAAACTTGTTGCAGCATGACCACTAATAAACTGCTGGGGAAACATTTTTAAAAAACCAGTGTCTACCATCCAGGGGTCGTTGATTTTATAGGGTATTTCATTATTCAGAATGTTCACTTCATTGTGACCACGATTGTATAAACGCGTGAAGGATACTACTTCCGGAAGATCTGCCGTAAGTGAAGGACCCAGTTTAGAATGTGTATTAGCATCCTGGGTAATTATTTTGCCATCCGTGATGGTTTCATTATAAGCCCGCCAGATATGGGATGCATGCGGACTTTGGCGGTCATAATTCCATTCGTAATGAATAATCAACCCGATCACCAGGCAGGCAGCCACTGCAAGTGATAACCCCGCTATGTTTACCAAAGCAAACATGCGATTTCGCACTATACTGCGCCAGGCTCTGTTCAGATTGCTTTTCCACATATGATTTAAGTTGTGGCTAAAAAAAGGACTGTTATACCATGATATTTTCCAGGACCGTTTGTCCATCCAGCATGCGAATTACCCGATGGCTGTACCTGGCATCATGCTCAGAGTGCGTAACCATGATAATTGTGGTTCCCTGTTCATTCAGGTCGGTTAATAATTGCATTACTTCATTACCGTTGGTTGAATCCAGGTTACCTGTAGGTTCATCAGCCAGGATGAGCCGGGGATTATTAACAACCGCCCTCGATACGGCTACTCTTTGCTGCTGACCCCCGCTAAGTTGTTGCGGATAATGATTGCGGCGATGCATGATCTTGATTTTATCCAGTACTTCCTCCACTTTCTTTTTTCTTTCTGCCGATTTCATACCTAAATAAATTAATGGCAATTCAACATTTTCAAAAACAGTCAGTTCGTCAATCAGGTTAAAACTCTGGAACACAAAACCAATGTTTCTTTTACGCAGGTTAGCTCTTTTGCGTTCGTTATAATTCACCACTTCAATTCCATTGAATAAAAAACTTCCCCCATCGGGATCATCCAGCAATCCTAAAATATTCAGTAAGGTAGATTTACCGCATCCTGATGGACCCATGACTGCGACAAACTCACCTTCTTTAACTTCTAAAGAAAGTTTATTGAGAGCTACCGTTTCCACATCTTCGGTTCGGTAATATTTTTCAAGATTTGAAATGCTGATCATGGTTTTAATTTTTCCGGTTGTTAATAATTTATAAGAAAAAGGGGGTTAGGTATTTTGATGGTTAAGGATGGATGGGATAATGGTGTTGCCTGTTCCGGGTTAGGTTGATTACTTATTTTAACCGTTCCAAAACAGCCCATGAAAATCAGTAAAATGAAAAATCTTTTTCTCATCATCAATTATTTTAAAATCAGTTCCTGCATGTCACCATAATTTTCATAGCTGGAGGTCACTACTTTTTCGCCTTCTTTTAAACCAGACAGAATTTCATAATAATCGGGGTTTTCTCTTCCCAGCTGAAGATCTACTCTGTAGGCCTTTGTGCCATCTTCGCTTAATTTATAGATCCAGTTGCCACCGGTTTGCTGAAAGAAACCTCCTTTGGCAATCAGCAATGCCTGCGTTTCATCGCTTAGAGCCAGGCGTATCTGCAGGCTTTGTCCCCTGCGAATGCCTTCAGGAACGGCATCCATGAAAATCATATCCACCTGGAAGCGTCCATTATTTACCTGAGTGTATATTTTATTTATTTTCAGGTTGTAAGGTTTACCTGCAATGGTGGCTTCTCCAACCTGGCCGATCATGATCCTTGAAATATAATGTTCGTCAATATCCACTCTTACTTTATGCCCGCTCAAAACATCTATTTGTCCAAGCCTTTCACCTTTTGTTTTTGATTGTCCTACCTCAGCATCCAGCGATGTTAACTGCCCGTCAACCGGTGCCCTGACCACCAGGTCGCCCACTTTCCGCCGCATAAGCGATAAAGCATTTTGCATACGGGAATAGGAAGAAGCCATTTGACCAATCTGTTGCCTGTTTGAAATCTCATCCTGGCTCAGGGTTTGGTCATTCAATTTTTTGCGGTTAAGCTGGTAATTATAATTATTCTGTGTTGCTTTAAATTCCTGGCCGCCTATCACCTTTTCATCATGCAGGTGTTTGTTTAATTTGTAGATCCTCTCCGCTTCCGCCAGGGAATTCTCTACCTCTGCCTGCTGGTTTAATTGTTGAATGGTATTTTGTACAGCATTATTTTTCGTGTTTTGCATTTGCGTCAGTACTTCAAAAACGGCTGTCTCCTGGTTGGCTAAGCTTAATTCCAGGTCTGTATTGGAAAGTCGAAGGATAGGCTGATCCTTTTTTACCATAGCCCCGTCTTCCACCAGTTTTTCTTCCACTCTCCCTCCTTCAATGGCATCCAGGTAAATTGTGGTTACTGGCATTACAACTCCATTTACCGGGATAAAAACCTGGAAAGATGATTTTTTTACCTCACTGATGGTTATGCGTTCCGACTGAACATTCAACCGGGTATTACCGGATGTGAAATACCAACTGCCCAGTATTAATAAGAAGATTCCGGCTATACCAGCTATCGTAATAATTCTTTTGGGAGTCCAGGTTTTTTTTTCAATTTTTCTGTCCACGATCAATAAGGGTTTTGTTGTTTTAAGCCAGGTTTGCCTGGCGAAAACATGTTTCACTGTTAGAATAATAATGCCAAATAAGAAAGTTATTCATTTTCAAACTTTTAGATAATAATCAATCTACGAAGATGTTCGTTATCGGACAGAACTGTATCAAAAACGAACATATTTTTTTAGAAGTTATTATGCTTTCCATTCATTTTTAAAGATTTAATGAAGCGGCATAATTGTAGTTTCGCTATGCCATTCATTTGCATATTTATGAATTTAAAAAATGCTACTGTTTTAATTATTGATGATGATGTTGATATACTGACTGCAGTCCGGCTATTATTGAAACCTGAAGTAAAGGCGGTGGTCACAGAAAAAAACCCGGAGAATATCCGCAGCATTTTATCCCGGCAGAAATTCGATGTTATTCTGCTTGATATGAATTATAACAGTTCCATAAATACCGGTAATGAAGGTTTTTACTGGCTCAATAAAATTAAAAGCTGGGGTTCAGATGCTTCAGTCATTATGATTACTGCTTACGGGGATATTGACCTGGCTATCCGTTCTTTAAAAGAAGGTGCTTTTGATTTTATGGTAAAACCCTGGCACAATGAAAAATTACTCCATACCATTCAAAACGCCTGTAAAAGCAAAGATGCCCGACCTGCTGACATGGAGTCGCCAATCAATGGATTTGGCAATAGCCTGGAGTTATTAGGTGAGTCTGAACCTATGCAGGACCTGTTTTATAAAATAAAAAAAATAGCGCCAACGGATGCCAACATCCTCATTATGGGCGAAAATGGTACGGGCAAGGATTTGATAGCCAAAGCCATTCACCAGCATTCATTACGCCATCAAAAGGCATATGTAAAAGTGGACCTTGGAGCCTTAACAGAGTCATTGTTCGAAAGTGAATTATTCGGCCACAGGAAAGGAGCGTTTACAGATGCCCGTGAGGACAGGGAAGGACGTTTTGAAGCAGCAAACGGGGGTACTTTATTTTTAGATGAAATAGGAAATATTTCATTGCACCAACAGGCAAAGCTTTTAAGTGTTTTGCAAAACCGGCAGGTCATCCGATTGGGTTCAAACACAGCAACGCCTATAGATATCCGCCTGGTATGTGCAACCAATGTTCCCTTATCTGAACTGGCTAATGAAGAGCGATTCAGGAAAGACCTGATCTACCGCATCAATACAGTTGAAATCATGGTTCCCCCATTACGCAAAAGGGGGCAGGATATTTTATTACTTGCCAGGCATTTCAGTAAAGTATATAGTAATAAGTACCTGAAACCATCATTGGAATTTGCCAAAAACGCCATTGATAAATTGCGGAATTATCATTACCCGGGCAATGTCCGGGAGTTGCAATACGCGATTGAGCGGGCAGTGATTATGTCGGAAGGTGATGTGCTGGAAGCAAATGATATTATTTTTTCACCACTGGAGTCCGGGGCAACGGTTCAGGAAGAAACGGCATATACCAACCTGGGTGCCGTTGAAAAAAATACCATTCTGAAAGTGATTGAAAAAAACGGTGGTAATATTTCAAAAGCTGCCCGTGAATTAGGCATTACCCGCACTGCACTGTACAGGAGACTTAACAAATATGATATATAGCAGGTAGAATTTTATAAAGGGAATATTATTTTCAATTTATTTTTTAAGAACCGGGGGGATAACTGTTATGGCATTTAAAAAATACGAGTGGTGGATTATTTTAAGAGTGCTTTTTTTATTTATAACGTTATTGCTCACTTCCTATCTGGTGGTAACGGGCCGGTATGTTTATCTCTTTTTCCTGGTTCCTTTGCTTATTTACCAGGTTATAGAATTTATACAATTTCAACGTAAAGCGCAGAAGGAATTAAACCAGTTTGTACAGGCGGTTCATTACCGCGACTTCTCCACTCATTTTGATGTAAAACATGCACCTGCTGAATTACAACCTATGCGTAAAGGTTTTAACGAGATCAACACTACATTTAAAGTAATCAGTAAAGAGAAGGAAACACAATACCAGTACCTACAAAAAATCCTGGAACTGGTTGACACAGGAATTCTATCCTACGAAATAGATACAGGCAATGTTGTATGGATGAATGAGTCGCTGAAAAAAATGTTACAGCTTCCCTATTTAAAAAATATTCAGTCATTGACGAGGCGGGATATGGAATTGCATGCTGCCATTGATCAGTTAAAACCCGGTGAACATAAAATTGCTAAAGTACACCTGGAGCGGGAAGTATTCAGAATATTGATTTCAGCAACAGCCTTCCAGATAGATGGCAATAAATTTAAGCTGGTAGCTTTTCAGAATGTGAATGAAGCGCTGGATGAAACTGAATCTGGTGCCTGGCAACGATTGTTAAGTGTAATGACCCACGAGATCATGAATTCAATTGCACCCATCAGTTCACTGGCTAATACCATGAAAACAAGGCTGCAGGGCCGCATGGCTAATGCCGGTGAAGGAGACAATTCGCTCGAAGATCTTGAAATCGGTATCGACACCATTAAACGCAGAAGTGAGGGATTATTAAAATTCGCTGAAACCTACCGCAATTTAAATAAGATCACTACGCTGAACCTGCAACAGGTTTACATCCGGGAGTTATTTGGAAATATTCACCAGTTAATGCAACCGACCTTTGAACAGAAAAATATAGAGCTCGAAATTATTCTGCGCAATCCAAAACTATTCTTACAGGCTGATCCCAGTTTATTGGAACAGGTATTGATTAACCTGGTTGTGAATGCCATTGAAGCGGTTAAGGAAAGGGAACATGCTAAAATTATTTTATCGGCCGATCAAACCAGTGCAGGAAAAATTATTCTGAAGATCATTGATAACGGGCAGGGTATTCCTGAAGAAATGATGGATAAAATTTTTATTCCTTTTTTCAGCACCAAAAAACAGGGAAGTGGTATCGGGTTAAGTTTGTGTAAACAAATTATTATTCTTCACCGCGGTATTATCAATGTTCAATCGGCTATTGGCCAGGGAACGGTTGTATCCATGCAGTTTTAATTGTGGTGAAAAAAAATGAATCCTCCGGCATCAGCTCAAAACTTTTAAAACGTAATCCAATTCTTTCTCCTGGTAATAGCCAAAGCCGGCCAGCTGGCACCATTTTCGTTTTTTTAAATATTCACTTTCACTGCTTACCAGTAATTTATTTTCTTTCATTTTCCGGGTAAAATGCATGATCGATTGGCCGGGTTGTACAATCGTAAAAACCTTGGTGTCCGCATTACTGAATGGAACCATTTCTTTTTTATTTAATAATGTAAATATCTGTTCTCCATAATATTGAATGAATTCAAATTGAGGACCCCGGAGTTTTTGTTGAATAGAAATGGATAACGCCTTAACAAGGTTTGAAGAAATGGTAAATGGAATGCCATCATTTTTTGCATAATGACTGAGGTCCAGGTACACAGGTCCTTCTTTTTTTTCATTCTGTTCTATATTGGAAAAAATAATTGCCAGGCCCGGAACAGAAGCCAGGCCTTTACCGGATGACGCCGTGGCCATCGAAACTCCTGAGAGATTTACCGGCACTGTGCCCACAGTACTCATACAATCTGCAAAACAGGCTACATTGAATGATTTTGCCAATGTAATTATTGCCTGCAGGTCATTGATAACCCCGGTTGATGTTTCGCAATGACAAAATAATATCCAGCGTACAACATCCGTTTCCAGTCTTTTTTTGATCTCTTCAGGATCAAATTTTTCTCCCCATTCAACATCATAGGTGTCAAACTGCAGTTGATGACGCCGGGCCTGTTCAATCAGCCGGTTTCCAAACTCGCCATTACCAAGAATCAATCCTTTTTCATTTTTATTTTTAATTTCCTGGAGCATGACTTCATTGGCCAGTGTACCGCTGCCCGTTAGTAAGTAAGTTTGTCGCACCTGGAATGCTTCATTCAAAAATTCCGTTGTTTGTTGATACAATCTTTTGAATGCCGGTGAACGGTGAGAGATGGGTGCTTCCTGTAAAGTTTTCATCACCTGTGGCGATATGGCTACAGGGCCAGTGCTTAAATTAATCATATTTAAATTCTTTCTTCAGGTCCTTTAAAGTTATAAACATCGGTTGATACAATGCATCACCGGTTCCAACCAGCGGGCCAAAAGGAATAAACCCGATCCGGGAATACAGGGCCAGTTGCCGCGTGGTTCCGGAGATCACGGCCGCATCGGTACCTTCCTTAATTAATGCACCGCATAAATATTGTAATAACCGGAAAGCAACAATTGATTTTCTTTCTTCCGGAATAACAGACAATAACCGGATTTCCGCAATACGGTTATGAGTGGGAAGATAACCATCAAGGTCTTTGATTTTTCCATCCAGGGAAAAAGGGCGTTTGTTATTATAACACACCATGCCAATAATTTTTTCACCTTTCTTGGCAATGATGTAATTGTTTTTTTCATGAAACTTATCTACCAGTTTCTTTTCTTCATTTTGTTGGTTCTGCGGTATTTCTTCAACAAAAGTTTTATAATTTAATTGGTGGATCTGCAAGAACTCATTCTCCTCGGTAGCGTGTTTTATTATCATAAATTAAGTCAAAAGTAAAAAGTCAAAAGTAAAAATTCTATTGTATGCAACAATACAATTATCAATGAAAAATCTCATCCAGTGTTTTAGCACATTGCCAAATTACCTCATTAACGCATTGTTTTCTTTTTCTCTTTCCACTTTTGCCAAGAAAAAAAATAAAGAAAGAAAACTATGTGTTTAAGTCAAATTTATAAATTAGAATCCCGGGGCATGCCGGGAACTAAACGTCTTTACTTTTTCAATACCAGTCCGGTAAATTATTATGAAGGGACCGGCCTCAGAAAAATGGCGTTAAGAAAATTGACATTAGCGGCGTAAAAAGAAAAACACCATATTCCGAAGTTTGGATATGCAATTAGGCCAAAAATCGCACTGCTGCTGGTTTTTATTCTATCGATGGAACTTGTTTTTTTTCCTAACTTTTTTTCTTGAAAAAAAAAGTTACAAAAAATTCAAGGCTGCCTTATGCTCCCACCGATATACATCGGGGCAGGCGCAAGGCAGCCAGCCCACGCACAAGTTGCATTCAACTTTTTTTCAGTAACTTATTGGAATTAAATATGACGAAGTCTCCGCTTCGTGATTATCGAAATGACTGGAGGCGCTGTATTCCGTCCTGTCGTTTGAAAAATTCACTATAATCGGAACCGACGGAATAAGGGGCTGGGAATCGATGGTAATTGAAAATTTGAGAATTTGAAAATGGAAATACAATGTGGTAATTTGAAAATTTGAGAATTTGAAAATGAAGCAAACAAATTTGACACTGAAAAATACATTCGAAAGTTGTCAACTTATCAACTAATTAACTAATCAACTAATCCCCCCAATTCCGCATTACATCTGCAAGACTTTTGTGTACAGCGCTTTCCAGGTACATGATCAATGCTTCATCATTTAATTTTTCCTGCTGATTTTTAAAAGCTGTCCAGAGTTTGGGAATAATTTTTTCCCCTGCAGCATCATATATGTCTTTTGCAGCTGCATGCCATCGGCTTTGAAACCAGCCATAATTTTTGGCATGTTGCATTCCAATTTCTTCATAGCGTTCTTCTATATCCCGCAAGCTTGTAAACTGGTATTCACTGGTACCATTGCCTATCACCATGTTGGGAAAAACTGTAAGGGCGGCTAATTGTTCCGGTTCATTTTCGGCTACATAAGCATGCAGTAAAATATTGCAAAACAATTCGCCCATCCATTTGCGTTGCATTTGCAATCCACCCTGGAAATGAAATGCATGACCCAGTTCATGCAATGCCAATAAATCAAAAAAAGGCTGCATGCTGATACGTCCGTCGGGCATGCTGTAAGCCTGTTCAACCTTTTTGCGAAGGTCTGCTGGTAACTGTTCCAGCGGTGGTAAAAAACTTTGCCAGAATACATTGTCCTCCGCCGCCACAATCAGCGTTTTATCATCACTGTAATGCGGCATGCCATAAACAGGGAAGTTGGTATAGCTGCTCCAATCAGCCTTCGTTAAAATCAACACAATAACCTCCGGTTTAAAATCAACCAATTGCTGGTGATAGGCCATAGCCTTTTCTACCCTGGGAATAATTTGCTTTGCCCTGTTTTCCTGGCCGGCACTATGGTACACCTGGATGGTCTCGCTTGTAAAAGGCGTTAGTTTCTGAAAACGCTGAGCATTTGCGGATGTACATAATAGTATCAGATGGATGCTAAATAAAATAATGATCTTTTTCATGTTGCTCAAATTTTTAATAAAATTCGGCAAATGCGTTCAAAATTAAAAATTCAAAAAAACTAAAGCATTGCTAAGCATGATCTGAAGTTCCATTAAAATATATTAAAACCATTCTCAAATTGCCAAATTGCCTCATTGTCTCATTGTTTTCCGCCCACGCACAAGTTGCACCCAACTATTTTCAGTTACCCGTTGGAGTTAGTCTGGACGAAAACTCCGCTTCGTGTTTTTCGAAATCACTGGAGGCGCTGTATTCCGTCCCGTCGTTTGATAGTTTCATTATAATCAGACCCGACGGAATAAGGCGCTGGAAACAGTTTTCAAATTCAAAATTTCAAATTCAAAAAAACCAGAGCAATACTAAGCATGGTCTGAAGTTCAATTAAACTTTATTAAACAAATGCCAGCACATTCTCAAATTTTCAAATTGTCTCATTTTCAAATTGCCTCATTGTCTCATTTTCAAATTGTCTCATGTATTTGTAAAACTGCACTACTCAAATAAAATTGGGTATATTGTTATCCTTTTTAACCTAACTAATTATTTATGAAATTCATCCTGGTTGTATCTTTTATGGCATGCACAACTATTCTTCATGCACAAAAGCCTAATGAAATTAAT
>JACCYQ010000102.1 GCA_013696395.1 Chitinophagaceae bacterium
CATCGGTCAAAATTACCTCGTCTTGAGTACGAACAGAACTCGTCCATATTTTTCCTGATTCAGCATAAGATTGATAAAACTCATATCGTCCTCCCCATCCGCCATAAGCGGGGCTTTTATACCACGCTAGACCGTTGTTGATCAGCCCAAAAAAAGACGGAGTATCACCTTCCATGATATAATCAAAGGGAAGGTAGTTGGCGCCTAAGGGACCATGATTTTCACGGATGTTTTTGGTCAGCCATGGATTATCAACAAGATCATAATGAAAAAAGGGCCCGTTCTTGTACCACTTATCACCGGAAATTCCTGTCCAGGTAGCTTTGTAATATTCTAGCCACGAATCACCTGCACTGGGATCTACTATATAGAAAATATCAGGAAATGTATTTCTGATCCAACGTCCGGAAAAATCCTGGTCTGATATGGAATACACCTTCAATTTAGAAACAAATTTTTTAACTTCATTCTCACTTCGCGTTTCACGTACGCTCCAAAGAGCTTGCGCCAAACAATTTGCTCCTCCCCATACAGAAACCCATAACGGTCTGTCATCTGCTTTGTCTACCGCTTTAATTAGCAGGTCAGATCCTGAAGAATTTTTTCCTTTTCCTACACCATCCATGCTGTACAAAGGGAGATGCTCTGCCGTAACACTTTGTAAATATTTGCCAGAAGGAAATCCGGGGGCATGCTTGTCAAGGTTTGATTTGATTTTTCCATAATCACTCACCAATTTTTCGATCTTGTCCTTTCTTACATTATTTCTAAGATGAGTGGAGGTAGTTGCAACTATTCCTTCTATATCGTATTCATTTGCATAAACTAAAAACCGCACCAGAGACTCCTGGTCATCTGGCTCATTTGTAATGTCTGTTAATACAAAAACCCTTTGCTTAACCGGTTGTTCATAAGTCAGCGGAGTTTGCGCATTTACCAATACTGAAATGGCGGAAACTGTCAGCAATACAATAAATTTTTTCATCATTAATTTTTATTTAAAGAGGTTGAGATTTATGATGATAATTTTTTTTGTCAAATAATCTGGATCACAGATGACGCATTGCCAATTTCTCTTTGATAGTTATTAGTTGAAAACACTTATCGGTTTATCACCATCAAATTCCAAAATTAAAATTTCGCCTGCATTAAATGATTTCAATTTGTTCTTTTCGCCAGCCACACTTATTGCGCCAGTAAGTGTAGATATCTTTAATTTAATATTTGAAGCTCCGTTAGGATGTAACAAAATATCAATCTTTCCATTCTCCCATTTACCGGATACAGAAACTCCGTTTAATGTATATAATCCTTTAAATGTAAGCGGCGCTTTGTTCCATTCATCGGTCATACAGCCAAAAATATTTACATACCCTTGCCAATCCTGAACCAACGCATCCGTATAAGCTTGCTGATACAAACCTTGTGTTGGAAAATAATACGCTGTTGCCAGGGTATACCTTTCCCAAAAAGTGAATTCATAAAATTGGATCCAACGTGGATCTGCATGAGCACAATATTGCGCTGCACTCATATCGCGGGTAAAATCCTGGGGTTGCCCTAACCTACTCGATGCCAAAGCAAAAGCCGCATACGTTTAACCCATAGAGATCGGTTTCTTCGCATTGATGGTAATATCGTATCGCTTTTGATGTGCGGTTATAGAAGGCGTAGCCATGCCCAGATCACCCATCGGACAAAACGTTATCGCATTCAATTGCACAGGATGTTTCTGACTATTGAGTGGTCTGTTGTCTCCTTCGTATGTAGCATAGAAACCAAAGGGAGTCATCAGTATTACGTTCGAACCCAGTATCAAGGATTTGTTTGGCCAAATCGAAAAGAGGCTTATCAAAATGGCCGATTAGTTGAGCAGCTTCTATAAAATTTCGGGCACTATACTCTGCGCTGTAAGATGCGTCAAGCAAGTTCTTAGAACTTTCCAACCTTGAGGCTTCATCCTGCCCCGCAGCTTTGTGATGATCGACATCGAAAGTGCCACGTGCATTTTTATGAATCACGTTCGAATAAAATTTCCACACTTCCTCCATAATCGGAAAGTACTCCGTCAGAAATTCTTTGTCGCCTGTGCGCAGATAATAATGCCACACCATAGCAGCTACATATGCAGGATTATGAATTTCATAAGAGTCGTTTCCAACTACGCCATTCTTCTCAAAATCATCCCATTGCTCAAACGGGGGCGTCCACGGATAAAATCCACCTTCAACATCCATTGTTCGCACACTATATTTCTTTACTTCAGGAAGAATGTCAAGCCAGTATTTCATTGATTTTTTGTATCGATCAAAGTGCCCGCTTCTTAACAAATTTTCCGCTACGTAATACACATCCTGCGGAAATGTGAAACCCCATATATTAGTATTCATTCCTGTCGGGATAAGCGCTTTTGCAGGCACGACAGGAAAATTGCTTAGATTATAATAGTTGGCTCTATTCCAGATATGATGTGCTTTATCTTGGGGGAAATCAATCCATGAACGCTCCCAGTTTTTTTCAAATTCTACTGTATGACTTTTTAACAACGCGGCATAAGAAGCATCAGCAGCTTCGGTTTCATCTTTACCGTTGTGGCGAACAAAAATCTTAATTATATTCTCTTCATTCTTTAACCGGATATTTAAAACATCGCCTTCTTGTTGAATAGGATTATCGGCAATTACCATCCATTTTGTATGAACCATGTTAGTGGATGAAACAATGACGGCCACATTACCTTTTACTTTGTATGCTAATTTAACTGGTTCGGGTGGCCACCCGATGTTAGCCTGCTGTATGGATGCAGTCTCACAATTAATTTTTACCACCAATTCTTTCCCAGGTGAGTTCGATTTACGATTGATCTTCATTACAAACAATCCGGGAATGGTTTGGTGAGCGAAGGTGGTAATGGCAGTGGGTCCATTAAGATCGTAGTGCGTTGTAAGCACACCGTTATAAATATCAAGTTCCTGCCGATAGTCTTTCGCATCCATCATGTTCAGAATCGTACTGCCATCTGCAAACTCAGCTTGTATATACGCCAACGGAAGCTGAGCCTGACGTGTGGTGGGTTTGTGCATGTAATAATGTCCGATGTAGCCGAATACAGTTCTCCCATTGGGTACTCCCTTTCGGGGAAGGCTTTGAAAACCCATGTGATCAAAACAACCCCCTACAATTCCATTGGCAATGTAAGGTGGTACATGCATGATACCCTTCTGAAATTCATCAGCATCATAAACTACGTTAGACTTTCTAACCCTGTCGGCAACAGAGACATCAGCATTGCTTAGTGCACGATCATTGGGATGATGCGTGGCGCAGCTGCTGAGGAAAAAAAACAGTGTTATAAAAAAAATATGAACAA
>JACCYQ010000124.1 GCA_013696395.1 Chitinophagaceae bacterium
AGGCTGGCAAATCAAATAGATAGTAACGCTTTAACAAGAAGTCTTTTCCTTGTATTTAAAAAAATCAATCCTAAACCTGTTTATTCATAAATAAATACAGTAACAAAACTGAAATGGATGTTTCCATCATTATCATCAATTACAACACGTTTCAATTTACATCGGAATGCATCCGTTCTGTTATTGCATTTACAAAAAATGTGAGTTATGAAATAATATTGGTTGATAATGCATCGGTAGAATGTGATGCGGAATTGTTTGAGGAGCAGTTCCCAGGCATTATTTTAATTAAAAGCCAGGTGAATGGTGGGTTCGCTTATGGGAATAACCTGGGTATTGAAAAAGCTACAGGTGATTTTATATTATTGCTGAACAGCGATACTGTTTTAATAGAAGATTCTATTTCTGCATCTGTGGAATATGCAAAGCAAAATCCCAATGCGGGTGTTATAGGCTGCCGGATGACTTTTCCCAACGGCACTATCCAATATTCTGCCCGTCGTTTCAGAAGTATTCAATGGGAATTACTTGACCTGTTTCGTTTTATTCCTAAATTATTGCCTTATAATAAAAGGCGGAAGCTGATGTTAGGAAAATATTTTAGGCATGACGAAAATATTAATTGTGACTGGGTAAATGGAGCATTTTTTTTATTTCCTAAAAAAATATTATCTCAGTTTCCGGAAAACAAATTAGATGATCGCTTTTTTATGTATGGTGAAGATCACCTTTGGTGTGCACAAATAAAAAAACTAGGTTACCATGTGCTGTTTTTTGCCGACACTACCATCATACATATTAACAGTGGGAGCACCCAAATTGAAAAGCAACTTGACCTACGTAAAACCATGATGAAGCATGAACTGGAAATTATGAAATGGAGAAAGGGTAGCGGTTTATATTTTATAATTTTTTCGCTGATTTATATAACCAAAGAAGGAACACGCAACTTTATTAAAAAGCTTGTATATAAATCGTCAGGAAAGATGATCAGGTAATGATTCAATGGCTTGTTCAATAATATTTTCCCATTGGTAATATTGGTAATAAGAGGATGGGGTTTCTGAATGGTCATCGGCAAATTCAACAATAGCTTTTGTAAAAGATTGTACATCACCATCCGGTACAACCACCAGTTTATTTCCGCAAACTTCTTTTTTAACACCAGTTGCTCCACTAGTTGAACTGATGACCGTTGTATTAAACCCAATTGATTCAATAACTTTTGTTTTAATACCCCCGCCGGTTATAACAGGATTCAAAAAAAGATTTGCTGCTTTTATAAGCTCACTGATATCTTCTACAAAACCGGTATAAATAATATGCTGATTCTTTGGGTCTGCTTCATTAGTGTAAGCTGGATTCATTCCTTTTCCACAAATAAAAATTTTAAATGGAAATGAATTTTCTGCTGCAAGTTTGGGTACAATTAGATCCCTGATAAATAAAACAGCATCTTCATTTGGTTTGTATGATAACAAACCGGAAAATAAAAAAAGCCTGGTGTCTTCGCTTATTTTATACCGTTGTTTTATTAATTGTTGAAAAGATAATTTTTCCGCATAATCACTTACTCCATCAAAACCTGCTGTTACCAAACAGGTATTTTCCGGGTGAATCCTAAATTCCTTGATCATTACCTGCCTGTCTTCTTCCGTGATACAAAATATTTTATCCGCATTTCTGAATGTCCATTTTTCATAAGCTTTTAAAATGGACCACCACCATTTTCCCATTGAGCGAAAACGCTGGTATTCTATATTATGCGTATGAATAACAGTATAAATTCCTGTTAACCATTGAAGGATCATGGCAAGCCAGCCATAATATGGATGCTCCCATATAATAGCATCATATTTATTTTTTTTAATTAAAGAATGTAATTGCCACACAAGACCAAAATCGATATACCTCGTTCTTTGTATGTTGAGGTAAGGCAAAAAGGTATAAGCATCCTCTTTGCCAGGTTTATTATCCCCTGTACTGATTACCGTTAATGCCGTTTTCATTGCAAGGTGACGGGTAAATTCAGCAATATATTTTTGTCCACCCGAAAAATAAGGAATGTACTGGTAAGGTGCTATGCAGAGGATTTTTCTCATGCGGTATTTGCCATTTCCCTTTTTCTTTTTAACCATGCCATAGCAAGTCCGCCAATAAAAATGACCAGGATAAATATGGATGCAATAAATGAAATATTATTTCCTGTCTTATAAGAATCAGGTTCAAAAATGAAAACAATTTTATGATTACCTGCCGGTACATTCATACCTCTTAATAAATAATTTACTTTATAGTAGGGTGTTTTAACACCGTCCAGGTAAGCGTTCCATCCATCGGCATAGTATATCTCGCTGAAAACTGCAAACTGTGGCGAAGTTGCCTGCGTGGTATATTCTATCGTGTCATTGTCAAATCGGGTCATTTGTATGGTAGCTGATGAATCCCATTGCGGTTGTACCAAACCGGTTGCCAACTGGTTTTGGATAATAACGGTATCTTTTGGATTGAAAGTTTCCAGCGCTTTAAATTCTTCCGCTGGTCCGTTAGCCAGTTTTACATTTTTCACAAACCATGCATTTCCAGCAGCATCGGGATTGGGGATAACGCTGGGTTGCCCTGATTGCTGGTCCTGTACAATGAAATATTTTGTATTGAGCATGTTCAATACATTCATGTTGGGTCTGCCTGCAATATATCCCTCTATAACGTCCTGGTATATCCGCAATTTTGCCGCATGATATCCACCAATTGATTTATGGAAGTATGATGTACGGGCTTCGTTGAAAGCGTCTGGTGCGCTGTTAAAAACCCTGAAGTTGGGATCTTTATCCTGTAAAATAGTTTCATCAGCCGGTGTTCGGTTGAAATTCTCAAAAACCAGTTCATCTGAAGAGCGATAATTGTCTTCATTCAGGTATTTACTGTCAATAACCAGCATTTCAATGATTGTAACTACTGCCAACACAGCAATGACTACAACTGCATTCAGGCTTTTCTTCAAGTACAGGTATAATATCCCTAATAAAACCAATGCAAACAAAAGGGTACGTATAATCTGCCCGCCAAACATTGAAGCCCGATCTTCTTTTAATCCACTTACAATGAGTCTTCCCATTTCATCACTTCCCTTTTCATCAGTATAAGCTGCCAGTATCTGGGCATCGATTGGTGAAGAGTAAGACAATGACAAATACATCAATCCAAGAACAACAAACAAACCGCCAAGGGTGTACAGGATCGTTTTAAAATGAGCTTTGACAAATTCCCTGCTGTCTGTCCGGAATAATACCTGTTGCAGTGTGATAACGGCCATAACAGGAATGGTTACCTGCGTAATGATCAGTGCCATGGAGGGTGCCCTGAACTTATTATACATTGGCAGGTATTCAAACAAAAAGGTATTAAACCCTGAAAGATTTTTACCAAACGACATCAACATCGCTAATACAGAAACGGATAAAAGTGCCCATTTCATTGGGCTTCTGATGATCACAAATCCAATCAGGGCAAGCAATGTTATTAATACGCCATAATAAACCGGGCCTGAAGTACTTTCCAAACCTCCCCAATATTTTGGCAGGCCGGAAGCCAATTGAATAGCATTACTTTCCGGTATACCCCTCTGTGCAAGTTTGGCAACAACAGCAGAATTTTCATCCAATGTTTCACCGCTGCTGCCACCCAAAGCAGTTGGCATCAACATGGTTACGATTTCATACACACTATTACTGTATTGAAAAGCATAATCTGTATCCAGTCCGCTGGTTTTTACTTCTGTAACATTTCCACCAGCCACTTCCAGGTTCTTACCTCCACGCATAGTCGATTTGCTGTATTCATAAGTTGTCATCAGCGCTAACGCACTACCTGCAACGCCGGCAATAGCCGCAACGGCTGCAAGAGCCAATGAAACGGCCATGTGCTTGTATTCTTTTTGCCTTATCCACTGTACAAAGTAGGCGATAGTAATACCAATGATGATAATGAATCCATAATAATTTACCTGAGGATGGTTCACGCCAATTTCCATATATGCAGCCAACGTTGCGATAGCAATGCCTACCCAATATCTTTTTTCAAAAATGTGTATAATGCCGGCAAGTAATGCAGGTAAATAGGCAATTGCCAGCATTTTCGTTTCATGTCCGGCATTAATAATTACCGGGTTATAAGTTGAATATGCAAATGCAAGGCTACCTAATATCCCGATATATGGATTGATTCGAAGCGCAATGCATAAAAGATAAAAACAAATACTGGCCAGGAAAAAGTAATTAACCGGTTTAGGTAAGCCGAACGTAATTATTTTGGTCATATCAGGCATGATGCTTTTTCCATCCATCGCAACCTGGTAATTTGGCATCCCACTGAAAAGATTGGTATTCCATAAAGGAAAATGACCTGTACGCTCCTTGTATTCAAAAGCCCCTTGCGACATCCCTTTCCAACCCACAATATCATGCTGACTTAGTACATCTCCCTGTAATGCAGGTAAATTAAAAAGACAGGAAACAACCAGGAAGCAAATTATAGCAACCAGGTGCGGTAACAGTTTTGAGAACAGGCCATTCTTCATACCTTATATTATTAAGCAGACAAAATAATGGTATTTTGAATTAATAAGATATAGTAACGGTAAATTAATCGTTAATGAATGTTTTAAACCCAGAAAGTTCGTTTATTCCTGTTGAAGGTTTATTTTATATTTGGAAGATGAGATGGCTGCTTTTTTTATCCCGCCTTGCTTTAATTTGTAACCTTTTTTTCCTGTTGTCTGCATCATTGCAAGTATATGATTGGGCACAGAATAGTGAAGTAAACAGCACTATCCTAATTATTGGTTACTTCCTTTCGCTTATCCTGAACCCGGTAACCAATTTTTGTTATTTAATGTATGCAATTTTGCGAAAGAAGATAGCCGATGTAATTCCATTATGGTTGATTATTGCCAATATTGTATTCCTGGTGATCCAGCTTTTATTCATACTACATTTAACTGCTTCAAATAATCAGCTACAATGATCCGCACTATTATTCATCAAAAACCATCTCGGTTGTTTTTAATATTGTGCGGATTTTTTATTGCCAATGCCCTGATTGCCGAGATCATTGGTGTTAAAATTTTCTCCCTGGAAAAATCATTAGGAATTTTACCGCTCGATCTGAAAATTTGGGGTAATGTGCTTTCCATGAATCTAACTGCTGGTGTTTTATTGTGGCCGGTTGTTTTTGTTATGACGGATATCATCAATGAATATTATGGACAGAAGGGGGTAAGATTTTTATCTTTTCTCACTGCAGGTTTGATTGTTTTTGCGTTCGTGGTTTTTTATGGGGCGATGAAACTGGTACCTGCAGATTTTTTTATTACCAGTAAAGCCGGTAGTGGTGTTCCGGATATGGAAATGGCTTATAAGGGCGTATTGGGCCAGGGCAGTAATATCATCATTGGTTCATTGGTAGCATTTGTATTAAGCCAACTGGTGGATGTATTTGTATTTCACCGGATAAAAAAAATTACCGGGGAAAAAATGGTTTGGTTAAGGGCAACGGGATCTACTTTAGTGTCGCAATTTATAGACAGTTTCGTGGTTCTGTTTATTGCGTTTTATATTGGGAGCCGTATAAATAATCAGCAAGGAGATTTTGAGTGGCCATTCAGTTTATTCATAGCCGTTGGCATGGTGAATTATATTTATAAATTTATCATGGCAGTTATTTTAACCCCCGTTATTTACCTTGCGCACAGATGGATCGATCGGTATTTGGGACATGAACTTGCAACAGAAATGAAGGAAGCCGCCATGAAGGATGACTAGTTTAAAATTTTTCTTTTAACATCCTTGCTACGATCTTATCAATCGGCAGCGTAACAACATCTTCAGAAAAATCATTCCATTCAATACACCTGAATGATTCCGTTTCCTGTAGTAGTTCGTATTGCTGCATTTGGTCCTTATTAAATATAAAAGGCATCGTGCTTATAGAACAACGGATAGGCTCCAGCGCTTTCACGAAATAATAAATGGATAAAATCTGGTGATCTGGGTGAAAAGCGGAAAGCTGGAAAAAATCAGTGGTATAAATATGATCACCCACTTCAACTGAAAGTCCCATCTCTTCCTGGAATTCACGTACAAGGCAGTCCCTGGTTCCTTCGCCATATTCAAGTCCGCCACCGGGAAACTTGGTATAATATTCACCCCTTATAAATTCATCACTAACAATAACCTGTTTTTGTTCATTGATCAATAATCCATATACACGGATATTAAATTGCGTCATATCAGAATATTTTTTTCCGTAGAAAGAACCATCCTATGACCAATGAAATAACCATGGAAAGTATTATGGGTATCCAGAATGCATTGGGCGAATCCTGGTAGGGTAATGGCACGTTCATCCCGTAAATGCTGGCTACCAGAACAGGGAAGGTGAGTACAATAGTGATCACTGAAAGTCGTTTCAACACTTCGTTCTGATTATTGGCAATGATGCTGGCGAATGCATCCAGTGTACTGCTTAAGATATTTGTATATATATTGGCCATTTCAAGAGCCTGGGAATTATCTACAATAAGGTCGTTCAAAAATTCCCGGTCTTCTTCCGTTAATCCTAAAAAATTGGTGCGTTCAAGTTTTAAAAAAAGCAATTCATTGGAACGGAGAGCCGTTACAAAATATACCAGGCTCTTCTGAATGCGCATTAACTGTAATAAATGCTCATTACGGTTCGAGGAATATAATTTTTGTTCAAGCAGGTTCCTCCGGTGATTAATTTCTTTCAAATGTTCCATAAAATTCTGCACCACTTTTTCAAATACTTTTAACGCCATCATATTCCTCTTTTCCGGATGACGGTTTTGAAAGGTGCTGAAAAATTTTTTCATAGCCGGGTTCTCAAATGAATTGACCGTAACAATATGATTGTGGGTTAAAATAATACAAACTGGGATGGTGATATAAAATGCATCACTATCGTTAAATGAATTGTTTTCCGTTGGTGTTTTTATTACAATGAGTTTTACATTGTCTTCCTCTTCAAAACGGGTACGTTCATCTATATCCAGTGAATCGGTCAGGAAGTCAACAGGAATATCCAAAGTATCAGACAACTCGGTAAACTCCTCTTGTTTTAGTGGAGGCACTACATTGATCCAGATGCCATTCTCTGGCCTGTCAATTTCAACGGTCTTGTGGTTTATATTTTTTAAATACTGGATCAAACGAAAATTATTTGAAAGAATAAAATAAAATCAGCGCAAGTTATTGATTAATGTTCAGCATCTGTTTATATACTGATATCGCCTTCAAAGACTTTTTCAGCTGGTCCTGTAAGCCAGATATTTTCAAAACCCGATTCCATTAGCCGGTCATATTCCACACTCAGCTTACCACCCAGCGTTTGTACTTCAACCCTGTTAAAACCATTATCATTATGATAGCAAACCAAGGCTGCCGCTGTTACTCCGGTTCCGCATGAAAGTGTTTCATCTTCCACGCCACGCTCATAGGTTCTAACAATAATCTTATCTTCATTATCCACAGTTTCAACAAAATTTACGTTTATTCCTTCCAGTTCAAAATTTTTGCTGTAACGTATATCGCGTCCTTTTTTAAATACATCTGTTGTCATCACATCTTTTACCAATTGTACATAATGCGGAGAACCGGTATTGAGCACGAAATCACCAAAATATTCCTTCATTTTTGGTACATCCTGCATCTGTAAACTAACCATTCCATCTTCATCAATCCTGGCTTCATGTTCGCCATCTACAGCTGTAAAAAGGTATTTACTTTTTTTAATACCCATAGTGTTTGCAAACATAACCAGGCATCGGCCACCATTACCACACATACTTCCTTCTCGTCCATCTGAGTTATAATATTTCATTTCAAAATCATAGTTATCATGTTTGTTGAGTAACATCAACCCATCAGCGCCAATTCCGAATTTCCGGTCACATAATTTTTTTATCTGTCGTTCATCCAGGGTAAAGTATTCTCTGTTTCTGTTATCCAGGATAATGAAATCATTGCCGGTTCCCTGGTATTTATGAAAATGTATGTTCATGATTTTATTGTTTATCCATTAAATTTAAAAACGCATAATGGTTATTTCTCTTGTGTCACAACGTTCAATACTTTTTCAATTAAAAGGTCCATCGCCTTATCAGCATTATTAGAAAACTCCTTTTTAACCCGGTTAGCTACAATTACACTGAGTGAGAGACAATGATGCCCAAGCATTTTTCCCAACCCATATATGGCAGATGTTTCCATTTCAAAATTGGCAATTCTGTGCTGACCAAACCTGAATTCCGTTAGCCTGTTTACCAGGTTCGGGTTTCTAAGTCCCAATCGCAGAATCCTTCCCTGGGGACCGTAAAAACCCGGGCAGGTAACCGTTATACCATGGTGAAACTCATTCCCAAAATGTTTCATCAGTGAAGGACTTCCTCCAGTAAGGGTAGGGTTAGCCATTTGTATTTCCATTTGTGTATGGGTGACAAACGATTGTAGTAACTGGTTTTCTTCATCATTATGATCATGCCTGTAAAAGTTTAATAAATTATCGATGCCTAATCCATGAGTGGATAAAACCAGGCTGTCAACCGGGATATCTGGCTGCAATCCGCCTGCTGTTCCAATGCGAATAATATTTAGCGTTGAATGATTTTCTTTTATCATTCTGGTTGTAAAATCAATATTGGCTAATGCATCCAGTTCATTTAAAACAATATCTATATTATCGGTGCCCATGCCGGTAGAAAGTACCGTTATTCTTTTTTTTCCTATCCAGCCTGTATGGCTTACAATTTCCCGGTGTTGGTTGCTGAATTCTATATAATCAAAATGCCTGCTGATTTTTTCTACACGGGACTGATCACCAACAGTTATAATATCCGGAGCTAGTTCTTCCGCTTTCATATCCAGGTGATATATTGCTCCACGTTGATTAATGATCAGTTCTGATTCAGCTATATACGACATCTGATAAATTGATTTTAATTTGATTTGGCTGATAGTATTACTTGTAAAAATATCCTATTTTCGCAGCGGTTCAAAAATTCAAAATGGTACCATGGCCGAGTGGCTAGGCAGAGGTCTGCAAAACCTCCTACAGCAGTTCGAATCTGCTTGGTACCTCAAAAGCCTCCTTAGGGAGGTCTTTTTGTAATAGGATTATAAGAAATTTTATTGTTCAATATTCACCTGGTTACCGGTCAGCAATGATAAAGAGTCTTTAACCTTCGTAGTATCTGTAGCATTCACGGGTAATTGCATGTAAATTTTATAGGTCAAAGAGTCAAGGGTTTCTAATTTAACATCCCAGTAATAAGAACTCAATTGGGCATATCTAAACTGCGCTCTTTCTTTATTACCTGTTTCCAAAATAAATTTATAACCCTGTGATGCTGCCGGAAAAGTATTTATGGTATCTGAAACCAGGGTTGTTTGAACGGTATCTTCAATGGGTACAATCTGGTCAGGCACTGCAGTGGGGGTTTCCGTTTTATTATTGGATGCATTTCGATAAAGCCAGTATCCACCCCAGATAGCCAAAGCTACACCTCCAACTAATAATAAAAACGCGATAGGTTTTTGCCAGTTGTTTCCTTTATTTCTTGATTTATCATTGTACGGTCCAAAAGCTTCTTCTGTATTAATTGTTGTAGTGGCATCAACTGATGCAGGGTCTTTGTATTTTTCCGGTTCATTGTAAGGAATAAACCGCAGGTTTCCTTCATTATTTTTAACAAGCGTTCCAATATCTTCCAATACAAAAGCTTTGCCGATATTAAGAAATTGAATAGCTAGTTCCAGGAATGAATGCAGGTCCGAATCAGCCAAAGTTTTCATTTTCCCCGTATTGGCAGAAATGAATTCTACCAGTTCTGAATCGTTAACTTTTGATATGTTACGTTCAAAACGTATTTGACCCTGGTAACGTTGTCGGCCTTGTTTACTTTCGTCATCAGACCCATAACCGGGTTCTTTGAAAAATGATCCTATTCCTACAAGGTGTAATTCATTATGAGTATGGAAATACTGTGAAAGAATTGGATCTAGTTTCAAAATAGGTGAATTTAGTTTGCAATATAATTATTTTGATCTGCCCCTGCAATAAGGCTCCTAACTCTTTGTATTTTTGTAAAATGCTATTATCCAGTGATGAAGAACGTTTTATAGAATGGTGGGAGAAAAACCGGGATAACCGAAAAAAATCTTTCCGGCAGTTAATGATCGGTTTACCTATGGCTACCGTTTTTGTCGTTGCAATACTTTTCAATTTTTTTGCCGGTTGGTATAAAAGAGCCACAATGATGATAAATACTCAATCATCATCGCTCATACTGGTTTTATTAATTGCAGGTATTGGAATTGTAGTATTCTATTCCATTTTTTCTATGCGCTATAAATGGGAAATGAATGAACAACGGTACCAGGAACTCCAGGCAAAAAAACATTCCACTAAAAGCAGCGATTGAATACAGATGAAGGTCATATTCCTTCACATGTTATTTAACCGGATTAACAGTAAAAATTTACGTATTGAATATTAAAATAAAAATAAAATGATGAAAAGTGTTGTTGCATGTTGCTTATTAATTATGCTTTTTTCCAGTAGTTGCCTTAAAAATAAATCGGATAATACATGCACTTTCAATTCATGTGCCTTTGTGGCACCTGTTTCTGAAATACAACAGGTGGAAGATTTTTTAACTGCCAATAATATTACAGCCACCAAACATTGCAGTGGAATGTATTATATAATTCTTGAACCAGGTAATGGTCAATCACCTGAAGTCTGCGATGGTGTTGGAGTTACATATGTTGGTAGATTAACCAATGGACAGACTTTTGATGAAGCAACAAGTCCTGTAAACTTTTCCCTGAATTCATTAATTGGGGGGTGGCAGTTAGGTATTCCATTAATCAAAACAGGTGGAAAGATCAGGCTATATATTCCACCTTCTCTTGGTTACGGAAGCCAGCAATCAGGTAGCATTCCAGCCAATTCTATATTAATTTTTGATATTGACCTTATTGCGGTTTACTAATGTTGTTTCTTAAACCTGGCAGTACCATATTCCCCCGATGGTTTGTATTAACTTTATCTGAATTTTTATAATTGAAATACGAACCTATTTCCTTATTCGATATGCTGAAGATTGGCGTAGGGCCATCCAGCTCGCATACTTTGGGACCGTGGCGGGCTGCACAACGGTTTGTGCAGTTACTTGAGGCAGAAGGTAAACTTTACGGGATAGCTTCTATAAAGGTTAAACTGTATGGCTCCCTGGCCAAAACCGGAATAGGGCACGGAACAGATATCGCTGTTCAGTTAGGACTTGCAGGGGAAGACCCGGTAATTTTCCCGGTTGACCAGATCAATAATGCTATTACGTCCATAAAAGAAAGCAGGCAGGTAAAGCTCAACGGATTGCATAGTATCTCATTTGATCCTATAAAAGACATTGAATTTCTTTTTGCAGAATCATTGTCCTTTCATCCAAATGCACTCAGTTTTACAGCAGATTTTCACAATGGCGAGCAGCTTGTTGAAACTTATTTTTCAATTGGGGGGGGCTTCGTTATCAAAGAAGGTGAGCAAGAACTGGCCGGGAATCATGTGCAATTGCCTTTTCCCGTTAATACCGCCGATGACCTTTTACACTGGGTACGTAAAACAGGCATGGCTATTTATGAAATAGTATTGGAAAATGAAACAGCCTGGAGAAGCGAAGCAGAGATTAATAATGGGATTTTAAACATCTGGCGGGTAATGAAAGAATGCATTTATCGCGGGTGCCATAGCTATGGTAATTTACCGGGTGGTCTTTTTGTTAAACGCCGTGCCGCTGAACTCAATAAAAAATTGCTGACCGGTAAAACCTATTCCGATTTTGATACCTGGATCGAAACGATCCGGGAAGGTGGAAATAGTTTTAAATATATTCTTGATTGGGTTAGTTGTTTTGCATTGGCAGTCAATGAAGAAAACGCGGCATTCGGACGTGTTGTAACGGCGCCAACCAATGGAGCAGCCGGTGTTATTCCCGCTGTGTTGTTATATATGGTAATATTCGGCGAAGAAAAAATTTCAGAAGAAAAAGTAATTCCTTTTTTGGCAACGGCAGCTGAGATAGGCAGCATTTTTAAAAAAGGAGCGACCATTTCTGCGGCTATGGGTGGGTGTCAGGCGGAGATAGGCGTTTCATCTGCCATGGCATCTGCTGCACTTACCGAATGTATGGGAGGATCACAGAGACAGGCAATGATGGCTGCTGAGATTGCTATGGAGCATCATCTCGGCATGACCTGCGATCCGATAGCGGGCCTGGTACAAATTCCATGCATAGAGCGTAATACCATGGGTGCAATAAAAGCAATTACCGCATCCCAATTAGCCATGCAAAGCACACCTGATTTTGCCAAAGTAACGCTTGATGGTGTAATTAAAACTATGTGGGATACAGCACTCGATATGAACAGTAAATACAAGGAAACTGCCGATGGAGGCCTGGCGGTTAATGTGCCATTGAGCCTGAGTGAATGTTGATTTGTTTTTTGTAACCGGCTGTTGAAATACTATCAGCTTCTCTTGCGTCGCACTCTTGTACTACAACAAGCGTTTTAGCAATGAAAGTATTTAAATTTTTGTTTTCAGAAGTTTTTAAAACTTACCCTTTTAAAATCTCTATGTTCCGGCTTACATCTTTGTTTTCCATCCAAACTACAGGGCGCAAAATAAATTGTAATCTCCGACCTGGATTGATGATGCGTTTGGCAATATCCACTACTCTCTGATCTACAAAATTTATATGTTCAGTATCCATTTTTTCATTTAGCAATGAAAAAGTAATTGCGTTAGCCCAGGCCGTTTTACGGGCGGTACTCAAACTAAAATTTAAAACGGCTTCCTCTTTATTGTTCGTGATCTTTTGCAAAAAGCGAAGTGGGAACCAGATATTTGCCAGCGCTGTCTGCATATGTTCCATCAGTGAAGCGATTACTTCATTAATGCGGTCAAAATCCGGTTGCAATTCATGGATCTGGTCACCCCTAACTGTTTGAGCACACGCAATTCCAAGGTCAAGGTTAATATGCGTGTTAATGCCCAATAAAAGATGTTGCAGAACAGCCAGGTCATTTTGTTGGCAGGCATCGAAAGTGGCACACCAGGCATTGGTGCAGGGTTGATTGTTATTATACGATTCCCAGGCTAACAAATACCGATTAGCGAAAATGACCATTAGTCTTTCCATTCGCGGGCCATCATCGAATATCATGTTCTCAATGCCCTGTTTAACGGTAAGGGTCATGCGCTTATAAAGCGTCGCGAAATAACCGTTGCGGTGCTGGTGTTGCCGACACCAATGGATGATTGCATCCAGTTGATCCAAAACATCATTCATATTGCCGGCCATTACCATTTAATTAAATTACGGCAAGAAAAGCAGCATGCAAAATTGTTGTATGTGTCTGCGGTTAGGTGTTGCCATTTAAATGGAATGTATATGGGATTAACACAACCTGTCTGTGTCGTGTTTATTTAGGATGTGTCAAAGGAATCGTAGGATCAAGGCGGACCATTGCTTCCACAGCATGTCTACTGAAAAAAACACTCGCGGTGAAGCAGTAAACAGGTCCTCATTCGCTAATGTCAATTAATATGAAAATGGGTCAATTGGCAAACGAGCAACTCCTATCTGAGCTCTCAATGATAACCAACATACTTTGCAATAAATTAAATATACAAATTCTATTGCCTGGGGATGATGATTAATGTCAATAGAACTTATGATATAAGCCGGGGCAGGTGAATGATAGAAGAAAATTAGAAATGGTGGTCCGCCATTTGCCTGATGATTTTTAAAAAATAGTTATGCTCCGTTCTGTATCATGCGGTTTTGATTTGCTGTATAATCTGAACAACATGTTCTTCATCAGTACCACAGCACCCACCAAATACATTTAAGTGGTTAAATTTATTTTTCATTTCCTTATGCTCATTACCGAATTCCTGCGGATTTCCCCTGTCTAATTCTGTGGCCTCATCTAATTCCGCATGACTTTTACAAGAAGCATTCGCTCTGATTCCCCTGACCCTTTTAATCCATTGCTCATTTTGCCCATCCTGTAATTCTTTTATAAAGTGAGTTGGATGGGCGCAATTAATCATAAAATAAATTGGAGGTTCTTCAACCATTGAATCAATTTGTTCAATGGCTTCCTTTAAACCCATCCCATCTGGTAATTTACCATTCGTTTCAACGGTAAAAGAAATAACTACAGGTATATGTACAACATTTGCAGCACGAACAATACCAATGGCTTCTTCAGCATAATTCATGGTAATAGCGGAAACCATATCAACAGGTGTTTGGCTGAAAATTTTCATTTGCGTTGAATGATATTTCTGAGCATCTTCGACGGTCATTTTATTTTCAGCTTTATACCCATCGCCACGGGGACCGATACAACCACTGATGATTATATTGTTTAAATCATTTTTAAATTCATCTTTCAATTCAACCATGAGTTGAATAGCTTTTTCATTGATTTCGGATATGGCGGAGTCCGGGTACCCAATTTTTTCAATCCAATCGGGATTGGCTCGCCAGGTAGGGCTTTCTAAGATGAAACCGATATTAAAATCCTTCGCGATTTTTAAATACCGTTTATAATAATTTCTGATTGCATCCGAGCCTTTATCATCTTTCAATAAATCAAAAGCTGCAAAGCAAGGGAGTTCAAAACCTTCCAGAAAAATTAATGTGGTTTCCAGTCCACCATCAGGAAAAAGATATTGGTTGATACATGCGGAAGCGTTGTTGTATTGTTTGTCATTGTGAATTTTTTTTTAGTTTACACAAATAACCTGGCCCTGGAAAAAAACGGGATTGAAAATTATGGCCGGTAATGGGTACTAAATTTATTATTAAAAATTGATTTCAGAATACTACCAATTTTTAAAACATAGATGACTGCGTTTTAAATTTCGCAAAAACTTACTAATCAATAAAAAAAATTTAAACTGAATCACTATCGTAAGGTGGGTGGCGAACCTTCTATAAAAATAAATAAAATGGGCCTGTAGGAGGTTTGCTTGTATGTTACCAGAGTAAAAAAATCACAAATTGAATAACTGTATAATTAATTCAACAAAGGATTTGCTTCTATCTCTTCAAGTCCTATGTCACTGTAATCCCTGATCTCGTTGTAAAGTGTTCCTCTTTCTATAGGTTGGCGGCGTGCTTGTTTTATCAATGTTACTAATTGGGCGGTGGTCATTGCAGGGGTTTGTTCTTCGCTGCCTGCCATGGAATAAATTTTTGTGGTGTCATCGATAGTACCATCAATATCATTGACGCCAAAGGATAATGAAAGCTGTGCATTATCGCGCCCAAGCATTGGCCAGTACGCCTTAAGATGAGTAAAATTATCGAGGTAAATACGGGCAATGGCATACATTTTCATGTCCTCTACCAAAGTAGATTCTTTCACATCACTCATATCATTATTAGCATTCCGGAATTTTAAAGGAATGAAAGTATTGAAACCATTTGTTTTATCCTGCAGTGTCCTGAGTTTTGACATGTGATCTATGCGATGCGTATAGTTTTCGATATGACCGTATAGCATGGTGGCATTGGTATGCATTCCCAGGTTATGAGCGGCTTCATGAATGGCTAACCATCCTACACCGTCCACCTTATCTGCGCTTATTTGTTGCCGTATGTTATGATCGAAAATCTCTGCACCTCCGCCAGGCAATGAATCCAGTCCTGCATCTTTCATCATTTTCAATCCTTCTTGTATAGAAACTTTTGCTTTACGAAACATGTAATCCAACTCTACTGCCGTAAATCCTTTGATGTGCAAATCGGGACGCAGTTGTTTTATTTTTCGTAATAATTCCATGAAAAATTCCAGGTTCATTTTGGGATGTACGCCGCCAACGATATGAACTTCGGTTACCGGTTTGCCATCATAATTATGAACGATATCAAGCATCTGTTGCAAACTAAGTTCCCAACCTTCGTCGCGGTGGGCATATATTCTTGAATAAGAACAGAAGTTGCAGGAGAAAACGCAAACATTGGTTGGTTCAATATGGAAATTCCTATTGAAGTACGTTTTGTGACCGTGCAAATTTTCACGAATAAGATTGGCCAGGGTGCCTACAAAGGGGAGACTCGCTTTTTCAAATAACAGTAATGCATCGTCATCGGAGATTCTTTCTCCATCCATCACTTTCTCAGCAATTATTTTTAATTTATCGGGAATCGAATGGTTGGTGAGTATTTCAAGAACTTGATTATTCATGCTGCAAAATTAAGTGTTATGCCTAACGATAACGATTTATGTGACATGGCATTTGTCAATTTTTAATCACTTTGTGGGATGTATTTTTACCCGGGTCTTTATAACCCAATTGTATTATATACATGCCTGCAGGTTTACCTGTCAGATCTATCAAAATATTTGTGCCGGCATTGTTGTTAAATTCTTTTTTCCATACATGTTGACCAGTTGTATTGTAAACGGAAATGAATTGCAGGTTCGATGGCTGCTTGTAATGCCAGATCGTAAAAGAATTTTGGAAAGGATTAGGCATTAATAATAAGCCTTCCTGCTTTAAGCGGGCTGGTAAAGTGATTGTTTGAATTTTTATGTTATCCAAATAAATATTGTTCCTGTTCCTATTGATGTTTCTGAAAACAATTTGCATTGGAGATTGTGATGCAAACTGTGTCAGGTTAATAGAATCTGTTCTCCATTGTTGAGGGGTTGGTTGAAATTCACTTGTTTGAAATTCAGTTACCGTTTGAAGGCTGGTGCCCCATTTTTTATAAACAGAAGTATAGCTGACTCCGCAATCACGGGTTATTAAAACTTCCAGGGTATCCTTATGGTCCAATCCGCTGGGGGATGCCGCTACATCAAATTTTAAAAATAAAGAATCGATGTTATTGTAATTTATTACCGGGGTATACAATTCATCTATGGCCCCAGTTAAAGGATAATTGAAATTGCGGATCATGGCAGAATACGATCCTGTACTTCCTGCCAGGGCACTTTGCCATGTTATTTGATCGTCATAATTTCCGATTGCCCAACCTGCAGGAGGAAACAAAAAAGATTCAAATCCTTCAACAAACGGGGCCTCGATGGAACCTGCCACTCCAATCTGCATAGAGAGTGTATCATTTTGCAGTTGTTCATCCCCGTTACCACCTGTTGTCACCAGATCATAAGAAAACACAGTTAACTGGTTCTGACCCGCGATCATATTGCCAGTTGAAAAGTTAACTAACATCGTTTGTCCAGAACTTAGGTTAATTCCGGTAAATTCATTTGATATAACATTTTCAATGCCAAGGCGATATCCCATTTTGAATCCTGTAATTGTTTTAGAACCGGCATTTTTAACCAGTATGGATGGAGTGATTTTTCCATCACAAATAACATTACCGGGTTGATTAATTAATAGCAGTTGCAGATCTCTGTCAACCAGTTTTATCGGTTCTATCTGGATATTATCAATGAAAATATTATTGCCAAAATCATTTTCATTCCGGAATACAATCTGCAATTGTCCGGCATTGAGTACTGAACCGCCAATGGCGATTCTTTCCCGCCGCCAGTCAGCAGGTGAAGGCGATGTATACTCCGAAGTTGAAGAACCCGCCGTTGACAGATCGGACCCAGATTTGGTATAAACGATCGTATAACTTTGACCACAATCACCGGTTACCAGGATGGTTAACTTATCCTTTGCACCTGGATAATCTTTATGGGCAAGGTCAAATGTCAGGACCAGGGAATCGAGTGATATGGTATTCAATGGTAAAGAAACCAGGTCGTCTGTTTCACCGGCTTTATCATAATTAAAATTGTCAAAAAACGCTGATGCATTACTGTTATTCCCATAAAAGTTTCTTTTCCAGGTAGCATCTCCATCTGTATTTCTGATGGTCCAGCCGGCAGGTGGAAAAGTTGGTGATTCAAAACCTTCAATTAATACACCTGTAACCGGGGAAAGAATTTCTATCATCTTTACCAATGTATCGTTGGCCATTTGCTGGTCAATGCCATTATTCGGGGCATTAGTAAAAAATTTCAATGCATTATTTCCGTAATCAAGATCAATGGCATCAAGTGGTAAAACGGCACTTTCGCCATAACCCAGGTTGATATTAAACGACTTCATTACAGGGTCTTCATTATTCAATTGAAGTCCTACAGTAATACTGAGCAGATTATTTATCCCACGATTCGTAACTCTTACCCTTGGATTAATGGTGCCAGGGCAGGAGGGAATAGTATAACTGAGACAATTACCCGAAATATTTTCCGATCCTCCAGGGTTGATCACCGCTGTTAATTCAGCATCATTAACCGGGGCGGTAACAGGTGGAATATTACCCATACTTGTGAGGTAACCAACCCGGGCGTTCAGAATTACCCAATGCATTCTTTCCACCTGACCTTTCGTAAACATGGAATAGCATGCATCATCTGTATAATCCATAAAATTCTGGTACATTTTTCCTGGTGGATTGGGTGAAACAGTACAGCCCGAGCTAATGTTACCGGAAGGACAACCATTCGTTGATTCCAGTTGATTGGGAGTATCATCTGCCGGATCAAGTAATTCTACAGGCAGAGAAATTCCGGGTGTGGTTAGCTGTCCAAAATCTGATGAAAGGTTGCATCCTCCATGAAAAATATGATATAAACCCAGGTTATGCCCAATTTCGTGTACTGCTGTACGTGAAAGGTTATACAGAGGATTAGCATAGCAACTGTTATTTGTAAATACCCTATAGTCAATGCAAACACCATCTGATTCCGCAGATCCGGGTCCAATCTCAGGTGCTATTCCTATAACTCCTTCGGGGCCTTTTCCAATCCAGATATTGTAGTAGTCTGACGAAGGCCATGAACTTAATCCACCTGCTGCACTATTCTTAATTGCCTGTGGCTCACTAATTCCTATATTGATATCGCCATTTTTTCTTTCAATGCCAGTTGTGAAAATGCCTTGAGGATCTCTGCGAGCAAGTGTAAACCGGATCAGAGAATGACCCCTTTTATCATAAAATTCAGGTGCATTAGTACTATCTGCGTTTAGCCCGGAAAAATCTTCATTCAACCTTTGTATAAAATAATTCACATCATCATCAGTTACAATCGTAGGATCATTTAACACAATGTGAACCACCACAGGGATGATAACGGTTATACCCAAGGCTTCATAACTCAGTGTATTAAATGTTTCATTCTTTTGGGTTGAGAATTGATAATCCCTTTTCCCTTGCTCAAATCTTGCTTTGAATGCCGGATCCTTTTCTAATCTTTGTTCAATAGCTTCCATTGTGTAACATCGCTGATAACCTGGATTATTTTTTTGCGCTGTAGCCAAATGGCAAATAGTGAGGAGAATAAAACTTAAAAGGGAATAATTAAATATTTTATTCAATGAAGGGGTTTTAAGATATGGGGACGGCCATTTCACATGCAAAAATAAGAAATCAGCGTGAGCAATTGGCTAGAATAAAGCCCCTGCAATGGTGGCTGTCATTAAACAGGCGATGGTTCCGCCTATTAATGCTTTGATACCTAATTGTGTCAGATTTTTACGCTGGTTTGGGGCCAGGGCACCTATGCCACCTATCTGTATGCCAATAGAAGAAAAATTAGCAAAACCACAAAGTGCAAAACTGGCCATAATAAGCGTTTTGGGATCACTGATAACTCCCGTTGCTTTCATAGTACCTAATGACATGTAAGCAACAAATTCATTGAGAATGGCTTTTTCACCCAATAATTGACCAAACAGGGTTATATCTACCATGTTAACTCCAATTAACCAGGATACGGGTGCAAATGCATAACCCATCAAAAATTGAAATGATAAACTATTGAACCTTCCATTGGTACCTGATGCTATCACATCATTGAGGGATGTAACGCTACCAATATATCCTAAAATACCATTGGCCACAGCTATTAAAGCAATAAATGCGATCAGCATGGCACCCACATTCACTGCTAATTTTAAACCATCTGTTGTACCATTTGAAATAGCATCCAACAGGTTGGAACCAATTTTTTCTTTAGATACCTGCAATTCGGTTGAAACATTTCTTGGATCAGGGTCAGGGAATAGAATTTTAGAAACCAGGATAGCTGCAGGTGCCGCCATGATAGATGCCATCAATAATAATTTGGCATATTTCTGTTGCTCTGCAACATCATTACCTCCCAGCATCGTAACATACACACCCAGTACACTTCCTGCTGTTGTTGCCATTCCACCTACCATGATGCATAGTAATTCGCTTTTCTTCATTTTTTCCAGGTAAGGTTTCACTAATAACGGCGCTTCTGTTTGACCCAAAAAGACATTCGCGGCGGCGGAAATACTTTCCGGGCCACTTACACCTAATTTAGAAAGCATCCATGCAAACACAAATACAATTTTTTGAAGGATGTTGAAATAATACAGAACTGCGGAAAGTGCTGCGAAAAATATAATGTTGGGGAGCGCCTGAATGGCGAAAATGAATCCCCAGCTTTGTGAAGAATCTACCAATGGTCCAAAAAGAAATCTTGCGCCATCTTTACCTAAATTGATCACTTTCACAAAAGCTTTTGCGATAAAATCAAAAAAAATTGAAACACCAGGTAAATGGATAATACTGAGTGCAATGACAATCTGCAATGTTAACCCTATGATCACTAAGCGCCAGGTAATCATCCTGCGATTATTGCTTAATAAAAAACAAACAGTAAGCAGGAAACCGATACCTAAAAAGCCTCTCAGTATATTATCAACAGCGGGGGTCATGCGAATTTATTTGTGCGGCAAGATAATACTTTAAAGATTTGGCATGCGCGAAATTTGAAATTTGAATTTTATAAAGAACTTTTGAAATTTGGATTAAATCGTAAAAAGTTTTTAACAATTCAAATTCATTTTTTATAACCTTTTTCCATTGCGTTATCTAATAAAAAACCCCATCAGCATTTACATGCTAATGGGGCTTTTTTGTATTTTTTATGGATTAAGATTGTAAAGCCATGTGTGATTCAATTTTTTTCACAAAATTACTTTTTGGCTGAGCCCCTACCAGTTTGTCAACCACTTCACCATTTTTAATGAAAAGAATAGCAGGAATACTTGTAATTCCGTAATTCATGCTGATTTGTGGATTATTATCAACATTCACTTTACCAACATTAACCTTACCGTCATATTCCTTTGATAACTCTTCAATCACCGGTCCGATGGCACGACATGGTCCACACCATTCTGCCCAAAAATCTACTACGGTTAATTTATCGGATGATAATACTTCTGTCTGAAAATTTGCATCTGTGAATTCTTTTGCCATGATTATATTATTGTTTGTGATAAAATTACTTTTAATGAGCAATGTCTTGCAAATTTATGTCCAAAAACCAGGCCTGCTTGCTTGTCATTCATTTGTCTTAATTGGACAAAACCTGGACAGATAAGGCAGGATGTTTTTCAAGGAATTCAGCCATTTCGTCATTCATTTCAAAGCCTTCACTTATGGTTAACAAACTTATCCTGGAATGGTTCTCCGGTGTAATCAAATTAAAACGCAATGCTGCTTTGCCCGGATGATCTTTAACATTCTGTTCAAAGAAAGACAGGAAATCTTCATCAACCACGGAAGGGTGTAAATCAATTTGAACTTGCTTAGTGAGTATTTTTTTAATGGTTTCTGCCAGGGAAATGGATTGAACTTTAAATTCATATTCACCGCTGTTGTAACGTTGTTTCAGGCAGCCATTGATAAATATGGAATTGCCGGCTTCCAGGTAGTTATGAAATTTCAGGTAATCTTCACTAAATAAAACGATTTCCATTTTACCACTGAAATCTTCTACAGTAAAAGATCCGAATTTTTTCCCCTGCCGGGATAATCGATGTTGTGCATCTGAAACCAAAGCAAGTATTCTGAAATTTCGATTAGGATTTGAATTGGGTGAAATACTTTCCTTATATGCAAGGTATTCGCTGATGGGCGTTATACCATAATGTTTTATTTCAAATGTGTGATGATCTAATGGATGGCCACTTAGGAAAATACCGGTTACCTCTTTTTCATGTTCCAGAAGTTCGGTAAGGGACCAGGGTAAACAATCCGGAATTTTGGGCGCCTGTATCTCCATCACCATAGGCAACTCTCCAAATAAGGTGTTGGTAGCCTGCGTGGTTTGTGCCTGATAGATATTTCCAAAGCGAATGATCTTTTCAAGTACATTAATATTTTCTCCGGCAACGGTTTGAAAATACCTGGCGCGGTGCATGTCGCCAAAGCAATCAAAAGCACCTGCATACACCAGGCTCTCCAATGTTTTCTTGTTAACGGTTCGTTGGTTAACCCGTTTGATAAAATCAAAGACTTCGGTAAAAGGACCATTTTTTGCTTTTTCCTCAATAATGCTGTCAATGGCAGCTTCACCAACCCCTTTTAATCCTCCTAAACCAAAACGGATCTCACCTTTTTTGTTAACCACAAAACCCTTCAATGATTCGTTAATATCCGGTCCAAGTACTTTAAGACCCATGCGTTTACATTCCTCCATAAAGAATGTGATTTTTTCAATATTGCCGGCATTATTCAACACAGCGGCCATATATTCACTGGGGTAATGCGCTTTAAGATAAGCCGTTTGATATGCAACGAAAGCATAACAGGTGGAGTGAGATTTATTGAAAGCATATTGAGCAAAAGATTCCCAGTCACTCCAAACCTTTTCCAGTTTATTCGCAGGATGCCCATTTGATTTGGCGCCCTCCATAAACTGCGATTTCATTTTATCCAGTACACTTTTATTTTTTTTACCCATTGCTTTGCGCAATACATCGGCATCGCCTTTGCTGAAATTGCCTATTTTCTGCGCCAGCAACATCACCTGTTCCTGGTAAACAGTAATACCATAAGTTTCCTGTAAAATTTCAGCCATCTCCGGCAGGTCATATTGTACATCCTCACGGCCATGCTTACGTGCACAATAATTTGGTATGTATGCCATGGGGCCGGGGCGATACAATGCATTCATCGCAATAAGATCATCGAACTTATCGGGTTTTAATTCACGCAGGTGTTTTTGCATTCCCGCACTTTCAAACTGGAACGTTGCATTAGTATCACCATGCTGATATAATTGAAATGTTTTTTCATCTTCGAGCTGGATAGTATCTATATCTATTTCTACGCCATGATTCATTTTTATAAGAGCCAGGGCATTCTTAATGATGGTAAGTGTTTTTAACCCCAAAAAATCCATCTTAATAACACCGGCATCTTCAATGATGCTTCCTTCAATCTGTGTAACCCACAGATCAGAATCTTTAGCTATACAAACAGGGATCAGTTCAGTGAGGTCTTTAGGTGCAATGATTATTCCGGCGGCATGTAATCCTGTACTGCGTACGGAACCTTCCAGCCTCTCTGCTTCATGAAGAATCTTGCCAAGTATGGTTGTATCATCATCGTAAATAGCGCGAAGTTTTTTTACATTATCCAGGTCCTCTGCACCTAATCCTTCTTGTTCTGATAAACTTTTTTCACCGGTGAGGGGCGCTTTCAAAACTCTTTTGAGTGTTACACCCGGTCTGTCAGGAACCAGTTTAGCCAGCATATTTGATTCAGGCAATGGAAGGTCCATTACCCGTGCAACATCTTTGATGCTCATTTTCGCTGCCATCGTACCATAAGTTACAATTTGAGCTACCTGGTTTTTTCCATATTTTTCAACAACATAATCTATTACTTTTTGTCTTCCTTCATCATCAAAATCCGTATCAATATCCGGCATTGATTTACGATCGGGATTCAGAAAACGTTCAAAAAGTAAATTATACTTCATCGGATCGATGTTGGTGATCCTGATGCAATAAGCCACCACACTTCCGGCTGCAGATCCACGTCCAGGGCCTACAAAAACACCCAGATCCCGACCTGCTTTTATAAAATCACTGACTATTAAAAAATATCCGGCAAAACCCATTGTTTTGATGGTGAATAATTCAAAATCTATCCGTTCCTGAATTTCCGGTGTCAGATCGCTGTATCTTTCTTTGGCACCCAGGTAGGTTAAATGTTTTAAATATTCCCATTGGTTATTTGATTCCGGGCTGATTACATTTTTGCCAATCGTTTCTGAAATAGTATGTACCTGGAATTCCTTGGGTGTTGGAAAAGCAGGTAAGAGAATCTCTTTTTTAAGATCCAGTAATTCCACTTTATCCACTATTTCATTAGTGTTGTCAATAGCATCAGGAAGGTCATCAAATATTTTCGTCATTTCTGACGTGCTCTTAAAATAAAACTGGTCATTGGCAAATCCAAAACGTTTTCCTTTTTCATTGAGGTCATCATCAGAAAATTCCCGGTTAGCTTCTGTAGAAAGTTTTTCTCCTGTATTTATGCACAGTAAAATATCATGCGCATTAAAATCACTCTGATCTACATAATGTGAATCATTACTGGCTATAATCTTAACGTTATATTTTCGGGCAAATTTAACCAAAACTTCATTGACCTTATCCTGGTCTTTAATTCCGTGACGTTGTAATTCTACATAATAATCTGTTCCAAAAATATCCAGCCACCATTTGAATTCAGCTTCAGCTTCCGATTCTGATTTTTTTAAAATAGCCTGCGGTACCAAAGCCCCCAAACAGCAAGTCGTAGCTATCAATCCTTCATGATATTGAAGGATCAATTCCTTGTCTATACGAGGATATTTGCCGTATAAACCTTCCAGGTACCCCAGTGATGATAATTTTGTAAGATTGCGATAACCAATATTATTTTTTGCCAAGAGTATCTGGTGAAATCTTGGATCGCGGTCGCTCTTCGTAAAATTTTTTTTATGACGATCTGCGGTCATATAAAATTCGCACCCCACTACCGGTTTTACCTTAACGTTTCCATTAGCATCCTTATGTTTATGGGCTTCTGCAACAAATGAAAATACTCCGAACATATTTCCATGATCCGAGATAGCAAGGGCTGGCATACCATCAGTCATAGCTTTTTCATAGAGACTTTTGATCGGGGCGGCGCCATCCAGTAAGGAATATTGCGTATGTACATGTAAGTGAGAAAATTTCATATCTTAGGGGTATCTATCGGCTGGTGAAATGTGGAAAAGCAAATAAACAACAAAGGCAATTTGAAACGCCAAATTTCGTTCAATTAATATCCACAACCTATAAACCATTCATTAACTTTGCCCATTTTGATAAAACCTTATAAATACCGCGTTATGACCAGAACTAACCTTCTTGCTATAACCTTCTTGTTTGTAATGGCGAGTTGCAGTAGTATAAAGCCGCTGAACCTGTCAAAAGAAGAACCTGGAAATATTTCTGCCACTAAAAATAAACAGGTTAAGTTTATTGACGATATAACACTGATACCAGAATCTTCTGTTACAGAAGTAAAAACGGAAAAAAAGTTTACGGTTACCCGGTATGTTAAATCTTCCGGTCCTTCTGCCGCCAATTATAATGTTTCACCGGATATTGAAAGTTCTTCCGCTATCCAGATAAAATATTCTTTATTGTTAAATACGGAAATAGAGCAGGTTCAAAGCACGAAAATGTACGAATATATTGATACCTGGTACGGAACGCCCTATTGCTATGGAGGCAGTTCAAAAAAATGTATCGATTGTTCCGCCTTTGTTCAAACCTTTTTTATATCCATGTATGGCACGATGCTTCCCAGGACAGCAAGGGAACAATATAAAGAAGCTAAAAGGATTTCCCGTACGGAACTCGAAGAAGGAGATCTTTTATTCTTTAATACAACGGGTGGTGTTTCGCATGTAGGTGTTTATCTTCAGAATAATAAATTTGTTCATGCATCATCATCTTCAGGTGTTATTATCAGTGATATGTTTGAGCCTTTTTGGGTTACACGATTGATATCTGTTGGACGTGTATCTAAAAATGCTGATGTAAATCCCTGATTTCTGTTTTCCTACATGCCTTAATGTGATTATTTTCTCCAAATTTTATTACGAACAATTTCATACAGCGGTATAATATCAGGTGATATTTTTAACCAATAAGCTGTAGGCAGGTAAAGAATTATAAATACAGCACTTCTGAATATGATACCCATCCAGTTTTCCATGTTTTTGAAAAGAAAATAAGCAATTGCAAAAATGATAATTGCATGGACCAGTGCAATGATTGTTTTATGTGTAAAAGGCTGCATCTGGAATTTATTCCATAAAAAATAAATCCGAATACTGTTATAAATAATGTATGACCCTAATCCCGACCAGGCGGCACCGATTATACCATATTCTTTTACAAGAATTATATTCAGGGGTACAGCAATTACCAATAATATCATTCCGCTGATAAAATCAAATCGCCAGTATGTTGATGTGCCAATGATCTGGCCGTTAACGCCGCTGCCCATATCCACAATATTTCTTAATCCTAAAAAAAATACAACCCATTTTCCCTGTTCATAGATTGGATTCAAGTTTAAGGAACGCACTAAATCATTATAGTTTAACCAGATCAGGCTGAAAGCAAACAAAGAAATCAATAACAGGTTAATGCTGGAGCGGGTATATATCCTTTTGATCGTAACAAAATCTTTATCCTTCCAGGCACGGCTTAGTACGGGAATACTTATGGATATCATACTTCGTTGCGGAACTTGTAAAACATTGGCTACGTAAGTACCGAAATCAAAAACCGCTGCATATCTCAATCCCCTGAAACTGGCAATAGCGGCAATATCTATGCTCTGTGCAGTTATATTGATCACAGATCCACCATACACAAATCCCATTAATGTAAATATCTTTTTCTTGAATTTTTTTGTTACCCGGCTTACCTCCGTCACGATATTTAATTTCTTCATCCGGATGATATAGAAAAGCAATCCGAAAAAACTGACAGCATATAATAAAGAAAACAGCCGTATAAAAAGATCAAAATTTTTGCCGGTTAAAATGAATACAATAATGAGAAGGGTTGTGGAAACACGGAACCCCGCTTCTTTTAAAAAATTAGGGATAATCGTTTTTTGAAGGCTCCAGGCATAGGATTCAAGAATAGAGAAAAAAAGCAGGAAAAAAGTGAATGGGAATATCCAATAATAATAACGGACGATCATTGGTGAATTGGCAATGAATTTCCGGACAACCAGTGGTTCAAAAATGATAGCACCGGTAATAGTCAGAATAAAACCCAGTGTGGCTGTTAAAAGTGAAAGAGTAAGCAGATCATTCTTATTATCAGGTAGATTGTCTTTATAATATGGATAAAATTTGTAAATGACAGCTGATAATCCAAAACCTGCAAAACCATAAAAAAATTGCCCAATAACGATAATCGCTCTTGTTAGCCCATATTCTTCAGGGGTAAATATGCCTTGCCTTGTAAAGAGGTAAGTATTTAAAGCACCAAATGCAAAACCCACATAAATCAACAAAGATGAAATAATGGTTTGCCTCCTGATGTTGCTCATGTAATAAAGATAGGGAAAGGTTTAATGACTGGTAATAGGGGTGTCGTCGTTATTTTTTTTGTTTTACCTGGATATAAAAATTCTGATCAACTTTGAATTTTTCACCGTCATAATCAGCACCGGCATCCATTACCTGCCAGGATGATGAAGGAGTCAGCCAGGTTTCTTTTCCTGTATCTACTTTAATTTTTAAATTAAAATCTTTAACGGTATTGACCCAACGATATTTTATTTTTTGTTTTTCAATTTTATATTCTAAAACCGGGACATCAGTTGTTCTTAGATATTGATCAAAAATTTTTGAAAAATCAATACCCGATTTTTTAATAATGAATTTTTCAATTTCAGCGCTGCTAACGGTTTGGTGATAAAATGTTTTATTTAGATTGCGGGTAATACTTTTAAATAAAGTATCATCATTGATAATCTGTCTTATCAAATGTACCAGGTTCGATCCTTTATAATACATATCGCCGCTGCCTTCCTGGTGAACATTATATGCAGCGATGATTGGTTTATCATTATTAATTAATAACCTGATTCCCTGCACATATTCATTCGCTGCTTTTTTGCCAAACAAGCATTCTGTTAATAGTGTTTCTGAATAGCTTGTAAATCCTTCATGTACCCACATATCAGCAATATCCCGGGTTGTAATATTATTTCCAAACCATTCATGACCGCTTTCATGTACTAAAATAAAATCCCAATTTTTCCCCCAACCAGTTTGTGAAAGATCGCGGCCGCGATAGCCATTCATGTATCCATTACCATATGCAATGGCGCTTTGATGTTCCATTCCCAGATGCGGAGATTCAACCAATTTAAATCCATCATCATAAAAAGGATAAGGGCCAAACCAGTTTTCAAAACAATTCAACATGGGTTTAACTTGTTCAAATTGTTTTTCGGCTTTTGATTTGTTATAATCCAATACCCAATAATTTAATGAAAGATTTTTCCCTGTTTCACCTGTATAATCATCTTCAATTTGTACATAACTACCAATATATGGAACGATATTATAATTGTTAATGGGATTTTTTACATCCCAAACCCATGTGATCGTTTGATCGTCATGAATAATTTTTTCTTTCAGTTTACCATTTCCAACTGCCACCAAATCCTTTTCTGAGCGAATAGATAATGTAGCGCCCAAGTCAGGTTCATCACTTTGATGATCCTTGCAAGGATACCAAACACTGGCACCCAACCCCTGGCAGGCAACACTCATCCATGGCCTGTTTTGTTCGTCTTTTTCCCAGATCCAACCGCCATCCCATGGTGGGTTTAAAGCTTCTTTTGGAATGCCATGAAAACTGATTTTGAGGGTATGCCTGCTTCCTTTTTTGAAAGCTGGTGTCTGTATGAAATGAAAATTTTTACTGAGATCTGAAGTATATGCGGGTTTTTTGTCTACGAATATTTCATCAATCCAGATGGAATCAATCAGCATTGGATATTGCAAATCTATTTGCATGGGTAAATCAGATTCTTCAAGTATCTGGAAGGAAATAATATTTTTACCTTTTATTGTTTTTGATGCAAAGTCAGGTTCAACGGTGATGTTATAATGCAAAACATCCCACCATGCTCTTTCGGGAGTAATGCTTCCGCGTAAAGTATCCTGTTTGCTGAATACATTTTTTTGGTGAAGAGGCTGGCTGCAACCCGCCTGGAAAAAACAAATCAATACAGCTGTCAATAATATATTTACAAATTGTTTCAATGACTTTATTATTTATAAATACTGGTTGATAAATAAATTTTTCCTGAAAATGATGAGCTAATGTATTAAATAAAAAAATCCCCGGCTGCAGTTGCCGGGGACTATTTTTATTATAAGATTAATGTTTAAGTTTATCCTTAAAGACTTTTCTGAATTTATCGAGTTTTGGTCTTATTACCATTGCACAGTATGGGTTGGTGTTTTTATTAAGTTCATAATATTCCTGGTGATAATTTTCCGCAATAAAAAATGTGGATGCAGAAGCAATCTCTGTTACAATGGGAGCGCTGAATGCCCCGCTTTTATCCAGTTCTTTTTTATAATTTTCTGCTTTTTGTTTTTGTTCATCAGTATGATAGAAAATAACGCTTCTATATTGTGTTCCAATATCCGCACCTTGCCTGTTTAGCGTGGTAGGATCATGTACCTGCCAGAATATTTCAAGCAATTCATCAAAACTTATTTTTTCCGGGTCATAGGTAATTTGAATACATTCTGCATGTCCGGTTTCACCACCGGTAACTTCTTTGTAAGTAGGATCTTCCGTATCACCGCCGCTATACCCTGAAACTGCTTTTTCCACGCCATTCAATTGGTCAAAAAGGGCTTCGGTACACCAGAAACAACCGGTGCCAAAAGTGGCAATCTCATATTTAGTTGATGACATATCTGGACCTGCATTTAATGATGATGTAATACTTTTACCCGCCGATTCTGTTTGCGCACAGGAGAAAAAACTCCCCAATAGCGTAAATATGGTAATAATGTTTAAAAAAGTCATATCATTTCTTTTTTCACTGGCTTGTTAAAAAGCAAATACGGTGCAAGTTAAGTATGTTTGTTTTGTACATATTGTTAAGGATGATCCTTATGTTTTGCATTTAAGCAATCGTTAACAAGTATCATTCACATGGCAATATAACTAAACGTTATAAAAAACGAAATTCGCAGACCAATATATATTCTGTAAAGCATGAAATTATTTCCTGCATCGGCCGCAGTGCAACTTGAGTTTGAAAAAGTTAAAGATTTACTGGTTAACCATTGCCAGGGAGAATTTGCAAAATCCCGGGCCGGTAATCTACGAATACATACCAAAAAAGAATTTATTGAAACTGAACTCAGGCAAACATACGAATACCGCCAACTGGCACAACATGGAACTTATTTCCCCAATGATCATGTTTTAAATCTTTCAAAAGAATTAAAGCTGCTTGGTATTCCCGGGGCCGTACTAATGGGTAGTGAACTGATCCAGGTTCGGAAACTCGCAGAAAGTACTGAGAAAATATTTCGTTGGTTCAATGCCGAAAGAAAAATTGCTTATCCGGCATTAGCGCTGGTAATAAAAAACACTGTTTACGAAAAAAAAATATTGGAATTGATCCACGATGTGATCGATGATATTGGACAGGTTGTGGACAGTGCTTCACCGGAATTACGCAATATCCGGATGGGACTTTATAAAAAGCGGAACGATTTGCGGCGGATGTTTGACAAGTTGATTGGCAAATTAAACAAGCAAGGTTACCTGGCCGATATAGAAGAAAGTTTCATGAATGGTCGACGGGTAATGGCAGTTTTTGCCGAACAGAAAAGAATGGTAAAGGGAATTTTACATGGGGAAAGCGATAGCCGGAAAACCACTTTTATTGAGCCCGAAGAAACAATAGAACTCAATAATGATATATTTGAACTGGAAAATGAGGAACGTAAAGAAGTTTACCGGTTGCTTAGGGAATTGACTAGAAAATTATCCGCATTTGCAAACTTACTTCATGGTTGGCATGCTGTAATCGGTGAATATGATTTTATAAATGCCAAAGCAAAACTGGCTCTTGAAATAAATGGTGATTTTCCATTACTGACCGATACGGCACACGTGCAGCTGGTTAATGCGTGTCACCCTTTACTTTATTTATACAATCGTAAACTGGGTAAAAAAACATTACCCATTACCGTTACCCTGGATGATAAAAAACGCATTCTCCTTATAAGTGGTCCCAATGCAGGCGGTAAAACGGTTACTTTAAAAACAGTTGGCTTGCTGCAAATGATGGTCCAGAGCGGTTTACTGGTGCCTGTGCATCCTTCTTCCATGTTCGGTATATTTAAACAACTGATGATTCACATTGGGGATACGCAAAGCCTGGAATTTGAACTGAGTACATACAGCAGTCATCTGTTGAATATGAAGCATTTTATGGAAAATGCAAATGGAAGAACATTATTTTTTATTGATGAATTGGGAAGTGGGAGTGATCCGAATTTAGGTGGAGCATTTGCCGAAGTTATATTGGAAGAACTGGCCCGTAAACACGCTTATGGTATCGTAACTACGCACTACCTGAACCTGAAAGTAATGGCCAATAAAACGCCGGGTATCATTAATGGAGCCATGGCTTTTGATGAAAAAAATCTTTTACCGCTTTATAAACTGGTGGTGGGTAAGCCAGGCAGTTCCTATACATTTTCAATTGCGGAAAGAATCGGTTTACCACCAGCTTTGATCAGCCGGGCCAGGAAAATGGTTGATGAAGAACATTTCAGCCTGGATAAATTATTAAATAAAACGGAACAGGATCTCGATTTGATTGAAACACAAAAAAAAGAATTAAGCCTGTTGTTAAAAAAGAATGAGGAACTAAAATCTGAATTAGAAAAAACGCTGGATAAGGAAAAACATCGTCAACAAGTGGAAATATTAAAACAACAAAATAAATTCAAAGAAGATCAATTGGCATACCTAAAGGATATGGAGCGAAAATTGAAGCAATTGACCGTTGTGTGGAGAAAGGAAGAAAATAAACAAAAGGTGATCAGGGAAATGGAGAATCTTTTGTTCAAGAAGAATGATCAAAAGAAAGTGAGCCGCATGCAAAAGAAATTGGATTCTAAATTTGAAGAAGTGGGCGGAGAAATTAAAATTGGCGACCAGGTAAAAATGAAACGCAATCACCAGGTTGGCGAAGTAATTGAATTAAGAGGGAAGAGGGCGATAGTTAAAATTGGATTATTACCTATGCAGGTTGAAATGAAGGATTTGGTAGTGGTGAAGGCAAAAGAAAAAGAAACCTGAGCACTAAATTTTAATTTGAAATAATGATGAATAAAATAAAGCGAAGCCTTACGGGGCTTCGCTTTACATTTTAATGGATTTAGTAAGTAAAATCGATCTTATACGTTAGAATGAATATAATTTTCCAATTGATGAATGGTTTCAGCCTGCTCTAAAA
>JACCYQ010000234.1 GCA_013696395.1 Chitinophagaceae bacterium
ATATCTCCAAAATAGAAATGAAAGGTGAATCTTAATTAAGTTTATGATTTTCTTCCAGGTTTAATTTTTCCAGTTCCAGTAATTTTTTCTTTCGCCAGATACCGCCACCGTAACCGGTTAATGCGCCATCACTGCCAATTACCCGGTGACAGGGAATAAGTATAGATATCCTGTTCATGCCATTAGCATTTGCCACGGCTCTTACCGCTTCAGGCATTTGAATAGCAATTGCCTGTTGCTTATAAGATTTGACAGTTCCATATGAAATATTTTGAAGTTCTTTCCATACCAGGTTTTGAAAATCGGTGCCTGGTGTTAACAGTGGAACACTAAATGACCTGCGACTTCCAGAAAAATATTCATGTAATTCCTTCTCCAGTTTTTCAAAATTTGGATTATACCCCTGGATGATATTTGCATTCATTACCCGTGCTAAGGATTTCAATTCAGTCTCCAGCATTTTACGATCGGTAAATTCCAGCAAACAGATTCCCTGGTCCGTTGCACAAGCCAGCATAGTTCCCAAAGGTGTTTCTATCCTGGTTAGATCAATCACCTGCTGACTCCTGCTATTTCTTGGTGATACACCAAAAACTGTTTTAAAAGAATCGTTGAAGCCGCTGAGGGATTCATAACCTGTATCAAATGCAGTAGAGGTAATGGCTTCTCCGCTTTGAATTTTTTTAAATGCTGAATTAATGCGGAACATTCGCTGGTATGACTGGAAGGTGATTCCATGATTTTTCTGGAACCATCGCCTGACCCTGGTTGGCTCAAGACCTCTTTTCACCAGGTCATAATCCTTGAATTTTTTTGAAGGATCTTCACCCAATTCTTTTAAAATGGAGGTTATATAAGCAGGGGTTTCATTTAAAAAATGTAATGGGTTGCAAATTTTACAAGGTCTGTAACCGTGTAAAATGGCCTCTTTGGTTGTTTTAAAAAATTCCACATTTTCTATTTTAGGTTTCCTTGCGGTACATGTTGGGCGACAAAATATTCCGGTAGTTTTAACGCCTGTAATAAATATGCCTTCAAAGGAACTGTCTTTTTCTACAATGGCCTTATACATTATTTCATGGGTTAATTCCTGCATAGTGGTATTTTAATAGTATGTAATAAATATTTTTTCTTTAGCAAAAGTATCCCCAATTTAGGTTAACCAACAACCGGAAAATGGACAAGTAATTTTGATTGAATGGTTCAGGAATCCCATCTTTAATTAAATTATTAAACCTTGTTTATATACCTTGTACTGGTGGATTAAATTAACATCATCACTTGTATTAATTCTTCAGCTTTATAATTCCTAAGACAATAACTCTTTTACAGTATGCAAAAAGACATACCTGAACTGCTGAAGGCAGGAATAATATCACCAGAAACTGCCGAAGGAATACGGCAGTTTTATCGCGATAAAGCTGGCCAGTCTCAAAACAGGTTATTTATAGTTTTTGGCATCCTGGGCGCCATACTTGTTGGTCTTGGTATTATATTGATCATCGCACATAACTGGGATGAATTTTCAAGAACGGTCAAAACGATTTTCTCTTTTCTGCCATTATTGGTCGGACAATTTTTTTGTGCATTTGCATTATTAAGAAAGAATAATTCAAATGCCTGGCGGGAAAGTTCATCTGCTTTTCTCTTTTTTGCAGTTGGTGCAAGCATCTCATTGATTAGCCAGGTCTATCATATTCCAGGTAATATTTCTGCCTTTATACTGACCTGGATGTTGCTTTGCCTTCCGTTAGTTTATTTAATGCGATCGTCCGTCACTTCGCTTCTGTATTTAATCGGTATCACTTTTTGGGCTGCCGATACAGGTTACTGGACTTATCCTTCTGCGCACACTTATTATTATTGGTTAATGCTTTTAGCAGTGTTACCTCATTATTATTTATTAAAAAAATCACAGCCTGCCAGCAATTTCATGATTTTTCATAATTGGTTTATCCCTTTATCCATCACTATTGCTTTGGGAACGGTTGCCAGGAATTATGAGGAGTTCATGTTCATTGCTTATATAAGTTTGTTTGGATTATTTTGTTTAATTGGAAAAACAACTTTCTTGCAATCCCAAAAATCATCAAACAATGGTTACCTGCCCATTGGATCTCTTGGCACAATTTCAATTCTTCTTGCGCTAAGTTTTACCTGGTTTTGGGAAGATCTGCGAAGAATGGATATTTCATTTTTAAACGCTATCAGAAGCCCGGAATTTTTAACAGCATTGATCATTTCTTCATTGGCTGGTGCGGTATTTATCAGGCAAAGAAAAAATAAATTTGTCAGTGAGTTGAACCCAATGGAACTTGTTTTCATCATCTTTATTATAATTTTTATTATTGGTCTTTACTTTCCGATTGCTGTTATTTTGGTGAATTTATTAGTTTTTTCCATTGGCATATTTACTATCAGGCTTGGAGCAAGGAAAGATCACCTGGGTATCCTGAATTATGGATTACTGATCATTACAGCCCTTGTGGTTTGCCGGTTTTTTGATACGGATTTAAGTTTTGTCATCAGGGGTATTTTATTTGTTGGTGTGGGTTTAGGTTTCTTCGTAGCTAATTCCCGGATGCTTAAAAAAAGACAAGAGCATGTTAAGTAAAAAAATAATTATCATTGGTTTTATTCTTATTGCCTGCGTTCAGTTATATGTTCCCGCAAAGATGATTTATGACCAGGAAGATGTGTTGAAGAGTGGTAACGAATATAAATTTAAAGCAGCACCGATTGATCCTAATGATCCTTTCAGGGGTAAATACATCACCCTGCGTTTTGAAGCCAATTCATTTTCTGTACAAAATATAAATGAATGGATACAGGGAGAAGAAGTTTATGTACAAATTCAGGCTGACAGTACCGGATATGCGAGGATCAGATCGGTATTAAAAGAAAAACCTAAAAACGATCCTGATTATGTAAAAGCCAGTATTGGTTATGTTGATGAAG
>JACCYQ010000004.1 GCA_013696395.1 Chitinophagaceae bacterium
GATATGAACAAGTAGAAAAATTAAACGCAGTTTTATTGAGTAAAAATATCTATCTATTTATAATTTTCTTTCAGATTCTATGTGAGGAAAAAATAATGAGTTGGTTTGTTATGTGTATGTTAGATTGGATGTAAAAATGCCATTTCAAAAAATGAGTCGTCAGAAAAACGAGAGTACCCATAACCGTTACTTCATTCAATCAGTGAAAGGAGAAAGGGAGACTCAGTTTGGCTACACTTCGAAATGTTTTACACTTTTTTTATAAAGATTTGATAATCAAAAAATAAATTATTCCTGTCGAGGCTACATTAAGCAAGATTCAAAACATGTTAACCCTTGTCAAGATAAATATCGATAAGGGTTTTTCATTTTTAATTATGATCAAATGCAATAAATTCCTTTTCGTTTCATGTTGCCGGCTTACCTGGCAATTATATCATTACGCTGAAAGCCACTTAAATAGCATACATTACAGGTAGTCTATAAAAGCAATAGTAAATTTTCCTTCTTCTCCGGCAAATTTGTTTCAAAACTGAGGGTATCAAATTTTTTCGTTAACAAAAAGTGAGCATTCAGCAAGATTTGAAAATTAAAAAATGATGACAAATATTAATCGCAAATTGGTTTTAAACACATTGATCAAACATGAAACACTCACAATCGTAGATTTAAAAAAATACGAAAACCTGGAGATGATACCTGATAATGATCTTTTGAATTTTTTATTAAATGAATTAATTAAGAGCGGACATATAGAAATACTCAACGGGGTTGATCCGATAACTTATACCATAACGAGCAAGGGCATTCTGGAAGGCGAAAGATTGAATGAAAGTTTATAGCACATTTACAAACAAACTAAAATTACGAAAATGAAAACAATTAAATTTCTCTTACCGGCTTTCCTTCTTCTTGCATTAAACTTACCGGTATTTTCCCAAAAATATAAAACAGCCTCAGATACTGTTAAACTAAATAAAGAGTATGTGAAAGTGAGCAATGATATTGCAGAACTTACTTCAAAACTTACCGTTGCACAAAAGAATTTACCGGGTTACCATACCAGAGCTGATGATGCAGACGCTGATGCGCAAAAAACAGCTGATGCAAGCAGCCAGCAGGCATACAAAGCAACCAGTGGTGATATGGGTGATGCCAGAAGTGCAAAGAAGAAAGCCCGAAAAGCTTATAAAAAAGCAGGAGATGCAAAGGATGCTAATAAGAAAATAAAGGGTCAGGAAAAAAAGATCGCAAAACTGGGTGCTCAATTACACAAAAAGGAAGCCAGGCTTCAGGCATTAGAAGATATGAGATTAACCTTACGTAACACGCCTCTTTAATTATTTAATATAAAAAAAACCGCTGCAAAAAAAATTGCAGGCGGCATCCATATTCATTTTCATAATTTTAAAAATCTTCGTTTATTTTCTTTTTCAGACTTTTTTTGATCTCATCGGTGCAATGGTCAACAAACTGGTCAGCAATTATTTCAAGTTGTCTTACATCGAGGGGTTTAGTAATAAATCCTGCTTTATAATTATTGGCAAACTCCCTGTCTGCGTGAAAAGATGAGGTGGTGAAAAGTACAATCGGGATGGCTTCAAAGCGTGTAAGTTTCCGGATCGATTTAAGGGCTTCTTTTCCGTTTAACCGGGGCATGTTAATATCCAAAATTATCAGGCATGGAGCTGAGTCAAGTGGGTTAAGACTTTCTAAATAACAAAGGGCTTCCTTACCATCGCATACGGTTACTACTTCTACATTGTCAGAATACCTGGTAAATGCTTCTTTGACCAGCATCAGATCATCCGGATCATCATCAGCATAAAGAACAATATGTTTGGAAGGGTTAATTTTTGACATCATAAAAGTTTGTGGAAAGCGGTAAAATTAAAGAACTCTACAATTATAAAAAAATGTTCTTGAACTGAAAGATTAATCAATTATTAATAATGGATATATGTGGTTGATTTCCATTTGATGCAAATAGGGATCAAGCTTTCTGGTCGATTTGAAACAGAAAATTTCATCAACCAAATACCTATATTGCTGGTAAGTAATTTCTACATAAAAATCATTCACCTGGTACAAAACTTTGTAATTCTTACCTAACCTAATCTTCCCAATAAAGATTCCTTCATTATATAATAAATCTATCTGTTCATATTGAGAAAGTAAACAAAATTGGAACATTTTCATGTGAATTTCCTCCTTTCTATTTCACAAATTCCGTGGCGGTTCATATAAATTAAATAATTGAAAATATGCTGTTCTTTTTTTTGCGAAAATATGATAAGTGCCTGATTTATCAACAATTATTATAACTGGTATAAAATCAAAGAATTGTGAGACAAGAGTCCAGTTTCAATTTAAAAATTGATATAGCAGTGGTGTGAAATGAAAATGATGAAATTAATATTCACCTTCGCATCATACAGATCATAAGACAAATACTTTATACTTCTTTTTCCTCCGGCCTCACAATCAGTCTCAGAGTCGGGTCATTGGTTATAAAGGACCAGAACCAATTGGCTGCAAGTTTTAATTTGTTGCGGTAACCGGCAATAGGAATAATATGTATAAAAAGCCACATTATCCAGGCAAAAAACCCTTTGAAAAATAATTTTGGCAAATCAACTACCGCTTTAAATTTTGAAATGATAGCCATTGTGCCTTTGTCATTATAAACGAAAGGTTTCATATTTTCTTTCCGGGCCAGATGGTGCAGGTTTGAAGCCAGGTTTTTACCCTGTTGTATGGCAACCTGGGCCAACTGAGGATGACCTTCCAAAAAACCAGGATCAGCTGTTTGCAGGCATATATCGCCAATGGCGTAAATATTTTCAGTATGTATTACCTTATTGAATGCATCCACCTTAATTCTTTTTCCGCTTCCTATCACATTATCATTCAGACCCGGAATTGTAATTCCTGTAATACCGGCAGCCCATATTAAAACATTGGAAGAAATTATTTCACCATTGGCTAAATACACTTTTTTATCCTTATAATCATTTACTGCCGTATTCAATTTTACTTGCACACCGAGGTTTGTCAAAACACGTGTGGCCTCCTTTTGGGATTTTTCACTCATTGGACCAAGTAATGCAGGACCCGCATCAACCAGGTAAATACGACCGCTGAAATCCTTCAGTTCAGGATATTCCTTTCTTACAATATTTTGTCCCATTTCAGCTAACATGCCAGCAATTTCAACCCCTGTAGGCCCCCCTCCTGCAATGACCATGTTAAGATGCATTTTTCTTTCACCGGGATCATTAATTTTTACCGCTTTTTCCATATTGAGCAATAAATGGTTTCGCAGGTTCAGCGCATCGTTAATATTTTTCATGGGCAAAGCATTCCTTTTTACATTCTCATTCCCAAAAAAATTGGTTTCTGCACCTAAAGCCAAAACCAGGTAATCATATTCAAGCACCCCTGTGTCGGTTTCAATCGTGTTGCTGTCTGGATTAATTTTAACCAGGCAACCCAGGTGAAAGCGTAAATTCTTTTGCTCCTGGAACATGCGCCTGAACGGATAACTGATGTTTGATAATTCAATAAAAGCAGTAGCTACCTGGTAAAGCAAAGGCGGGAAAAAATGATAATTATTTTTATCTACCAGGGTAATTTTAAACTGTTTGTACTTCGATATTTTTTTGATGAAATTGATGCCCGCAAAACCACCACCAACTACGATTATATTTTTCTGTGCCTGTGCTTCCATTATTCAATTTTATTGAGCCTGAATACATTTAATTTTTGCAAAGAATTACTGAATGATTTATTAGAATGAAAACTAAACTCCCTTTCTACAAAAATGGAAGAGATACTTTTAATAAACATTAATTGACAACTATTGTTTATACAAAGAAATTGCCAAAGGAATCTTTAACAGATTAATGCGGCTAACTGTAAGCGTTAAAAAAAATCTGCTCAGGCAGCCTGGCGGTTATTCAAAAGACGTTTTTTAATTTTTTGAACCCAGGTTTTTTCACCTCTTTTCTTTTTATCACCAATCAGGAATGCAAAAGGTTTTAATGTTTCAACATTCTCACACATAATTTTTACAATTCCCAGCAAAGGAATGGCCATGATCATACCTGGCATCCCCAAACCATTTCGCCAACAACTAATGCCATGATGGTAAATAAAGGATTGACATTGACCTCAGCACCCACCACCAATGGTTCTAAAATATATGTTTGCAAAAACTGAATAATGGAATAAACAATGATCACACCCAGTATCATACCGCTTCCTCCACCCTGAACAATAACCATTAATAATGCCAGAGAAGAACCCACCAGGTTACCTACAAATGGAACTATTTCGAGGATACCGCATAATACTGCAAAGAATAGGGCGTTTTCCACACCCACAATTGAAAACCCGATTCCGTACATCACCCATAAACAAGCGATCATCATAGCCAATCCACCCAGGTATTGCTGGGAAACATGGCAGGACTGATTAATAACTTTGATAGTCTTATTTTGATTTTCAGCAGGAACGAGTTTCAGGATAAAATTCTTTAAATGCGTTCTAAAATAAATAAACAAGAAAATTTAGACCAATGTAAGCACCAGGTCTGCCAAAAAACCTCCTATAAAAGCCACTACATTAATACCCATGCTGCCAGTGCTGGTTGTTGCTGACTGTTGCTGTTCAATAATTTTATTTTGCACTTGTGGTGTTATACCAAAATGATCATTAATATATTTTTGAACGCCCGCCAGGAATTTTTTCATTTGAGCCTGAATATTGGAAACATCCTGCGTCAGGTCAGCAATTTGCCAGGTAAGAACAAAAATCAACAACCCAGCTACAGTTATTAAAATTACAATGCAGCATAAAACGGCCATTCCACGCGACCACCCTTTTTTTTCAAGTTACTGGCAGACCGGTAATAATAACATGGAAAGAATACCTGCTAAAGCAACAGGGATCAAAAAATCTCTTGCGTAATACAGTGCAACAAATATAAGATAAGGAAAAAGAGTACCCTGATAGAACGGTTCAATAGAGAATCTTGCATGCTGAAGTCATTAAAAGAATATGCCACCTTTAGGTATCATATTTTTAATATGTTTTGACTAACGGGCTGCAACTTCGGTGGGGTGTTTTTCAATTTTCTTGCTAACCGGTGGAAGTGTTCTTAAATATGCGTAAATAGCTTTCAGATCATAATCATCCATTTGGGAAAAAAAAGCCCAGGGCATGATGGAATTTAGTTTTCCGGGATCATATAAATAAGCGCTTTTTTCCCGGTACTGAATAAATTTTTGCAAAAACATTTCCTCTGTCCATGCACCTATTCCGGTTTCCTTGTCTGGCGTAATATTAGCTGATGTAACGGTAAAGGTGGGGAGATGAAATGTGTATCCACCTGAAAAGGGCTGGCCGGATTTTCCATTTTCCATGGGTGTATGACAATCAAAACAGGCTGCTGATCTAACCAGGTATTCACCATATTTTATTTTATCGGATATAGGTGGCTTTACGTTTTTGTCCACTGAAGCCTGCAGACTTGGAGGATAAACCATATGCAGTGGTACAAATAATTTACGTTCTGGAACTTTGTGTTTAATCGGTTTTAACGTACGCAGGTAAGCGATAATATCCATGATATCCTGTTTGGCCATTCGATTATAATTGATATAAGGCATAAGGGGAAATAGGGTATCACCATTTTTACTGATACCACGGGTGATGGCGGTAAATATTTCATCGTCAGTCCAGGTGCCAATGCCCGTTTCCGGGTCGGGAGTTATGTTGCGTGCATAAAGTTTACCAGGCACACCCGCAATTTTTTCATCAAAAACTTCCCCTCCCATCCCTTCAGTGCCGTCTTTGATAGGACCGGCAAAATATTTATAATCACGTTCACTATGACAATCTAAACAGATGACCACTTTGGTGGCCAGGTATTTACCTCTTTCAATACTTTGGTTCAATGAGTCAGGATTGGCAGTTGAATCCCCAGTCGGTTCGGAAGATGTGTTGCTGGTGCAGTTAATCAAAATGAGACCCATCATGACAGACATGATGATCAGAAAGAGAATTCTATATCTCATAAAGTTGGTTTAGGAAATAAAAGTTATGCATTTTATACCTAAAATCTTATATACAAAACAAAAAAAACTATTGTTGCAGACGGGAAATCTACATAGTGTGCCCTCACATGGAGATATAGAATATTAGTACCGGGAAATTTGCTCTTTCAACAACTTCCGGGCAAAATGTATTCGGCTTTTTATGGTACCCAGGGGTTCATGCAGCATATCAGATATCTCGTGATATTTATACCCCTCAAAATAAAGCATAAAAGGAGTTTTAAATATTTCAGGCAGTTCGTAAATAATGGAGTGTATTTCTTTTAACCGCAGTTTACCCTCTGCTGTATTTGCAATGGCAGTTTGATTATAATCCAGCAAAAAATCATTTTGCGTTGAATCAAAAATGGTTTGTTGCCTTGATTTACGCCGGTAATCATTAATAAAAATGTTGCGCATTATGGTGAATAACCAGGCCTTTATATTGGTGCCAACATTATATTTCTCTTTATTGGCAATAGCCTTAAAAAGAGTTTCCTGGTACAAATCCTTGGCTGCCTCAGAATCCCTGGTAAGATTGATGGCAAAGGGTTTCAGGAAATCTGCATTATTTAGTAAAAGCTGGTTAAATTCCAATTTTGACATGGCCGTGTGTTTTATTATTCCCAGTCACTAAGGTACGGAATAAGCCTATTCGGTCAAAATTAATGTTGGAACATTTGTTTTATTTAGGTTATTTATAGGAAAATATGCCATCCGGTGTAAAATGAATAAAATAGGTATCCAGTAATTTTTTTGGAATTCCCGTAGACGCCCTTCCATGAATCCCCGATTATTTTCAGAAGAAATGATCTACAAATTAGCATTTCTTATCGTTCCGCTGTCCAGGATGCGCTGCATGCCCTCATACAATTTTACATCCTGTAAACCCTGGAGGTGACGTAAATGGTGCATATCGGTCCCGACTAAATTGTAATATTCCTTTTTGGCAAGATATTGAGAGAAATCCTGGACTGCACGACCGTAAAAACCACCAAGCGAAAGCAAGTTCAACTGGAAAAGGCAACCAAAATCCTTTAATTCATCATAGAAATGTTTGGAATGTTCCAGGTACAAATATCTCTCCGGGTGGGCAATAATAGGCTGGTACCCTTGCAGTTGCATTTCAAACAAAACTTCTTTTAATTCCAATGGCGGACTAGCCAGTGAAAACTCCACAAGGACCATGTTTTTGTCAATGGTAAGTAATGGTTTTTTTTCATCCAATAATTGCCTGAAATGTTCATCAATATAATATTCAGCAGCTGCATTCACATCTATATTAATATTATTTTCTTTTACCGTATTTCTTAATTCAACGATCCTTACCAAAATATCTTCTCTTGTATTTGGGTACATATCCCACATAATATGCGGTGTAGTATAAAATTTTTTAAAACCAAGTTCAGCTAATCCTCTTATAAGTTGTAGGGACACGGACATATCCGGGGCGCCATCATCTATACCCGGTAAAAGATGGCTGTGCATGTCTGTAACCAGCATACTGTAATCAAAATCAAAAGAGGCCTTTTTTTTAAAGAATGAGAACATATACTACTTCATACCTTTTTTATCCAATAAATCATAATAAACTGCAGACATGTCTTTCACCAGCCTTTTATAGCTGAATTTATCCATGACTAGTTCCGATCCTGTCTTACCCATCAACTGACGGGTGCTATCATCCTCAACCAACTTCAACAGATTGAGGCAAAACTGTTCATGATCATCAACCGCGGAGAGAAGCGCTGTTTCTCCTTCAATTACAATATCACTGATACCCCCAACCCGCGTCGAAACTATGGGTTTGTTAGCTGCTTGTGCTTCTATCAGGCTAACCGGTGTTCCCTCGTTAAAAGATGTCAGAGTAACAATATCCAACCCGGCATAGATCCTGTCCACATCACTCCGCCATGAAGTGAAAACAAGAGGATGAGCATGTTTCTCATCATTTTGAATAGAAAAAGAAATGCCAAGTGCTGAGGCCATTTCTTCCACTGACTTACGGGTGTCACCATCACCGATGATAAACGCTTTTACCTTCCGGTTGGTATGTTTCAAAACATAATGTAAACCTTCTATGAATAATGCATGATTCTTTACCGGAACCATTCTGCCAATTATCCCGATAGCAATTTCATCATCAGCCAGCTGGAACTCTTGCCTGAATGAAATTCTCTTGGTCATCTGGTCTTCACTGAATTTATCCAGGTTGAAACCCAATGGCACCAGGTGAAATTTTTCCGCTGGTGCAATCCTGAAATCATGAACCAGTTCTTTTTTTTGTTGTTCACTGATGGCAATAATTCCATCAGATTGCCTGGCAAGGTGCCGTTCAATCTGGATGAAGGCCTGGGTTTTCAGTTTATTGAAATATGAATGAAATACATGTCCATGATAAGTATGAACAATTACCGGAACCCGCATAGCTTTGGCAGCCATACGACCCAGGGCACCCGGTTTAGCAGCATGCGTATGAACTATATCAGGTTTGAACTCCCTCATGATGTTTTTTAACTTCTGGTAAGAGCGGGCATCTTTTCCTGCATGCAGTGACCGGCCCATTTCCGGCATATAAACTGGTTGAATTCCCATATCATCTAATAAAAAACCAGCATCCTGTTCATGATCATCTTTTTCACCTACAACAAACATAGTTTCAAATTCAGGTGCCATGTATTTGGTTAATAATAAAGCATTTAAAATTGGTCCGCCAACGATCAGGCGGTTCATAATTCGTAATACTCTGGGCATGAATTAAAAAATTGATTTGTGTAAAAATAAGCAATCGCAGGAGAGGGAGATTGGGAATTAAGTTGATTTGTGGAATGGTTGATTTGTCCAAAGAACCACTCAACAAGCAACTGGTCAACTATCTTCCCAAACGTAAATTCCAAATTCCTGAAATATCAACCATTCAAACAAAAGCAACTGATCAACTAATTTCAAATTCCTGGTTCCATACTCCTGGTTTAACAAATTTTTTTCACAATTCCACAATCTGTAAATTTTATAAAATCTCAAAATATAAATTTGTCTAATTATTTTGTACATTGAGCCATGACGTTAGAAGACTTCAATTTTCTGGATGAAATAAATCAGATTGACCTGATTATAAGTAGTGTATGCATAGGTGGCAGAGATTCCGGAATTTTTAAGGTTTTACTCTTTCATGTTCAAAATTTTTATGTAGAAGTTTTCTTCAATAAACAAGAGCGATATATTACCAAGTTCGTAGCATTTGATGGTACAGACCGGCTGGAGCCTTATCTTGAAAAATTGAATTTCGCATTCAATTAGTAACTTTTATATTTCCCCTTATCTTTCATTATCCCGATCAAAAAATGGCGAAAAATTCTGCCAGCAAACCAGTTCATTTGATCAATCACCATTTCAGGGATTTTTAAATGAATTCTCCCCAGCAATATTAATTGCACCATTCTTGCCCAAAGCCGGAAAATCCACCAATGGATTGATAAAGAACATTTGAAAGTTTGACCTGCATCAGCTTTTATCAAGCTAACCTTGAGAACCTTCAATAAGTTCTAATTAAGTAAAATTTATTCAATGGTTTTGTGATCGTTAATGTAAATGAAGAATGCTAAATGATCTATGGATACATGATGAAAAGGATAAGACAAAAGCAAATTTAATCTCAAGATGCTTCGATACAAATTTTGAAGGTGTTCATTTTCCACGTCCTTTCGGTGTAATATATGCGGAAGAAAGGCCTACTTATGATGATATTCTATCTCATCAAATGGAGAAATAATATATTAAAAAAGGCAAGATCCCATTAAATAAAATTTTATCGGGTGATAAAACAAGGGAAATTTTATAACGAATATAAAAAATAATTTTTCAGTCAAAATTGCCTGGCCGTTTTGGATGATTATTAACATCTATATCTAAAAAATATAAAGCTACCAGGCAGAAATCTAACTGCATTCATTAAAAAAAAGAAATAAACAGTTGAAAAAAGATATGAGAGTCGTAAATTTCAAGAGGATTACAAACCAACGTAAAAGTATTTCCCTATGGGTCCTGTTTCATTAATAGTTCTGACTATTGCGGCCGTTGCTTTTTCCGCCGGTGGCATACTGGTCGGCAAAATTTTCAACAAAGGAAGCAAGAATCTGCAGAAAGGCCAGCCTTATGAATGTGGTATTCCAACAGAAACATCTCCCTGGCACCAGTTCAATGTAGGATATTACCTCTTTGCTTTACTTTTTCTCATTTTTGATGTGGAACTGATCTTCATGTACCCATGGGCGGTAGTTGTAAAGAAGATGGGGCTTATCGCGTTGGTTGAGATCGTCATTTTCATTTTCATTTTATTCATGGGTTTTTTATACGCCCACAAAAAAGGAGCGTTGAAATGGATGTAAGAGAAGAAATAAGAGAAACCAACAAAGATTTTCCCGGACAAATAATTCCTACTCCCGGTGGTGGCATTATAGCAACCAGTTTCCAGGATATTGTTAACTGGGCACGTTCCAATTCTTTATGGCCACTCACCTTTGCCACCAGTTGCTGCGGTATTGAAATGATGAGTGTGGCTTCCGCCAAATACGATTTTTCACGCTTTGGTTTTGAAGTGGCCAGGGCCACACCCCGGCAGGCAGATGTGATCATCATTGCCGGAACTATCGTTAATAAAATGGCGCCGGTTTTAAAAAGATTGTATGACCAGATGGCCGATCCAAAATATGTTGTAGCCATGGGCGCCTGCGCCATTAGTGGGGGGCCTTTCTTCTATAATACTTATTCCGTTGTAAAAGGTGCGGATCATGTTATACCGGTTGATGTTTATATACCAGGTTGCCCTCCCCGCCCCGAAGCTTTATTGCATGCATTGATCGCATTGCAGGAAAAAATAAAAAGCGGTTATACGAGAGAGCAGATCCGGACAGAAAAAATCCAATCATGACAAACGAAGGCATCAAAGAATTTATAACCCAATTTCAACCTTCCGCAACATTTGACGAAACCGGTGAATGGTTGAATATTTTAATAGACGCTGGCGACTGGAAACCATTGGCCAGGCAATTACGGAATGAACCTAACAGGTACGACTACCTGTTTTGTTTAACCTGCATAGACTGGAAAACACATCTGACCATGGTTTATCATTTGTCATCCACCACGCACAGGCATACGATTGTCATCAAAGCCAAAACCGACCGGACAAATCCTGTAATAGATACGGTTTCAGATATTTGGAAAACAGCAAATTTCCATGAAAGAGAAGTGTATGAATTATTTGGCGTTCAATTCGCCAACCATCCTGATTTAAGAAAATTAATTCTGACAGATGATTTTGAAGGATATCCTTTGCGTAAGGATTTTGAAGATCCGATCAATATGATAAAACTATAAATGCAACATGTACGCTGAAGCTGAAATAAAAAATTTAATCGCGCAAACCGAAAAGACTGAGGAAGGTGAGTTGGTGATCAACATAGGCCCACAGCACCCTGCCACACATGGTGTATTGCATTTGGTGATCACTTTACAAGGAGAAACAATCAAAAAAATAGAACCGCATTTAGGTTATATCCACCGTTCCATTGAAAAAATGTGTGAGAGTTTAAGCTACCGCCAGTTTATTTATGTTACAAGCCGAATGGATTATCTGTCAGCCCACATGAATAATCATGCATGCGCCATGACGATTGAAAAAGCTTTACAGGTTGAAATTCCAGCCCGTGCACAATACATCCGGGTGATCATGAGTGAACTCACCCGTATTGCCTCGCACGAATTATGGTGGGGAGCCATGGCCATGGACCTTGGCGCATTTACGCCTTTTTTTTATGCATTCAGGGAAAGAGAAACCATCAATGATATTATGGAAGAAACCTGTGGTGCACGATTAACCATGAATTATATGGTGCCCGGTGGTGTAATGGCAGATATTCATCCAACCTTCCAACAAAAAGTAAAAGATTTTATCACGCTCTTTAAATCGAAGATCGATGAATATGATGAACTGGTAACAGGAAACATCATCTTCCAGAACCGGATGAAAAATGTAGGTGTACTTTCAAAAGAAGATGCCATCTCCTATGGATGCACCGGACCTGTTGCAAGAGGCAGCGGTGTGAGTTGTGATATCCGAAAGATCTTTCCATACGAAGTATACAATCAAATGCAGTTTGATGAAATACTGGAATCGGACGGTGATTCTTTTTCGCGTTATATGGTTCGCATCAGGGAAATGAAGGAGTCTGTAAAAATTATTGAAC
>JACCYQ010000006.1 GCA_013696395.1 Chitinophagaceae bacterium
GACCAATATTGCATCAAACCCGTTGTTAGATGAGAATGGAGTATATAACGGCACACTGAGCATGGTAACTGATATTACCGAAAAGAAGAAATTGGAAGAACTTTTAGAGAAATCCAACAAAATGGCACGTATAGGTAGCTGGGAATACAACATCCTAACTCAAGCACACTATTGGTCACCTATTACAAGAGAAATTTTTGAAGAAGAAGATGATCTCACACCCGATCTCCAAGCATCAATTACAAATTATAAATCCGGCGCAAGCAGATCATCTATTGCTAATGCCCTAGAAAAAGCTATAAAGGATGGCACTCCATGGGACCTGGAATTACAAATTGTAACAGCTAAGGGGAAAGAATTGTGGGTTCGGGATATTGGTGAAGCAGAGTTCATAAACGGAAAGTGCATAAGATTATATGGCAGCTTCCAGGATATTGATGCCAGGAAAAAGGCTGAAATAGAAACTTTAAAAGTGTTCGAAGAAAAAAATATTATTCTTGAAAGTATTGGAGATGCTTTTTTTGCCATAGATAAAGAATGGACGGTAACTTATTGGAACAAAGAAGCTGAGAAGATGTTGCTCGTTCCGAAAAATAAAATTCTAGGCAATAATCTATGGGATATATTTTCAGACAGTATTGGTTCCGAATCGTACAAAAAATATCATGAGGCTATAGAAACAAATGAGGTAATTAATTTTGAAGATTATTACGCTCCATTGGATAAATGGTTTGAAATAAGCGCCTACCCATCGGTTACAGGTCTGTCTGTTTTTTTAAAAGATGAAACAGATCGCAAATTATCGGATATGCGATTGTCAGCTTTAAATTTAGAGCTTACCAAACACGTAAACGATTTGGCAACATCAAACAGGGAGCTGGAAGAATTTGCTTATGTGGCATCTCATGATTTGCAGGAACCCTTAAGAATGGTAATCGGCTTTCTAGGGCAGATAGAAAAAAAATACAAGGATGTAATTGATGATAAAGGCAAACAATACATCCACTTTGCAGTTGATGGTGCAAAAAGAATGCGCCAGATCATCCTGGACCTGCTTGAATTTTCCAGAATTGGAAGAACCGGGGACACTGAAAAGCATACAGACCTCAATGATTTGGTACAAGAAGTGATTACATTATGCCAAAAACAAATAAAAGAAACAAAAGCAATCATCAGGTTTAAAAACCTCCCTTCACTGGTCACAAATCAAACTTCTCTGCGGCAGGTGTTTCAAAACCTAATAAGCAATGCGGTTAAATATCATGTAAAAGGTAAATCGCCGGTAATTAATATATCAGCAGAAGAAAGGGAAACACATTGGCAATTTGCAATCACTGATAATGGAATAGGTATAGAAGCCGAATATTTTAATAAAATATTTTTGATCTTCCAACGACTGCATAACAAAGATGAATATTCAGGCACGGGGATAGGCCTGGCTGTCTGCAAAAAAATTATTGAAAACCTTGGGGGGGAAATTTGGTTAGAATCTGAAATGAATAAAGGAAGTACATTTTATTTTACAATACTCAAAAAACAACTTGAAACATAATATCAATAATTCAACAGCTTTCATGGATGGCGGTGGTGAGTGCGGTGAGCTAATACGGTCGGTTGATTGGAACAATACTATTGGTTAAAAGCATAACAGCATACTACCAACCAATTACTTTATAAATAATAAAAGACTATGAAAATTCAGCAAAAAAACTATTCTGTTTCAAATGGTTGGGAAACTTTAAATACCAATCCTTTTGATTCAGGTCTCTGCAACCTGGTGCTTGCTTTTGGCAGTACATCTCTTTTAGAAAATCCCGCTATTTATAAACAGATCAGGGAGAATTACCCCAATGCAGATATTGTAATGAATTCCACAGCAGGGGAAATCTATGATATACAGGTAAATGACGATACCATTTCACTGACTGCTCTTTGTTTGGAAAGAACCAGAATAAAAACCGTTGCAGTTCAAATAGCTGATGTGCAGAATAGCCGTGAAGCGGGTAAATATCTGGCTGATGCATTAAAAAAAGAAAATCTTAAAAATATATTGATTATTTCTGACGGCCAGAAGGTGAATGGATCTGAACTCGTAGAGGGTTTAAAGAAAGGCTTGCCCGCAGATGTTATTATTACAGGCGGCCTTGCCGGAGATGGTTCAAGGTTTAAAAAAACCCTGGTTGGCCTGAACGAATCACCAGTTGAAGGCAGAATTATAGCTATTGGATTTTATGGAGATCATTTGTTGGTAAATTTTGGCAGCGTTGGTGGTTGGGATTCCTTTGGCCCCGAAAGGCTGATTACAAAAGCAAATGAAAATATTTTGTATGAACTTGATGGTAAACCCGCTTTGGATATCTATAAAATGTATCTCGGCGAATATGCATCTGAACTTCCGGGTTCAGGATTATTATTCCCGCTGAGCATCCGGAAAACTGATTCCGATGAATCTGTTGTAAGAACAATACTCGGTATAAATGAAGTAGAAAAGAGCTTAACATTTGCAGGGAATATGCCGGAAGGTACTTACGCCAGGTTAATGAAGGCCAATTTTGACAGGCTGATTGAAGGAGCTTCTAATGCGGCACAGAACAGTGTAAACGGAATTACTGATAAGCCGGAATTGGCCATTTTGATCAGTTGTGTGGGAAGAAAACTTGTTTTGGACCAGCGTATTGAAGAAGAGGTGGAGGTAGTGCGGGCGATGTATGGACATAATACCGCCATCACAGGCTTTTATTCTTACGGAGAAATTTCCCCTAACACAGGGTTTATGAATTGTGAACTGCACAACCAGACAATGACCATTACTACATTCTCAGAACTATGAATAAGTTATTAGTAAGGCAAATACAGAAACATTTCAGTGAACCTGATGAAATTCCTGATAGCTTCAGAAAGCTTTTAGAAGTGATCAGTGAATCTTATGACCATTATGAAAAGGATCGTAAACTGATTGAACGTTCTATTGAATTGAGTTCAGACGAAATGATTGAACTGAATGCTGAACTCAGGAAAGAAAAAGAGGAATTGAAAAAAGCACATAAAGAGTTGAAAACACTCTTTGAAAATATAGATGAGGTTTTGTTTTCGGTGGATATGGTTTCCAATAAACTGTTACAGATGTCGGCCGGTTGCGAAAAAATATATGGTTATACATTGGAGGAATTTTTAGATGACAGGGATCTATGGAAAAAAGTTATTCATCCTGAAGACGCTCACCAGATTAGTCAGCAGTTTAATGACCTTAGGGAAGGCAGGGCTGTATTTAATCAATATCGAATTATACACAAAGACAAAAGCATCAGATGGATTGAAAATAAAGTAATGCCCACCCTTGATAAAAATGGCTGGATAATACGAATAGACGGTGTAACCAGCGACATTACTCAACGGAAAAAAGCGGAAAAAGCTATCCTTATCAGTAATGAAAGATTTAATATGGTATCGAAAGCCACCAGCGACGTTATCTGGGATTGGGATCTGAAAACCAATACAGTTATTCGTAACGCAGAAAACATAAAAAGAATACTGGGCTACGATGTTGAGCAGATAAATGAAACGCTCGGATTCTGGACGAGCCTGGTACATCCTGATGATCTGGAAAAATTGAGTGAAAGCTTTGAAGTGGTTTTCAATAACCCTCTTAAAATGTACATGGACAGCGAATACCGCGTGAGAAAAGCAGATGGCCGGTACGCCTATATTTACGAAAAGGGTTTTATTGTTAGAGACAAGAAAGGCAAGGCAATAAGAATGATTGGTGCAAGTCAGGATATAACAAAACTAAAAGAAAACGAATTACAGCTGCAAAAGCATGCTAAACAACTTGCTGTTTCAAATGAAGAACTGGAACAATTTGCCTATGTGGCTTCGCATGACCTGCAGGAACCATTGCGGATGGTGACCAGTTTTCTTGCATTATTAGAAAAAAAATATGGGGCCGTGCTTGATGATAAAGGGAAAAAGTATATTGACTTTGCAGTTGACGGGGCAAAGCGGATGCGGCAGATTATTTTAGACCTGCTTGACTATTCCAGGGCAGGCCGTTCAATGGATGATATGGGTAATACTGACTTGAGTGAAGTGATTCAGGAGATAGAGATTTTATTCAGGAAGGACATTGAAGAAAAGAAAGCAGAAATTACTTTTAAAGAATTACCTGTAAGGTTTGGTTACAGTTCTCCGTTACGCCAGATTTTTAGAAACCTGATTGGCAATGCTTTGAAATACAGCAGAGACGATACTCCTGCAAGAATTATAATTACCTCGAAAGAATTAACCCACCATTGGCAATTTTCAATAGCCGATAACGGTATTGGTATAGATAAAGAATATTTCGAGAGGATATTTGTGGTCTTTCAACGACTGCATAACAAAGATGAATATTCAGGCACGGGGATAGGCCTGGCTGTCTGCAAAAAAATTATTGAAAACCTTGGTGGAAAAATCTGGTTAGAATCTGAAATGAATAAAGGAAGTGCATTTTATTTTACTATACCTAAAAAATGAATATCAGGAGAAGCTATATCAACACCATTAAACGCAATTGCGCAAGTCCGGTAAATGCTACAAAAGGATTAACTTATTGGCGGAACAATTTATTTGCAGGTATCATTATTTTTTTATTGCCCTTTTGTGTTATCGCGTTGATACCGGGTGTGTACTGGAGTTTTTATACCCATCACTATATCATTGCGCAGGCAGATATAGCGGTATTACTGAGTATTTTGATTATAGCTTTTATTAAAGGCATTCCAATATACATCCGCAAAATAGTTTTTATAGTAAGCGCCTACCTGCTTAGTTGTATAATGCTTTACTCCGTAGGCTTAAC
>JACCYQ010000020.1 GCA_013696395.1 Chitinophagaceae bacterium
ACCCAAAATAAACTGAGCGAAGATGCCTGGATCAGCAATGTGGCATTTGGTGGCGGATGTATCAATAATGCAGACTGGCATTTTTCCAATCCTAACCTGCCTTTTGGCGGTGTTGGTAACAGTGGAATGGGCAGCTATCATGGTCGTTTTAGCTTTGACACTTTTACACGCTTAAAGCCCGTGATGAAAACACCTACCTGGTTCGATCCATATTTAAAATATCCACCCTTTAAAGGGAAAATAAATTTGTTTAAAAAACTGATCCGGTAATTGAAAACAATCATGCAACTTATCTGTTAGTTAACTACTTCAACATTTACCGATGAATAAGAAGTATATCTTTTTGAAAAGGATTTTGTTTGCCTTCATCATTATATCGGTGGCAGGATTTCTGTATGTTTTGCAGGTAAATAAAGTTTCAGCTATGAGCATGACTCCCAAACAAAAAATAATGAAAGCGGCTTACCCTTTGATTTCCCGTTTTAATAATACATTCAGAAGCGATAAAAAAATAGCTACAAATACACAACCTATGCAACCACCCGTTTCATTTTACGATTTGTCTATACAATTGAACGATGGCACTGACCTTCCGTTTTCAACTTTAAAAGGGAAAAAAATATTATTGGTTAATACCGCATCCAATTGCGGGTTTACCGGTCAGTACGAAGGTTTGCAAAAGTTATATGAAGAAAATAAAGACAACCTGGTTGTGATAGGTTTTCCGGCAAATGATTTTAAAGAACAGGAAAAAGGTACGGATGATGAAATAGCCAGCTTTTGTAAAGTAAATTATGGCGTTACATTTCCCTTAGCCAAAAAAGCACATGTTATTGGTGATGATCGCCAACCCGTTTATAACTGGCTAACTCAAGCCTCTCAGAACGGGTGGAATGAAAAAGTTCCGGGTTGGAATTTTTCCAAATACCTGGTAGATGAAGAAGGAAGACTAACGCATTATTTTGAAACAACAGTTGAACCCACCAGTAAGGAAGTGCAGGAAGCTATTAAAAACTAATTACCTGCTAACCAGTTTTAGGCCGATAATAGAACTGATCAACAAAAAGATGAAAAATATCCGCCAGAAATCGGTTGATTCTTTAAAGAAGATCATGCCTATGATGGCGGTGCCGGCAGCTCCAATACCGGTCCAAACTGCATAACCGGTACCTATGGGTATGGTTTGGATGGCCTTATTGAGCAGGAAGAAACTAAGCGAAATTGAAACGAAGAATGCGATGCTCCAACCGGTGTTTTTAAAATTATCTGATAATTTCAGGGAGGTGGTAAATGCAACTTCAAATAATCCTGCGAGTACTAAAATAATCCAGGCCATATCTTTTTAACCAAAGATAGATAGAAATTACACCGGGCATTTCTCGTGATAATTAATTAGTTCAATCGGCGTTTTTTCAAAAGCATACCCGCTGTATGCATTGATAACCTGGTCCAGTACTTCATCAATTTCTTCTACCTGCGTCAGCGTTACCAGTTTGGTGCGGTATTCTTTTATGTTAGGTAATCCTTTCAGGTAATTTGCATAATGCCTGCGCATTTCATTGATGCCAACTACAGGACCTTTCCAATCAACACTAAAATGTAAATGCTTACGGGCAACTTGCACCCGGTCTTCAACCGTAGGCGAAGGAAGATGCTCACCAGTTTTAAAGAAATGTTTTATCTCGTTAAAAATCCAGGGATAACCGATGGCTGCCCGACCGATCATAATGCCATCAATGCCATAACGGTTTTTGTACAGCAATGCTTTTTCCGGAGAATCAATATCGCCATTTCCAAAAATGGGAATTTGTATGCGGGAGTTATTTTTTACTTTTCCAATCAGGCTCCAATCTGCTTCACCTTTATACATTTGGGTACGGGTGCGCCCATGAATGGCTAATGCTTTGATGCCCACATCCTGCAACCTTTCTGCGACTTCTTCAATATTGCGGGTATTATCATCCCAGCCCAGGCGGGTTTTTACAGTTACAGGCAGGTTGGTAGATCTTACAACAGCAGCGGTTAATCTGACCATCAAGTCCACATCTTTCAAAACACCTGCACCAGCTCCTTTTAACGCCACTTTTTTTACGGGACAACCAAAATTAATGTCCAATAAATCTGGATTTGTTACATCTACTATTTTGGCTGCCAGGGAAAGACTTTCTTCATCACCCCCAAAAATCTGGATACCCACCGGCTTTTCATATTCAAAAATATCCAGCTTTTTCCTGCTTTTTATAGCATCCCTGATCAATCCTTCGCTGCTGATGAATTCCGTATACATCAGGTCGGCACCTTTATCCTTGCAAACGGCACGGAAAGGTGGATCGCTCACATCTTCCATAGGTGCAAGAAGTAAGGGGAAATCAGGAAGCTGTATATTGCCGATTTTAATCATAATCACATTCCAAAAATGCGCTCAGAAACAAAGTTTCCATCGTCAGGCTGCTGACCGTATTTTTGAGCCTGCAAATGTACAATCAAAAAAACGTACTTCATACATGGCATATCTTAAAACACGGCCCGCCTGGATACAACTGATGATCTTTATCAGTATAGCTTTCGGCATTTTTATCATTATCAGCATGGCAGGCGTTATGATTCTGAGTTATATTACCGGAATCAGCATTTTGGAAATGGGTGATGCTGCAAATTGGGATTATAATAACCCTGCCCTTCTTGATTTTATAAGGGGTATGTTGGTAATCCAGTTTATTGGCCTGTTTGTGTTGCCCTGTATCATTTTTGCATATTTCGCTGATCCCCGGCCCATGGAATTCCTTGGATTAAAGAAACCAGATAAGTCGTTCTATTATTTGGCAGGTGCACTGGCATTGGTTGTTTCATTGCCATTGGTAGATTGGTTGGGAGCTATAAACCGGGAAATAAATTTTCCGGATGTTATGAAAGGTTGGATGGAAAAAAGCGAAGATGATGCTGCCCGCCAGATCGAATTTTTATTAAGTCGTAATACCACAAAAGATTTGCTGATAAACCTGGTTGTTGTAGCTGTTTTTGCAGGCGTGGGGGAAGAGTTGCTTTTCAGGGGCGTTTTACAACGTTTACTCATCAGGATATTTAAAAGTCCGATGGCCGGAATAATCGTTGTTGCATTTGTATTTTCGGCCATACATTTTCAATTCTTTGGTTTTTTACCGCGGTTTATTTTGGGCATTGTCCTGGGGCTGATATATTGGTATAGCGGAAGCCTGTGGCCCGCCATTATTGCTCATTTTGTGTATGATGCAGTGGCTGTCATTGCAGTTCATTTTAACCCAGAATTATTAACCAATACTGAAGCAACCCTTTTTACCGATCATATCAGTTGGATATATGCTATAATCAGTTTGTTGTTAATGGGTGCTATAATCTGGTATATGAAAGTTCAATCAACCATAACTTACGAAAAGGTATATGCGAAAGATGAATTTGAAGAACCATTTTCAACCTAACTGATAGCTAATGGCATTTAACTGGAGTATCTTCAAAACCCGGAGTCTTACAGCTCTTGTTTTTGTATTCATCATGCTGGGCGGTTTATTCATTAACCAATGGTCCTTCTTCCTGCTGTTTTCAATGATTCATTTTGGATGTTGGGTGGAGTACCAGAAACTGGTTGGCAAAATTGACCCTGCCTACAGGGAAATTTCTTTTTTTCATAAATATGGCGTGATGATAGCCGGTTGGTGCCTGATGCTGTATTTTACTATGGATGCCTTCAATTTTTTTGGCATCCGGCTTCACGAGTTAGGATGGTGGCTGGGTTTGATGTTTATTTTTTTATTACCCGTTATTGAATTGTTGTTTGCAAAAAATATCCTGTTAAAGAATATTGGTTATTCCATTACGGGTCTTATTTATATTTCTTTAAGCTGGGGATTACTGATGGAAATGACCGGCATTTCATCCGGTACAATCAGGCCATTTTTTGATGTAGATGGATTTGGAATCGAGATTCCGGTTATCATCATTCTGTCTATCTGGATCAATGATACCATGGCTTATATCGTTGGCTCACTGATAGGGCGAATACCTTTTTCAAAAATATCACCCAAAAAAACCTGGGAAGGAACCATTGGTGGCGTCATTTTATGCGTGGCTGCCATGTTTACCCTGGGTTACCTGTTATATGGAAGTGTATATGATCGGGTGATTCATTATGCCATCATTGCATTGATAGCTGCTGTTGCGGGCACTTTTGGCGACCTGCTTGAATCTAAATTAAAAAGAGCTGCCGGAGAAAAAGACAGCGGCCAGCTGATGCCGGGCCATGGTGGTTTCCTGGATCGTTTCGATTCACTTTTATTGGCTATTCCATTTGTTTGGTTGTATGTTAGAATGTTTATGAATGAGGTGTGATCTCCTGTAATACATTCCATTTCCATAACTCTTTTACAATGACTAATTTTGCTGTTCAATTTTTTGCTAATGACCATTCACAAAGAAGGATATAAAACCATTGCTATTGCTGCTATTTTATTTGGTGTGATTAATATCCTTTCTTTTTACCTCCTTAGTTTCAACTTGCCCGTACTAAGCTGGATCATTTTTATAGTAACATTTGGGTTATTGCTTTTTGTAATATCTTTTTTCCGGATTCCGAGCAGGAAGTTTTCATTAGCCGAAAACACCGTAGTGGCTCCCTGTGATGGCGTTGTGGTTGCCATAGAAGAAGTGGATGCCGATGAATATTTTAAAGACAGAAGAATACAGGTTTCCATATTCATGAGTCCTTTAAATGTGCACGTAAATCGTAATGCGGTAGGTGGGGAAGTATTATATAGTGAATATCATAAGGGTAAATACCTGGTGGCCTGGCACCCCAAATCATCTATAGAGAACGAAAGGCATACTGTGGTTTATAAATCAGGGAACAGGGAAATATTGGTAAAACAGATAGCCGGTGCTGTGGCCAAACGCATTGTAAACTATTTAAAACCAGGGCAAATGGTGAACCAGGGTGAGGAAATGGGGTTTATCAAATTTGGTTCCAGGGTCGATCTGTTGCTCCCTTTGGATTCGGAAATTACGGTAAAACTTAAGGAAAATACTAGGGCAGGTATTTCATTAATTGCAAAACTCTAGTATATTTACTGGTCAATCTTCCGTTTAATTAACCTTAACTGTACTATTATGAAGAAGAAAATTGCCATTCTGATCATAGCATCAGGCTTTCTGACCGGCAGTATTACCTTTGCAGCCCTTTATTCCAATAACGATGTTACAAAATGCCAGAGTTGCAACAAAAATAGTTGCTCCGTAAAAACTGTTCCGGTTGAAGTTGAACGTCCTATAGTTGCCCTATAAACACATTAAAATATTAGCTCAAGTTCTTTTAATGAATGAATGGTGTAAGTAGGTTTTACTGGTGTAGGCAATTTTTGAAAATTTACGTGTACCTGATCTATTCCTGCATTGATGGCACCCTGTATATCTGCTTCAAAGTTATCACCTATCATAATGCATTCCTGCGGGTTTGCCACGCATCTTTTAAAGGCATACTCAAAGATTTCTTTTTGTGGTTTCAGGCAATTAGAACATTCTGAAGTGATTACTTCCTTAAAAAATGGCGTAAGTCCGGAATACCTGAGTTTACTATGCTGTGTTTCATCAAATCCATTCGTAATCAGGTGAAGCACATATCCCCTGTGTTGTAAGTATTTTAATATCTCCATAGTATATGGAAATAACCGGGTTCTTGTGGGTAATTTATCCAAAAAACGGGTACTCATTTCCTTTGCCAAAAACTCATCGGCAATTTTAAAATCCAGCAGCGTCAGCCACATTCTTTTATACCGGAGTTCCTGTTGCCTGATGAGGCCTTTCCTGTATCGTTCCCATAGTATTTCATTATGCAGCAAGTAGTTTTTATAAAACACTTCAAAATCCGGGATGCCCTTTTCCTGTAATGCATAATCCGAATGCAGATCAGCCAGCGTTGTCTTTGCATTGGCATCAAAGTCCCAGAGTGTATGATCAAGATCGAAGAAAAGATGTTTATACATAGGTAATGAACATTTCTGAAAGGCTTCTTGTTTACATGTTAGAATCGATTTGCAAAATACTCCTTGTAAATTTGCTTTTTGTTAAAAGCATCCATAATTCATATTTTAACCGGCATTATTCATGAATATAGTTATTACAGGCGCTTCAAAGGGCCTTGGAAAATCAATTGCAGAGCAGTTTGCCGGTGATAAGCAGGGCCATAATATTTTGATTTGTGCACGCAATGAATCAGCATTAAATAAAACATTCAAAGAATTACAAAGCCGGTATCCACGCTCCAGCATTAAATTATTAGCATGTGATGTAAGTAAAAGGGCTGAATTATTGCGTTTGGTGAAATGGATTCATTCCGAAATTGACTATGTAGATATTTTGATTAATAATGCAGGACAATTTGTACCTGGCGGAGTACACAATGAGGCTGATGGTGCCCTGGAACAAATGATAGAAGTAAATCTCTACAGCGCATATAATTTAACAAGAATGCTTTTACCTGGTATGATGCAAAGAAAAAAGGGACATATTTTTAATATGTGCTCCATTGCCGCATTAAAGGCTTATGAAAATGGCGGCGCTTATAGTATCAGTAAATTTGCCTTATTGGGATTTTCTAAAAATCTTCGCGAAGAGATGAAACCTCATTTTATAAAAGTAACAGCTGTTTTACCGGGTGCGGCTTATACCGATTCATGGGCAGGTGCTGGAATTAATCCGGAACGGATCATGGAGGCTGCAGATATTGCCAGAATGGTTTATACTGCTGCCTTTCTTTCACCCCAGGCCTGTGTTGAAGAAATTATAATGAGACCTGTTTTGGGTGACTTATAATAGCATCAGGAAGGCTTTTATAATTTTTAACGCTCCTTTTTAACCCTGATGTTTATATTTAATCGTATTGAACGGAATGCATAGAAGTATAAAAACCATATCCGGTATTGTAACAGCCATCATAATGGCTACTAACCTTTATGCGCAATCGACTTTTGAAACAGTTGTGCCCCGGGAACCGGTTATTAGCGGTGAATCATTTCGAATACAATATGTAGTTAAAAATGCTACCAAAGTTGAACAGTTTAAAGCGCCAACTATTAAGAATTTCAGGATCGTTTCAGGACCTGATATATACAAAGGTTCAGTAGTTGGGAAAAATGGCCTGGAGTATATGACCAATATCATCTTCACCCTGGTAGCTCTGGAAGAAGGCAGATATTTGGTTGGTGGCGCTACAGCCAGGATCGATGGGGGTTTGAAAAAAAGCAATGATGCATTTATAAATGTTACCACTAAAGAGGCAAAGAGTTTATCCGGGAAAAATGTTGAAATAGATTCATTCCCTTCAGACTTTAATGTAGGTACCGATGAAAATGTGATGGAAAAGATCAGGCGTAATCTTTTTTTAAGGGTTTCGGTAAATAAAAAAACAAGTTTTGTCGGTGAACCGGTAGTGGCTGAATTTAAACTTTATTCACGGTTAGAATCCAGGTCAGAGATTATTAAGAACCCTGGTTTTTATGGTTTTGGTGTTCATGATATTATTGGGCTGGGTGACAAGGTGAGTACAACTGAAATGATAGATGGAAAGCCTTTTGATGTTCATACTGTAAGAAAAGTACAGTTATATGCATTGCAGCCGGGAAATTTTACGATCGATGCGATGGAACTGGATAATCGCGTAGCATTTAATATGCAAAACCTGGAGAAAAATAATCAGGAGATTGTAGAAAACATGTACGGCGATCAACTAAACATGGGTAAAGATGATTTTATAGAAACTTTTGAAATGGCTTTGCGCACACCACCCGTAGAAATAAAGATAAAACCACTGCCAACTGAAGGGGTTACTCCAAATTTTAATGGCGCTGTAGGTAAATTTAATATTACCGGAAAAATTGATAAAGACAATCTTCAAAAAAACCAGGAAGGTAAACTGGTCATTACTATAAGAGGAGCGGGAAATATTTCCCAGATTGGTGCACCGCAAGTGAAATGGCCGGTAGAATTGGAAAATTTTGAACCAGCAGCGCAAGAAAACTTCGACCGGCACCAGGTTCCCTTAGTTGGTACAAAAACATTTGAATTTCCTTTTGTTGGCAATAAACCGGGCGATTATATTATTCCCCCGGTAGAATTTACTTTTTACAATATTAACAGGGGCAGGTATGAAACCATTCAAACACTTCCATTCTCCATTAAAATTACCAATGAGAGATTTGGCGGGGCATTTTCTGAAGCAAATAAAAATCCAGGGAATAAGACTTCACCAGGGACCTTACAAAATTGGTTGCTGGTAATTTCAGGATTGGTTCTGCTATCCTTACTCGTATTTTTTTTATTTAAAAGAAAAAAAAGTATTCCCGCAGTGAGGGAACCTGCAGCTGAAACGCATCTGTCAATAGCCGATATATTAAAACCTGCAAAAGAAACAATGGAGCGGAACGATCCGGTTTTTTACAACAAACTGAAGGATGCAACCTGGATTTATTTATCAGATCGGTTAGGCATAACCGGCAGTAACCAGAATAAGGAGATATTAAAATCGACCATGGAAGAAAAAGGGGCTGACCCTGTTCTAATTAATGACATCCTGGAATTGTTAAAACAATGCGAATTGCATATTTATACCGGTGCAGCCAGCACTAATGATGAAACTTTTCTTTTTTCGCAGGTGGAAACCTTTATGTATAAATGCGATCGTTTATTGGACCAGGCTTAATCCGCGTATTTATAACCCACTCCTCTTACTGAATGAAAATATTTAGGATGGCGACTGTCTTCTTCAAAATATTTACGAAAGCTTAAAATAAAATTATCAATCGTACGTGTAGTGGGATAAACATTATAACCCCATACTGCCTGGAGTATTTTTTCGCGGGTAACCACTTCATTCTTATTTTCAATCAGCAATTTCAACAACATGGCTTCCTTCTTACTTAGCTGTATTTTTTCCCCGGTTTTTGTAGTGGCTTCCTGGGCTTTGAAGTCAATATGATTATTGCCAAATTCATAAATATCACCGACTGTAACCTTATGTTGCAGTTTTTTGTTTTTGTTGATCAATTTTTCAACCCTTAATAATAATTCTTCGAGGTTGAAAGGTTTGGTAAGATAATCATCAGCACCTTTTTTTAATCCTGTAATCTTATCAATGCTGGTACTGCGGGCACTAAGGATCAACACGGGAACTTCGATTTTATTCAACCGGATGGATTCTATAACCGATATACCATCCATTTCGGGCAGCATTACATCCATAATCACCAGATCAAAATATTCATTTTGAATTGTTTTAATGGCAGACACTCCATCGTAAGCAGACGTAACTTCATAACCTTCCAATTCCAGGTTCATCCGGAGCGTCTCATGAAGGTTTTCTTCATCTTCAACCAGCAATATGGATGCATTTGATGGATTCATTCTGTAAAATTATTTATCTGAAGTACACATTAAAAATAGTTCCATTGGGAAGATTATCAGTGATTAAAATTTCAGCATGGTGTGCCTCTGCAATTTTTTTGCATAAGTAAAGTCCCAAACCTGTTCCATGTGTTTTTCTTGTCATCTCGTTCCCGATGCGATAAAACTTATCGAATACCAGGGGCTTTTCCGTTTCATCAATTCCTTCTCCTTCATCAATAATCTGCAATGTGGTATAGTTTTCTTGTCTAAATAACACTGAAAAGATAGCTTTGTTTTTAGGTGAATATTTAAGGGCATTTTGAAGCAGATTATTGCCCAGCATTTGTAAAAGCAATTCATCACCATTGATTTTAATGCCGGGTTCTATGTCCGTTTTAAAAATTCTTTCAGGGAAACGTTGTGCAAAATCATTTACCCTGTTGTTCACTAATTCGGACAGATCCAATTGTTCTTTTACGCCTTTGTATTCTTCACCTTCCAATTGCGATGAAACCAATATATTACTTGTAAGATCATTTAGTCTTGTAGTTTCCTGCAGCGTGATCTGGATAATCTTTTCCTGTTTAAAGGGGTCAAGTTGATGTTTCTGTAAAGTTTCAAGGTTTAGCTGCATAATCGATATGGGCGTTTTCAATTCATGCGTTACCGCCATCATGAAATGTTGTTGTTGCCTTTGCAACCGGATCTGGTTGCGGACCGATCGATAAACGAAAGTGGCCCCCAGTAGTGTCAATATTAAGAACGTTATGCCTTCACTGATGTATTTAGCGGTGCCTCTTTTATTTTCATTGATGATCTGTTTATATTGCTGATCATATGCGGCAGAATTTTGGGGTGTTTTTAAATTAAGCAGTTCAATGCGCATATCCGTAATCGTTGCATTTTGCTGTTCCAGGCTGATGAACCACCAAATAAGGGCGGCAACAATATAAAAAAGCAGGAACCAGTAAACTATGGTAGCCCTTCTTAATTTTTTTTTGCTGTGGTCTGTCATATTAAAAGGAGCCTGTTATAATTTTTTCTCTACTCTCAAACCCGCATTCATAACATGTAACAGTGGATCTTCCCGCATATCCTGTTGCAGGCTGAAAGTATAGTCACCCGGTGTTTTGAAGGATATATTATTTTCCGCCAGTTCATTATTGATAGTAATCCGGTGATCATAGATATCATCCATGGCCGTTGCCAGCCAACCATCCTTATTGGTAGCTAATGTTTTTTCAATCCTTATTGTTTGTGCGGAATCGCCAGGTGTCTGTATGGTTAACTTTATCCAGATATTATTATATCCATATTTTTCATTATGCCGTAAGATCAGCATTACATCATAAACAGCCGTTGTATCCTGGATATTAAAAGTAAACTGTGGTTTAAATTCAGCCTTCCATTCATGTTGCGGGATTGCTGCATGTTTTTCATACAGGTCAATATCAGTACAGGAGGCTAATATCAGAGAAACCAGTGCAATTGGTAATAGATTTGATCTCAACGTAAATTTTTTATAAAAAAATAATCAGCAGGATTTAAAACCTTGCAGGTTTAGTTAAAGCACATTTAATACTTGTTCTTTGGCTTTTTCCAATTCATCTTTCATCAATACCACTGCTTTTTGAATAGTGGAATCGTATGCTTTGGCCCCGGTAGTATTGATTTCCCGACCAATTTCCTGTAGCACAAAGGATAATTTTTTTCCTTTAGATTCTTCTTCTTCCTTTAACAGGTCAATGAAATAATCACAATGGTTTTTGAGCCTGACCTGTTCTTCGGTAATATCAATTTTTTCAATATAGTAGATTAGTTCCTGCTCCAGGCGGTTTCCATCATAGTTTTCTTTACCTACCTGATCCTGTAACAACCTTTCAATATTTTCACGGATTCGCGTTTGTCTAAGCGGTTCAAGCCTGGTGACTTCGTCCTGTTGTTTCCGGATATTATCTATGCGAAGGCTGAGTTCACTTTCCAGGGATTTTCCTTCTTCAAGGCGATGGTTATTCAAATTATCAATGGCAACGTAAAGAATATTTTCAAATTCTTTCCATTCTTCATCTGTCAATGTTTCGCCTGTGGGTGTAATTACTTCGGGCAATTTTACCAGTGTACTCAATATATGGGATGCGTCCAGGTTTAGAGCGTCAGATAATTCAGAAAGCTGTTTATAATATGCTTTTGCCAGTTCCGTATTAATGCTGACAGGTTTTGTTTGCCCTGTTTCTTTTAAAGAGATATTACAATCAACCGATCCGCGGGTTAAGCGGGTAGAAAGGATCTTTCGGATATCAAATTCATAAGGTCTTAAAAAGGAAGGCAACTTCAATTGAAGTTCAAATTGTTTACCATTCAACGATTTTATATCTATCAAAAAAGTTTTACCGCCTGCTGTCTGTTCTGCTCTTCCAAAGCCGGTCATTGATTTCAACATACTGGAAAAATTGGTATCGGGTAAAGTTATCCTAAATACCGCAAACTGATTTATTTTAAAACCGTTTATCAAGTGTACATCATGGTTAATAAATTATAAGTTTTAATTTCAGGTATGTGTGGCATTGCAGGTATAGTTAGTTCAAATCCAGGTTTAATTAATAATGAGCGTCTCCTTGCTATGGGCGAAAGTCTTAGTCATAGGGGACAGGATGGCGATGCGATTTGGATGAATGATGCCATGGAAGTGGGATTCAGTCACCGCCGGTTAGCGGTCATCGACCTTTCTGATGCTGGTAAGCAACCCATGCATTATGCTGACAGGTATACGATCATTTATAATGGGGAAGTGTACAACTACCTGGAATTAAAATCTGATCTTGAAAAAGCCGGGTACCAGTTTATTTCTAAGACAGATACGGAAGTTATCCTGGCTGCTTATGATCATTATAAAGAGGATTGTGTAGATCATTTTGATGGTATGTTCGCTTTCGCCATATGGGATGAGAAGGAGAAAATTTTATTCGCCGCCCGTGATCGCTTTGGTGAAAAGCCATTTCATTATTATTTGGATAATGAACAATTTGTATTTGGATCTGAAATGAAGGCGTTATGGGCGGCTGGTGTACCCAGGATTCTTAATCAAAAAATGGCTTTCAATTATTTAACTATCGGTTACCTGGATAACCCTAACAACGTTGACGAAACTTTTTTCGAACAGATCAATAAATTACCTCCGGCACACTTCCTGTTTTTTTCTCTCGTAAAAAGGGAAGTGATCCTGGAAAAATACTGGGATATAGACCTGGATAATGACCCGTTAACGATTTCAGACGCAGAGGCCATTGAACAATTTGATATATTATTTCATAATAGCGTGAGTAAGCGTTTTCGAAGCGATGTTCCGATTGGAACCAGCTTGAGTGGTGGTCTTGACAGTTCTTCTTTAGTGTCTGCATCAGCCCGCTTAAAACCATCTACAAATAGTTATGATTGTTTTACTGCAATATTCCCGGGGTTTGCAAAGGATGAAATGGTATTTGCCCGTTCAGTTGCTGAACAGTTTAATCTTAAACACCATACAACATCCCCCAAAGCCGACTTATTATTTACCGATCTTCAAAAACTGATTCATCACCAGGAAGTACCTATAGGCTCTTCCAGCGTTTTTGTTCAATATAAAGTGTATGAGCTTGCTAAAGAACATGGAATAAAAGTTTTGTTGGATGGCCAGGGGGCAGACGAAACCCTGGCAGGATACCAGAAATATTATAAATGGTTTTGGCAGGAGTTATTCAGGTCAAAAAAATTGATTGGCAGTAAGGAAGTGAAGAAAGCCAAAGAAAATGGGGTTAATGAATCTTTTGGATTTCGTAATGTGGTTGCGGCACTGGCTCCTGATTTCGCAAGTGTGATCCTGGAGCAGCAATATCTTGTAAATGCACTTTCACATACGGATCTTACCAAAGAATTTGTTCAACTGCAAAGCAAAGAAGCATATTATTCCCGACCAACAGTGTATACACTAAATGGAGCTTTATATTTTAACACCTGCATGCATGGTTTAGAAGAGTTATTGCATTATGCAGACCGCAACAGCATGGCGCATGGCCGGGAAGTTCGTTTACCTTTTTTGGATCACCGATTAGTGGAGTTTATCTTTTCATTGTCTTCATCCTTTAAGATTAGGGATGGTTGGACAAAATGGTTATTAAGAAAATCCATGGAAAATAGTTTACCAGGCAATATAGTATGGCGAAAAGATAAGGTTGGTTTTGAACCTCCCCAAAAGGACTGGATGCAACATACGCAGGTACAGGATGCCATTATGGAAGCCAAAAAAAAATTGGTACAAGAAAAAGTATTGAAACCAGTAATCCTGCAAAAAAATCCCAGGCCGCAGGATGCATTTAATGCCGAAAATTATGACTGGCGCTATTGGATGCTGGCTGCAACCTGGTAATATTTACTTGAAAATTAAAGATGTTTTATATTTCCCATCTTTGCTGTCCTGAATTTTAAATAATTAAACAATATAGTATGAAGCTTGCAACAAAAATGATCCATGCGGGTGCACATCCAGATCCTTCAACCGGCGCTATTATGACGCCAATTTACCAAACTTCCACTTATGTACAGGAAGCTCCCGGAAAACATAAAGGATTTGAATATGCCCGTTCACAGAACCCCACACGGCAAGCTTTGGAAGAAGCATTAGCAATTATTGAAAATGGAAAATTCGGACTTTCATTCAGCAGTGGGGTTGCGGCGACAGATGCAGTGATCAAATTATTGCAACCAGGAGATGAAGTAATTGCTGCTAATGACATGTATGGCGGAACTTATCGCTTGTTCACCAAAGTATTTGAAAAATTCGGCATAAAATTTTTATACACCGATACTACAGATCCTGAAAATATTAATTCTCTTATCACAAATAATACAAAACTCGTTTGGCTGGAAACGCCCACCAATCCGTTGATGAATGTTACGGATATTTCCGCGGTTTCATTGATTACCAAATCGAAAAATATTTTGCTTTGCGTGGACAATACTTTTGCATCACCCTATTTACAAAATCCATTGGATCATGGCGCTGACATCGTCATGCATTCCGCAACAAAATACCTGGGTGGCCATAGTGATGTAATTCAGGGTGCTTTGGTAATGAATGATGCGGACTTACGGGAAAAACTTTATTTCATTCAAAAAAGCTGTGGTGCTGTACCTGGTCCTATGGATTGTTTCCTGGTTTTACGTGGAATAAAAACATTGCATCTCAGGATGCAGCGGCATAGTGAAAATGGCGCAAAGATTGCCCATCATCTGCGCAATAACCCAAAGGTTAAAAAGGTATACTGGTGTGGCTTTGAAGATCATCGCGGCTATGCAATTGCTAAAAAACAAATGCGGGATTTTGGCGGTATGATGAGTTTTACGTTGAAGGATGACAGTGATGCTGCTGCAAGAAAAGTACTTTCTTCTACAAAATTGTTTTCACTGGCCGAAAGTTTAGGAGGTGTTGAATCGCTGATTAATCACCCATCATCCATGACGCATGCTTCCATACCCAGGGAAGAAAGAATTAAGAATGGACTTACGGATGGTTTAATTCGGTTAAGCGTAGGCGTGGAAGATGCTGAGGACCTGATCGCTGACCTGGATAATGCCATAGGTTGATCCATGAATAGCGGATTTGCAAAGCTGAAAGAGTTCCTGGATAAAAAAGTTGATCATTATGATCAGCCTTCATTTATTAATGACGATCCCATTTGTATACCCCATTTATTTAAAAAGAAACAGGATATTGAAATAGCCGCATTCTTTGCGGCTGTTTTCGCATGGGGTAACCGTATTACCATCATTAAAAAATCAAGAGAATTGATGCAGCTGATGGATATGGCTCCCCATGAGTTCATTGTTCATCATCAAGAAAATGATTTAAGAAAACTGCTAAATTTTAAGCACCGAACCTTTAATGCTACCGACCTGCTTTATTTTATTGATTTTTTTAAACATCACTATACTGCGAACAAATCCTTAGAAACAGCTTTTACCCGTGGAATGAAGGATGGCGAGCTGAATATAGAAAATGCACTAATAGGTTTTCATCATTATTTTTTTTCATTGGAAGAAGTACCATCAAGAACAAGAAAGCATATTGCTACCCCTGAAAAAAATTCAAGCTGTAAACGGCTGAATATGTTTCTAAGATGGATGGTTAGAAAGGATAAGAAGGGGGTAGATTTCGGCATCTGGAAAAACATTGATCCATCCCAGTTAGTTTGCCCGGTGGATGTACATGTTGCCCGGGTGGCGAAAAAATTAAATTTATTACACCGCAAACCGGTTGATTGGCTGGCTGCTATTGAGCTCACAGAGCAGCTTCGACGTTTTGACGAAGCTGACCCGGTGAAATATGATTTCGCTTTATTTGGATTAGGTGTGGTGGAGAAATATGGTTAGTTTTTTTACGGGTTACCTTTTAAAAGTTGAGATGTTTTATTATTAGCATCTTCGAAAATAAATCAACTGATCAGTCATTCAACTTTTTCACTTTTAGAAGAGGAAAAATCTTTGCGTTCCGCCCACTTTGCCGGCTTTGAAATCCCGAATATTATATGTAAAAGTCAATAAGTAATAACGCTGTAAATTATTAAGTTGCCTGTCTGTAATTAAATTCTCCCTGGTAGACCGCCATACATTTATATTATCATTCAGGAGATCATGAACTGAAAGTTTCAATTGACCTTTCTGATCTTTTAAGAAAAGGTAGGTGAGTCCTCCATTAAGTAATGTAACGGTTGGCTGAATGCCCGGAGCCACCTGGTCGTTATACCGGTATTGCAAATTGGTCTCCAATACAAAATTCTTTGGCCAGCGAATAACAAGATCTGAGTTTAAATAATGAGTGTTAATTTCCAGATCATTGAAATCGTCATTTTCATAATTAGAAAAATTGAAATTCCTGTTATAGCGGATGTTCCATTCAACTTTATCATTAAAGTTTACACCTGTATTTACTGAAGGTCCCATCCCCAGCGTGGTAACATAACTTTCCCGACTATTTACAACCAGTAAATTGCGGTCATAATTAAAATTATATCCTCCGCCAATAGAGAATTGAAAGTTGTTTTTAAATTTGAACTGCTTGTTAAAATGTGCATTGGAATAAAATGAATGTTGTCCATCAATATTCACAGGTGTACTTTCCTGCACTCCATCCGGCCTGATGACCCGGTTACGCGTAATACCATTTTCACGGATATTGCCATTCAGGTATACACTGAAAAAAAGTGTTTTGGCAACAATGTTTTTAAACATATTCAGGTGTATGGAATGGCTTTTTGAAGGTTCAAGATCAGGATTTCCATAACGTATAAACAATGGATTGGTATTATCAGGAATGGGTTGAATATCTGCAATATCAGCTGGTGACACATTTACACTATAGCTGGCATTGAAGGACTTGTAATTTACGTTTAAGGATGGCAGTAAGTAAGTATAGTTTTGTTCCACCTGCTGTCCCTGAGTTTTGAACTGGTTATTAATATCCAGCTTTAAGAAGTTGGCCATAGTGGTAATACTTAGTTCTTTGATCTTCAGGTTCAATCCACCAGATATAGTGTTGCGCCAACTGATTCTTCCCAGGTCATTCGTTAATGAAAGATTGGGGATTTCATATTTTTCGCTGCCATTGGCCTTGTTATAAGTTTCTATGGTATATTGATTATTAAAGTAATTAAGGGCATAACCTAAACGAAGATTTAATGTTTTTGTCAATGGATCGATGTACGTGGCATTCAGATTCGTAGTAAGGTTTTTCTGATCCTGTATTCTTAGCTGGTCGGTGATATCTGTATAACTATTCCCATTATCAAAAAAGGTGTTCAACACTTCGTTAGTCTGGTCATTACCGTTATTTTTAAAATCAACTGAATTGGAAAGATTCAGTGTTCTTCCTTTTTTTCTAAAATTTTTAAAGTACATCAGGCTGTGTTGGTATCCCATTTCCTCACTTTGATTATCCATCCTGTTTATCCCTTCATTGAGTAACCCATCATAATTGGATTCAGTGAAAATGTCTTTAAGACCTCTTGCTAATTGATCGCTGAAACTAAAAGACGGTTTAAAATCGAAACGGGATAAGGAATCAATTTTACCTCTTAATCCAAATGCCACCCGGTGATTATTTCCTTTAATAACTTCCCGGCGATTGAAACGGGTGGTTAAAATGGAGTCACCCAAAAATTGTTGTTGATTATTTATTTCTTCAACATCGTTTCGGCTGTTACCATAAAAATATTGGGAGTTAAGAGTTATGTTGTTTTTTAAAACATGGTTCATATTAAATCCGGCACCTGTAGATTTGTTCACTCCATCTCCCAGTCCACCAAATGAAATACCATTTACATTTACACCACCATTACTGTTCATCATAATCATATTCATTCCACTGCGGTCAAACCCACCAAGAGAACGGATATCATTAAATCCAAAACCAGCACGGTTAAGATTATTGCTGAAACCAATCAGGCTCACCTGCATAGTATCTTTGAACAAGTTGAGGATAGTTCCGGCCTCGTATAGATCATCAGTGCCACCACCTGCATATGCTTTACCAAACCATCCTTTTTTCACTCCTTTTTTCAGTTTCAGGTTTATAACCTGGCCTATATCCCCCTCCGGCCTGTCGGGATTTAACTCTTTTTCATCTTTATCTTCAGTAACCTGAACTTTGTCGATCATATTAGCAGGAAGATTTCGGGTTGCCATTTTAGGATCATTGCCAAAAAATTCCTTACCATCAACCATGATCCGGTTTACTCTTTTACCATTCACAGAAATATTTCCATCTCCATCAACCTGTACACCTGGTAATTTTTTAAGCAGGTCTTCCACTAATGCAGTTGGTAAAGTTTTAAATGCGGCTGCATTGAATTCAATGGTATCTCTTCTAACTGTAACAGGTGGTCTTTCTGCATATACCAACACTTCATCCAGGGACTGTGCATCTGTGGGCAGGCTTATAGTACCTAAATCCAGGTCTGGTTTATCATTGGTCAATAGGAATTCTTTGCGGTAAACACTATATCCTGAGAAGCTGATCAAAACCCTGTTTTCAATATTTATCGGTAACCCCGGAATTTTAAAATCCCCGTTGTTATTACTCAGGCGATAAGTGATCAGGCTGGTATCGGCAGCATTAAAAACAGTTACAGTTGCAAGGGATAATGGTTTCGCAGTGGCAGAATCGATTATTTTTCCGGAAATAGAACCCTGGGCGAAACATATATTAAATATCAGGATAGAAATAAATAGAAGTATAAATTTATTCATCAGTGAGGTTTTGGAATCCGAATGTACGATGTCATTCGTATGTCGTAAAGGTTATATCAGCGCTTTAACAGAAATTTGCATTTTGTGAAAAGTAAATGTATTAACTATAAAATTAGTTATAACAATAAATATGTTTAATGGTGGATGAACTGGATGAAATACGTATAGCCATCAATGATAGTTTTACATTGGCGGCAAATGTTGGCGATGAAGCAGATTGGTTTCAATTGTTTTCAGAGCGGATTGATTATCTTATACAAACGGATTTTAATAAATTAGTCCATATTTTATACCGGTTGGATATTAGTGAAAAGAAATTATCTCAAATGTTGAAGGATCTCCCTGTGACAGACTCCGCAGAAATTATTGCCCGGATGATCATAGATAGACAAAGAGAGAAATTGCGATCCAGGGCCGCATTTAAAAAGCCAGGTGATGATATTCCGGAAGCGGATAAATGGTAATGCTCAGTACTGATTGCAGGAGTTTTCAATCATAAAATTCATTTATTCAATACATAAGCTCTTTCACTTTTTCTTTATCTTCTTTTTCTTTTTTCAAATCGAACATGGTACCAAATATATGATCCCAAAGTGTAGTACTTACACCAAAACCTTTTCCTTCATTCTTATAATGATGCAGATGATGGTTTCGCCATAAAGGTTTCATCCATTTAAAAGGGGGATTCCATGCATGTATGGCGTAATGCATGGTGCCATACATCAGGTAACCTATAATAAATCCGGGGAAAAACATGGCTACATTCCATCCCATCAATGCATACTGCAAAATAAATATCAGCGAAGCCAAAATAAGAGATGGTACAGGAGGCATGAACAATCTTTCCTTATCTCTGGGAAAATGATGGTGATTGCCATGCATGATATAAACGATCTTCTGCGCCTTCTCACTTTCTGCCACCATGTGAAAGATCCAACGATGCATAATATATTCAAAAAGAGTCCAAGTTATTATTCCGGAAAGAAAGGTTAACAACATTCTTCCTGTTTCAAATTCCAGGACAACAATACTGTAATACAGCATGCCAACAATTACCGGAACATAAATGCCCCAGATAACTAACGGGTGTGTCTTCGTCAGCATTTCCAGGTAATGATTTTTGAACAATTGGGCTTGTCCTTTATTATGAATTTTATCAAATTTCATAGTCAACTTTTAAATGTTCCAATAATCACTCCTTCTCTTGAAATATTCAAGACTAAAAGAAAAATGCCTTATCAATTTTAAATGAATATCAACAGCTCCTATTAAATCTGTTGTAATGTTAATCAGATACCCTTTGGATTTTGAGAAACAAAAATACAAATTACTCGCTTAACAGGCTAAAGCCATTCCCTTATTAAAAATACAACGATTCTTATTTTAATAATTCAAAAATACTAACTGATTGATAATCTTTCTTCTCTAAAAAAATGAGCAGGTCCTCAAGATTGTAATAAAATTTATCCGTACGCTTAGGATCGGTACCTATATGAAGCAGAAGTATGAATCCATTTAAACCGCTGGTACTATTTTTTTCATAGTTAATGATGGATTGAAATATTTTTTCGCTGGATCGGTAATTTACGTCAGCTGGTGTTGTATAATCAGCGTGGCTGATTGTTCCGGGAGTATTATTAATTAATTGCAAACCAAAATCTTTGGTCCATGCAGCAATTGTGTCATTATACCACTCATAGGGCGGAATATAAAATATTGCATCTTGCTTTCGGATACCAAAGTTTTCCATGCGTTTATAATTCGCCAGCAGATCGGTATTAAATTCAGATTTAGATACTAAGAGGCTGTCACGTTTTATCCAGTCGCAATATAATAAATGCTGATCGGAATGTGCCCCCAGGTAATGCCCCTCTTTCTTTAGTTGAAGTATGATTTTTTTGAAAGAAGGATTACTGTAAAAACGGCCGGTAAAAAAGAAGGATGCTTTGATATGAAGATCTTTTAATTTTTGCAGGATGTGGTGTGCTCCATCTGCAAATTCATCACCTGTAAAAACCAGTGCCATTTTTTTTTGGGTAGAATCGCCCCTGATAATCGCTCCTTTATACCATGTCATGTGATCTTTGCCAGGTAAGATCAGTTTATCTGCTTTTTTTAAACCCATTAAAAAGACTATCCCCGCTAAAAGCAGGCATAGTCTTTTCAGATGTTGATAACCGTGAGTCATAATGCATAAATATAATTCATCATGCAGGTTTTGTAATTATGGGTATTCCGTATTCAGGCTTCCTGATAAAAAACTACCTTTGGTCGTTTTAAAATAATCACATCCTGCAAAAAAATAAAAGATGAAATTAGTTAGTTATCTCAATGAAGGGCACGATAGATTGGGATTATTGGTGAATGGTTTGGTTTATAGTATGAATCTGATTCATCCCGATCTACCTGATACTATGGGTATGATGTTGAATTATTGGGACGATTCTATCTCTATGATCCAGGGTGGTGAGATTATGATCGAAGATGGTCGCATCAATAATGAAAAAGGAATACCGGTGGATGAACTGGACCTTCTATCTCCCATACCATTTCCTACAAGTTGCAGGGATGCTTATGCTTTCAGACAGCACGTTGCTGCGGCAAGGCGTAATAGAAAAGTGGATATGATTCCGGAATATGATGAATACCCGATATTTTATTTCACTAATCACCACAGTGTACAAGGCCCCGGTCCTGTTCTTTGCATGCCTGATCATTTTCATAAACTGGATTTTGAACTTGAAGCGGCCATTGTTATTTGCCGGCATGGACGAAATATTGCGGCAGCAGATGCCGATAACTATATAGGTGGGCTTATGATTATGAATGATCTGAGCGCACGCCTCCTGCAGATGGAAGAAATGAAACTAAACCTGGGACCCGCCAAGGGTAAAGATTTTGCCACCGCCGTAGGTCCTATGTTGGTAACCCTGGAAGAATTGAAGGAATTTGAAATTCCAGCTAAAAAAAATCATGTGGGAAAAAACTGGAACCTTGAAATGAAATGCATGGTAAACGGTAAACAGGTTAGCCAGGGAAATCTCGGGGATATGGACTGGACTTTTGCTGAAATCATCGAAAGAGCATCCTATGGCATAGACCTATACCCCGGCGATATCATTGGCAGCGGAACAGTAGGCACCGGATGTTTTCTGGAATTAAATGGAACCGGAAAATTGAATGATCCCAATTACACGGAGCAATGGCTACAAGCAGGTGATATTATTGATATGGAAATCGAAGGATTGGGAAAATTATCCAACATTATTATCGCTGAAGATTCTCAATGGAGTATTCTTGACCTTAAAAAAAATAAAAAACCCGGTGTATGAAACCGGGTTTGGATAATTTTTAGCTGGTTACATTATTCATTTTCTTCATGGGGGCTTTTCCATTGTTTTTTACTTTTCCCAAAAAACTGTCTTTTACTTTCAGTTCTCTCACCACGTTGACTTCTGCACTTCCAACACCAGAATTTTCAATGTCCATATCCTGGACTATCAATCCATTTGCTTCAAGTGAACCAACGCCTGAACTTTTAATAACTGCAGTTTTCGCTTCACCGCTCAATGATACATTACCGACGCTGTTATTATTTATTTTAAGCGTATTAGCATTCAACCTCAAATCAATATTACCTACACTGTTGCATTGCAATGTAAGATCATTAAAACGCATTAGTTTATCACTCTTTACATTGCCTACTGTGCTCAAGTTTATAGATTGGAGATTCTTGAAGTTTACATAAACTTTTAATCGGTTTTTCGATTTTAAATTCAGATTTTTCTTTTTATCCATTTCGATTACCAGGTCATTTCCTTCATTTTTTATAATGAATAAAGCGTGCAGGTTTTCATCGGCTTCAACTTTCACCGATTCGGTTTCACCTTGTACCAGGTGGAGCTCAAATACACCGCTGGCTTTAAGGTTGTTGAATGATTTCACGGAAATGTTTTTGGTAACCATTTTCCCGTTTCCTTCTATCTTTTCATTTTCCTGGGAATTAGCCGGTACAGATAACATACCAGCAAATGCCATAATGAGCAATTTGTTCATAACAATTGATTTTTACGTTAAATAAATACACGAAATATTTCGTAAAACGAAGTAAGTCAACCGGAAGTTACAGTAAGCAGGAAATATTTTTTAGCTATAAAAAAATACAATGAATACTTGTCTAAGGGCATATAATGTTTGCTATCCCTTTTGTATTCCAAAATCCTTCATCAGTTCAGTGATTGCTCTGACACTTTCTAAAGGCAATGCATTATACATGGAAACACGAAACCCACCTGCTAACCGGTGGCCTTTTATTCCGATCATGCCTTCTTTTTTACACAGTTCCATAAATTCTTTTTCAAGGCTGACATCCTGGATCGAAAAACAGGCGTTCATCTTGCTGCGATCTTCCGGGGCTACGTTACCTTTGAAAACAGGATAAGAATCCAGTGTCTGGTAAAATAACCCAGCTTTTTCGGTATTCTCTTTTTCAATAACAGGTAAGCCACCTTTGTTTTTTAACCATCGCAGCGTTAACATGGCCACATAAACGGCGAAAACAGGCGGTGTATTCAGCAGGGAACCAGCCTCAATATGATTACGGTAATCTAAAATAGATGGTATTTGACGGTTTACTTTTCTTAAAATGTTCTTATTAATTACAAGAATATTTACACCAGCCGCTCCTGCATTTTTCTGGGCCCCCGCATAAATAATATCAAAACGGTTGAAATCCATTTCACGACTTAAAAAGTCACTGCTCATATCTGCCACAATAGGAATACCTCCCTGGTAAAATAAATTTAAGTTGTGCCATTGTGTTCCATAAATGGTGTTATTAGTGGTCAGGTGTATATATTTACTACCCCGATTAATAGTGAAATTTTTGGGAAGAAAATTATAGTTGGATTCTTTCGAACTGCATATAATATTCACCCCTCCAAAAAGTTTGGCTTCTTTAATGGCTTTGTTTGCCCAAACTCCTGTATCAGTATAATCTGCTGTTTCATTATCATTTAAAATGTTCATAGGTACCTGCATAAATTGGGTGGTAGCTCCACCATGCAGAAACAACACTTCATGGTCATCATCCAGGTTCATTAATAACCGGGCTGTTTCCTTTGCTTCGTCCATAACCGCTTGAAAAAGTGCTGTACGGTGCCCTATCTCTAAAATGGATAAACCACTGTTATTAAAATCAATTACAGCATGGGATGCTTCTTCAAAAACTTCTGCAGGTAAAATTGAAGGTCCTCCATTAAAATTATGCAAGTGGCGATTGATAATAGTTGTCACGATTTAATTTTTCAGGTACAAAGATATTAGAGTTTAGTTTAGTGTTAAGCGTTTACCAGTTTAGGATTGGTCCTCCATTAAAGTTTAAAAGTTTAATGGCTTTAATCACACATTCACAGAAATACCACTAACCAATTACCTACACAACTAATTAACCTTTCACTACATTCAGCCTAATTCTTTTTTTCATTCAATATATCAACCTTATTAACTTTTTCTTCTACAATCTTTAGGTTTTCCTTTCTTGTCTTTGTCATTATATTCAGGTCTATTAAACAGTTCAGGCATCTGAAAAACCACAATTTCGTTCACAACAAAAATTATTTTATGAAAAGAATATTATCAATATTAAGTTTAAGCGTGGTACTGGTTGTTTTATTGGCAGCTTGCGGAAACAAAGCTGAGATAGAAGCGATGAACGCTAAATTGGAAGCATATAAAGATTCTGTAAAGACGGCGGCTGACACAGCCGGACTATCAGATTACCAGGCATGGAAAGCGCAAAATGAACTTGGCGAGTATAATGAATATATGTACGAGCAGGAAGCTACTCCAGTAAATTATGCCGTTAAGAAATCCGCACCCGCCCGTACTGTGGCGCAGAGGAGTTCTAATCAAAGTGGTTCAATGGGAAATACATCAGGTAATACGGCCAAAGCCAAAAAAGGATGGAGTAAATCAGCGAAGGGTGCCGCCATAGGCGCAGGTGCCGGTGCAGTAGCGGGTGCCGTAATTAATAAAAGAAATCGTGCGGTTGGTGCAGTAATAGGTGGAGTAGCTGGTGGTGCTGTAGGGTATGGTATTGGCCGGGGGATGGATAAAAAATATGGCCGGTTTTAAATATCAAATGAATTATAATAAAAGCAGGCAAACGCCTGCTTTTATTATTTTGTGAATACTCAACATAAAAAAGCTGCCTTTTGAGGGGCAGCCTTATCTGTTTAAATAATGGTAGAATTAAACACTTTGCCCATCGTCATCGGAACCAGTTATAGATTTTTTTGATCCGGGAACCCTTGTTCTTTCCCTGCTCTTTCTACTGTTTGTTAAACCGCCAGTACTCATGTTATTTGATTTAGAGCTGGAAGTATCTGCCTGGGAGCTGCCTGGGATATTTGCAATCTTTTTTTCTTTTTCCTCCTCTTCAAAAGTATCTCTTCCGGATTTTTCTTTTGGATTTTGCCTGTTTATATCTTTTCTCAGGTCCTGATCTTCCCTGTTTCTCCATTCTTCTTTGTTTATATCTTTATTTCTATCAGTCATGATTTTACATTTTAACAGTGAATAAAATATTTCTCCTATAAAATGGTAAAAACTATGCCACCGAATCGCTGAATGCTTTGGTTCTTATTATTTTTTAACCCGGAATACGCGAAATGTATTTTTCAATTTGTTTAATCTGATCCACTATTTGTGGAGTTGTAGGTTTTAAAGCTTTTGCTTTACGAAAAAAATCTTTGGCAGCTCTAAATTCTCTTTTATTCATCATCAGGCTGCACATTTGTAAATAAGCTGCTGATTGATTTTCTTTATCAGGTAATCCTTTGCGGATGGCCTGCCGGATATAATTTTCAGCCTGTTTGTTATCATTTCTCTGCATGGAAATCATTCCCATCTGCAAAAGGCTGGCGCCTTCGGCTTCTTTCATAGGCATTCCCAAATCAAGTCCTTTTTTCATCATTTTCTCGGCGCCATCAAAATCTTCTTTCATCATTGCAATATTTCCACTAAGGGTATAATATACTGAGCGGATAGGTTTATACAAAAGATTTGGATATTTTATAGAGTTTAAAACCTTTTGCGCTTCTTCCATATTTCCACTTTCCATGTGTTCCTGTATAAGTCTTAACGGTCCAAAAAAGAAGTGTCCGGCAATTAAAATAAGACCAATAAAATATAAAGGAAATGCAGGCCAAAAGCTGCTGAAATAATTAGTAACTGCCCCACCTAATATTAAAAGGATGCCTAAAACAAGTCTGTATTTTATGAGGAGATTGTAAAATTTCATCTGTTTAATTTATTAAGGTGTGCAAAGATAAGATGATGAAAAGTAAATAAGATTAGTTTCCTATTTTTGCGCTCCGGTAAAAAACCGCTTTGGCTCCGGCTAAATTGGTCTCATAGTTCAAGGGATAGAATAGGAGTTTCCTAAACTCTAGATCCAGGTTCGAGTCCTGGTGAGACCACATAGTAAACCTTGTTTC
>JACCYQ010000033.1 GCA_013696395.1 Chitinophagaceae bacterium
GTCATGTATTATATGGACTATCACACTTCAAACAACTATTAAATATGTCTGGCTTGTTTTAAAGGCAGATAACCGGGGTGAAGGTGGCACCTTTGCATTATATGCTCTTGTTCGAAGACGAAAAAAATGGCTGGTTTTGCCTGCCATGGTAGGCGGAGCTGCTTTGCTGGCGGATGGAATTATTACACCACCTATCTCCATCACATCAGCAGTGGAAGGACTACAAAAACTACCAGCATTTAGCAATATCGAAGAATACATAGTTTACATAGTGTTGGTTATACTGGCCATGTTTTTTTTTCTGCAGCAATTTGGAACAGCTTCTATAGGCCGTTTTTTTGGACCCATCATGGTTGTATGGTTTTCTATGCTGGCTATTCTTGGTCTATGGCACATTTCTGACCATTACAGTATTTTACAGGCATTCAATCCATATCATGCGGTAGAATTTATTCGCGTTTACCCAAACTCGTTATGGATTCTCGGTGCTGTTTTCTTATGTACTACAGGTGCAGAAGCATTATATAGTGACCTGGGGCATTGCGGCCGGGACAATATCCGTATTTCATGGATTTTTGTAAAAAGCTGTTTGCTGTTGAATTATCTGGGGCAAGGAGCTTCTTTGTTAAAAAATCATTCGGGTCTATTCATCAATGAGCAGGTTAAAGCGCAATTAGGGATCAATGCATTTTATGACCTGATGCCGCAATGGTTTATTCTGATCGGTGTTGTTATTGCAACCACTGCTGCCATTATTGCCAGCCAGGCAATGATCTCGGGTTCATTTACACTGATCAGCGAAGCTATGCGGTTAAACCTCTGGCCCAAATTCCGGATCCGGTATCCCTCTGAAGAAAAAGGACAACTTTTTATTCCAAGTATCAATTTTTTTATGTTCATAGGCTGTGCCGCGGTTGTATTGTATTTCAAAACATCATCCAGGATGGAGGCTGCATATGGATTAGCCATCATTGTTACCATGCTGATGACCACCATATTATTTGCTAACTATATGGTCATTCACCGGGTGAAACCTGTATTGATATGGCTATTCCTGGGAATTTATTCCATTATTGAAATCATTTTCCTTTCTGCCCTGTTACAAAAGTTCTCACACGGTGGTTATATGTCTTTTATTATTGGAGGAATCATGTTTGCCATCATGTATATCTGGTACCGGAGCAGAAAAATCAAAAACCGGTATGTTGAATTTGTAAGATTGGATCATTATATACCCAAGATCCAGGAATTGAGTAATGACCGCACTGTTCCAAAATACGCTACTCACCTGGTTTACCTGACAAGTGCCAATAATCCCAAAGAAATTGAACATAAGATCATTTATTCCATACTCAATAAAAAACCTAAAAGAGCTGATATTTATTGGTTTGTTCACGTTGATACGTTGGATGATCCTTATACCTGCGAGTACAAGGTGGATCATATTATTCCCAATGATATTATCCGCGTAGAATTCAGGTTAGGTTTCAGGGTGGAACCCCGCATTAATCTGATGTTCAGACAAGTGGTAGCTGACCTGGTAGCCAATAAAGAAGTAAATATTACCAGCCGTTACGAAAGCCTTGAAAGAAATAATGTGGCTGGTGATTTTCAATTTATTGTTATGGAAAAGTTCCTTAGCCAGGATAATGAATTACCATTTTTTGAAAGGATTGTGATGAAATTGCATTTTGGATTGAAGGAAGTAAGTCTTTCAGAAGAAAGAGGTTTTGGATTGGATCCTTCGAATGTGACCATTGAAAAATTTCCCCTGATCGTGGCACCGGTAACAGAATTGCGATTAAAGAGAATTGATTCGGATTAAAGCAAGACTGTATTATCTTAACAGTTCACAAAAATGCTTCCCTTTGCCACCCCTGGTGTTGTATATCATAGCTGGTTTTGTTATTATGCTACTGCTGATTTATTTTTTCCAGGAGAAATTGATCTTTAAACCAGAAGTACTGAAGCAGGATTTTCAATTTAAATACGACCTGCCATTCAAGGAACTTTATTTTGAAGTAAAAGCAGGTGTCCGTATCAATGCATTGCATTTTTTCAGGGAAAAACCATTGGGATTAATTTTATACCTGCACGGTAATACACGCAGCATTAAAGGTTGGGCCCGCTACGCAAAAGATTTTTACCGGTATGGGTATGATGTTGTTTTGGTCGATTACAGGGGTTTTGGAAAAAGTACAGGTAAAAAAAGTGAAAAAGAGATGTTGGCTGATATCCAATTTGTTTATGAATCATTATTAAAAGATTATGCGGAGCATCACCTCATAGTTTATGGGAGAAGTATGGGTAGCGGCTTTGCGGCCAAAATAGCTTCGGACAACCATCCCCGTTACCTGATACTGGATGCTCCTTATTATAATTTTACTTCGGTGGTAAAAAGGTTTTTGCCGATACTGCCACTAAGTTTGGTATTAAGATATCACCTGCGTACAGACAAATGGATCCGCCACATTAATTGCCATTCCTATATTATACATGGCACAAAGGATTGGCTTATTCCTATCAGGCACAGTGAAAAACTGCAGCTCATCAGCCCTTCAAAAATTACTTTAATAAGAATTCATGGTGGTGGACATAATAACCTGCCCTTGTTTGATGAATACCATAATTTTTTAAGAGATATTCTGAAATATTAATGCTGGAACAAAGCATTTTTAAGTACCTGTTTAATCCTCAAATCCATCCAATTTTGTTCATTTATGCACTAAAACACCAATATTCCCCGTTTATATTACCAAAAAATGGGATGCTAATTAAGATGGGTATAAATATGATCCTATTCAAATCTATGCACTTGCCAGATTTTTCATAAAACTTACAACTCTTTTGATAGTTGTTAATGAAATTGAAATTAACAAAGCGGTAGGAATCGAAATAAATGATGAACCGTCCTATTCATGTAAAAACCTGCATATGAATCTTAAATTTTACCCTCTCATTTTATCCCTGTCTATTCTGTTATTTTCTGCTTGTAAATCTGCCAGCAAAAGCTATGACTCTGGCAATTATGATGAGGCAGTGGAACTAGCCATCAAAAAGATTCAAAAGAATCCGGATAATGGCGAAATGAAATCCATTTTACAAAATGCTTATCGTTATGCTGTTGAAGACAGGGAAAAACGAATTACCCAACTGGCTTCAAACAATAACGAGATAAAATGGGAATGGATCTATAACGAGTATATACACCTTCAAAGATTGGGTGATGCTATTCACCGGGCTCCTGAAGCTAGAAGAATCATTACACCCGTTGATTACACCTCTTACATTAATACCTACAAAGAAAAAGCGGGTGATGTATATGTTGAAAAAGGTGTTCAGTGGATGACCTACGATGATAAACAATCGTATCGCAAAGCATACAATGAATTCAGAAGGGCTTTGAATTTTAAACCAGGCAATCCTGAAGTGCAACGTCAAATGGAAGATGCATATGATGCAGCCATTCTGCGCATTGCTGTTATTACCCCTGAACAACATGTTGGTTACCGTTATACCAGCAATGCACAGCGCCAGTTCGAAGGGAATATCCTACGCAATCTTCAACAAAACATCAATAACGAATTCATAAAGTTTCATTCAACCTACGAAACCACTTTGCAACCGATTGACCAGGTAATGGAAATTTATCTAGACCGGATGGATATTGGAAGGGCCTATGACGAAAAAAAGACAAGGGAAGTTTCCAAAGAAGTGGTGATTAAAGAGATCGTTCATAAAAAAGACTCTGTAACAAAAGAATACGGAAAGGTATATGCTAAGATTACAACGGTGCACCGTACATTAAAATCTGAAGGTAACCTGATCGTTGTAATTCGTGATATTGAAGGCCGTAGTTTATGGTCAGAAAATGTAAAAGGGAAACATCATTGGGAAACCAATATGGCCAGCTATACAGGTGATGAAAGAGCTTTATCAGACAGTGATAAGCAATTGGTAAATCAAAAAGAATCAAAGATTCCAAACGAAGATGATATCCTGGATGGTATTTACCGCGAGCTTAACAGAGACCTTCTAAGCCAGGTCAAAAGTTATTTTAACAGAACTTACTAAAGATAAAGGGACAGGTTTTTACTTGTCCCTTTTTAATTTCATCTTTGCGGCCTGTTATGAAAAGATTTTTTTCAAAAAAGTTTTTAAAGGGCCTCAAAATATTCCTGGTCATTTATTTCCTGATAGGTGCTGCACTTTATTTTTTCCAGGAAAAATTATTGTTTCACCCTGAAAAGTTGCCCGCCAATTACAGGTTTGAATTTAATACTCCATTCAAACAGGTTGATGTTCCATTAGACAATGAAACTAATTTAAGCATCGTACAATTTACCGTTCCGGATTCATTGAATAAAGGCGTTGTTCTTTATTTTCATGGCAATAAAGGTAACATTAATCGTTATGCGCCTTTTGCTGATCATTTCACCCGTAATCATTATGAAGTCTGGATGATCGATTACCCGGGATTTGGGAAAACAACCGGCAAAATATCTGAAGATCGGTTGTATACAGATGCATTAATATTATACAAGATGGCCCGCAGCCGGTTTTCAACAGATAGTATTATTATATACGGGAAATCCATTGGCACCGGAATAGCCGCCCAGTTGGCTTCCATCCGGGATTGCAGGCAATTGATCCTGGAAACACCTTATTATAGTACTCAATCTCTTGCCCGGCGTTTATTTCCTGTTTATCCTTCCTTATTAAAGTATGAATTGAAAACTGCTGATCACCTGGACAAAATAAAAGTTCCTGTAACACTTTTACATGGCACTGATGATTGGACAGTACCTTATGGTGAATCAAAAAAAATAATAGAAGAACATCCGCAGGTTAAGTTAATATCATTCAAAGATGGAAAACATAATAACCTGCATACCTACCCTAAATTTCAACAGGCAATAGATTCCCTGCTCATTTACTGATCAGATCGGGACTACCCTGTTACTTTTATATTGTTTGATCTTTTGCGGAACAGCCTTCATAATTTCTTTTGTTGGAATATCGACCAAACGCTTTTTCACTAAATCCCGGAGCACTACTAAACTTACTTCCCGCATAGGAATAGGTGATTTAAAATGACGTAAAGATGTTCCTGTTTTCCGGAAAAACCGATGGTCGCTATTTCTGGTATAATGGTGATACCATCGCTGATAAATAATAGTGAAGCCAGAGAAATTTACATTGATCAAAGTGGGAGAAATGGAGTTGAATTTGTAACCAAAGAAGTATTTAGCAGCTATTGAACAAGCGGCTTTGCTCCTATTCAAGTGGTGGATGGTATCAGTTACTCACCAGACCGCAGGTTGGTGGAACGGATTCTTTCTTACCCAGATGCTCACCGTTATAGTTTGGGCACTAACTACGAACAGATCACAGTCTATAAATAACCTAATTTTTTCTATCCTCCTGCAGTAATACTTCTTCATTCTTAACCTGCAGCAAATACCTACCTCCCACTTTTAATGCATAATTTTCTTTCTCATGACTTACCGGGAAATCAAAACAAACCGGGTAGTCAAATTCTTTTATCCATCCATGAATGATATCGTAAACATTTTTTCCAAAAGGCCTGTCCGTGTCTTTGTTATCCGTGAATTTTCCAATCACCAATCCTGCCAGTTTATCCAGCTTGCCACTTCGTTTTAATTGGTTCATCATCCGGTCAATATTATACAGGTATTCACCAATATCTTCCAGGAAAAGGATCTTTCCTTTTGTATTGATATCTGAATCAGTGCCCACACAATGCGACAGTAAAGCCAGGTTTCCGCCTACCAGTTCACCCCTGGCTTTGCCATTCCTGTTTAATGTATGTGTTTGGCCTGAATAACGTGCCACTTCACCTTCCAATGCTTTTTTCAGCGATTGAATATAAGGGTTTAGAAATTCATTTTCCTGGAAAGCTGCGGCCATCGGCGCATGCAAAGTAGCAATGCCATAATTAGAAAAAATATGCGAATGCATCACGGTGATATCACTAAAACCTATGATCCACTTTGGATTTTTTTTAAATCTTTTAAAATTAATCTGGTCAATGATCCTGGATACGCCATAACCACCACGGGCACACATAACCGCATGTATATTTTTATCATCCAGCATAGCCTGCAGATCAGCAAGTCTTTCTTCATCCGTTCCTGAGAAATAATTTGTTGATGCCCCACCAATGGTTCTTCCCGTTTTTATTTTGTATCCCCAGCTTTCCAATGCGTTTATACAATCCTGAACTTTTTCCAAAGGCATAAATCCTGCCGGACAAACCAGCCCAATGGTATTTCCCGTTTTTAAATATGGAGGAATCTTAATTTTCATAAATTACTAAATTTTTTAAAATTAAATTTCTGCCAATGTACAGTTGGTAGAATTTACAATCAACCTATGCTCCACGCCGCATTTCAATGCATAATTATTTCGCTGATGACCCACAGGAAAATGAAAGCAAACCGGGTATTTATAAGATGATATTTTTTCCATAACCACATCATAAATGGTTTTACCAAATTCGTCTCCTTCATCATCTGTTTTTACACCAAACCCACCAATTATCAATCCTTTTAAACTGGAAAGCTTCCCTGTTCTTTTTAAGTTCCAAAACATCCGGTCAATACTGTACATATACTCCCCGGTATCTTCTAAAAATAAAATTTTACCAGCTGTTAAAATATCTGATGATGTACCAGCCAAAGTTTCGAGTGTCCGTAAATTTCCGCCAATCAGTCTTCCCGTTGTTACACCAGGCCGGTTAAATTCAGACGGTGGTGTTTCATAGAACATTTTTTCTCCGCTGATTGATTGCCTGATGGATTCTATAGTTTGCATTTGTAAATCATCAGCTGTAGCCGGATCACCAGGAAAACTATTGGTCATTTTTGAATGAATGGATGCAATATTCAAACGGCTGATATGCGCATGCAACACCGTTATATCACTGAACCCGATAACCCATTTGGGCTTTGCCACAAAGTGGTTCCATTTAATACGATCCACAATCCGGACCGATCCGTAACCACCGCGGGCACATAATATGGCCTGCACGTCATTTGAATTCAACATATATTGTAGATCGTGCAGCCGTTCTTCATCCGTGCCGCCAAATGTAAAATCTCGCTTGCCAATGGAGGTACCCAGTTTTATTTTGAATCCCCAGCTTTCTATTAACCGGATGGCCGGCAACATTTCTTCCTCCGTTATATAACCTGCCGGTGAAGTAATGCCAATGACATCTCCTTTATTTAAATAAGGTGGAATAATGAACTTTTTATCGGGATCTACTAATTGCGACCTGGCTTTTCCTGGTATGGGCAAGCATGATGCAGCAACAATAGCAGAACTGGTACGAATAAAATTTTTCCTGTCCATAATCTAAATGTATTAAAAACAGTGTTTTGGGGAATGGGCCTGATAAAAGTATTTTTGCAAACTTACCTGTTTCATTTTTGCCCTGCATACTTTAAAAACAGGAAATACAACCAGGCTTTTGTTTAATAAAAGAATAACAGCCAATAAAATAAGAATTTTTGGAAAATGAGTGATTATAAAAGAATACTGGTTACCGCTGCCCTGCCTTATGCTAATGGACCTTTACATATCGGCCACCTGGCCGGCTGTTATATTCCTGCGGATATTTATGTACGTTACCAGCGTGCAAAAAAACGGGATGTAAAATTTGTAGGCGGAAGCGATGAACATGGCGTCCCTATAACTATCCGGGCCTTGAAGGAGGGTGTAAGTCCGCAAGAAATAGTGGACAAATATCATGAACAGATAAAGGAAAGTTTTGTGCAAATGGGCATCTCCTTTGATATTTATTCCCGTACGTCCAATAAAGTGCATCATGAAACCGCCGCTGATTTCTTCAAGAATTTATATGATAAAGGATTGTTCGAAGAAAAAGAAACGGAACAATACTATGACGAAAAAACAAAAACGTTCCTGGCTGACCGTTATATTGTTGGCACCTGCCCGGTTTGTGGAAACGATAATGCGTATGGCGACCAATGTGAAAAATGCGGATCATCACTAAGCCCGGAACAACTGATCAATCCCCGCAGCGCATTGAGCGATGCGATCCCCATAAAGAAAAAAACAAAACACTGGTATTTTCCATTACAACAATACGAACCCTGGTTACAGGAGTGGTTGATAGAAGGACATAAAGAATGGAAGAATAACGTGTATGGTCAGTGTAAAAGCTGGCTTGACCAGGGCTTGCAACCAAGAGCCATGACACGCGACAGCAATTGGGGTGTAAAAGTTCCACTACCTGATGCAGAAGGCAAAGTTTTATATGTTTGGTTCGATGCGCCAATCGGTTACATTTCTGCCACAAAGGAATTAACCGGCCAGTGGGAAGATTACTGGAAAAAAGAAGATACTAAGCTGGTTCATTTTATTGGCAAGGATAATATTGTTTTTCACTGCATCATCTTCCCATCCATGTTAAAAGCGCATGGAGAATATGTGTTACCGGATAATGTTCCCGCCAATGAATTTTTAAATATTGAGGGAGAAAAAGTATCTACCAGTCGTAATTGGGCCGTTTGGGTGCATGAATATGTAAAAGATTTTCCGGGATCGGAAGATGTATTGCGTTATGTACTTTGCGCCAATGCCCCCGAAACAAAGGATAATGATTTTACCTGGAAAGATTTCCAGGATAGAAATAACAGTGAACTGGTGGCCATTTTTGGAAATTTTGTAAACCGTGCATTTGTATTGATGCATAAGTTATGTAATGGGAAAGTGCCACCGTTACACGCCAGTGTACTGGATGCTGTTGATGAACAAATGATCAGCGATATTGAAAAATCAAAAACAGAAATTGAACAATCACTTGAACAATATAAATTTCGGGATGCTTTGTTTTCGGTGATAGACCTTGCCCGCAAAGGGAATCAATACATGCAAAAAAAAGAACCATGGATCCTCGTTAAAAAATTAGCGGAAAACCCACAGAACCAATTGCTGATCGATAATACGCTGCATATTTCCCTGCAGCTTACAGCTAACCTGGCCATTTTAATAAACCCTTTTTTACCAAACACCGCCCAAAAAATGATCTACATGATGAAGGTGGTTGATAAAATTTTGGATTGGGAGAATGCTGGTAAAATGAAATTATTAAGTGTGGGTTATAGTTTACGTCCGCCTGAATTATTATTTAGAAAAATGGAAGATGAAGAAATACTCGCACAAGTGGAGAAATTGAGGTCAGGATCGGCCAATGCTACAAAACCAATCACTAATATTTCAAATGAAATGGAAGAATCAAAAAGTAATTCTTTAAAACCTGAAATAGTTTATGATGATTTTGACAAACTGGATCTCCGGATCGGCACTATATTAAGTGCGGAAAAGGTTGCTAAAGCGGACAAACTTTTAAAACTGGAAGTAACATTGGGTTTTGAAAAAAGAACGATTGTTTCAGGTATTGCACAACATTTTACCCCCGAAGAATTAATCGATAAACAAGTTGTAATTGTGGCAAACCTGGCTCCCCGCAAATTAAAAGGGATAGAAAGCAATGGGATGATCCTTACAGCCGAAGAACCAGGCGGTAAATTGATCTTAATAAACCCGGCAACATTGACCCTTCCCGGGAGTAATGTAAAATAACGATAACAACAGATTGCCGTATACAACCGTTTAAGATGGATCAACCATTTTGTTGCCAGGCTTAGCCTATTAATTTGTTATATTTCAGGTAGATTTTAGTGCCGGAATTTTATGAAAGAAACCTCTATTCCTAGAAACAAAAAATTAAGCAGTATCCTTGCTATTGTATTTTTAGTGCTCATTGTTCTGGGTGGGATTTTTCACTTCTGGTTTATTAACAATACAGAAAAAATATTTGAGAATATTGTTTTAAACCAATCCCAGGGGCAAATAAAATTAAATGTAGAGAAAGTAAGTTTTAATTATTTCAGTAGAAATATCAGGTTGCAGCAGGCCCGTTTCATTTCTGAAGATACCCTTACAGCATCAAACATATACCAGTTCAATGTCTCAGATCTGAACCTGAGGGTAAAATCTATTCGTTCCCTGATTTTTAATCAAGAGATCCTTATAGATTCCCTGACTTTATTAAATCCTCATGTTACAATCAGGCATATACGTAATTCTCAAGTAAGCGTACAGGATTCAAATGTAATGGATGAAGATTTTTCCATTGCCCGTGAAATGGGAAAAATATACCGGTCCATTGAAGATGGTTTGAACTTACTGCAAATCCGTTACTTTAAAATCAATGAAGGAAAATTCAGCCTGGTAAATGCCATGCGACCAAATGATCCACCGATCAACATCTCACATATTTTTTTAGAAGTCGATAATATTGCCATAAACGATGCGCAGAAAAAAGATACCGCCAAATTTCTTTTCAGTGATAATATTATTCTGCGCACGCATGACCAGGAAATCGTTTTCCCCGGTGGCAGGCACCGGTTAAGTTTTGGCGCTTTTCAGATGAATGTAAAAGATAAAAAGATTGAAATTGAAAACTGTAGTGTTTCAGGTGAAAAATCAGATACCAGCACGGTGGCTTTTAATATGTTATTCCGGAAGTTGCAGTTATTGAATTTTGATTTTGCAGCCCTGGCAAATGATGATTTAATAAAAGCCGATTCTGTATATTGCCAGGATCCGGAATTCCGATTGTCCTTACTGTTAAAAGAAAAAACTGAAGCAGAAAAAAACCAACCTTTTCAATTGGATGAATTGTTAAGGCAGGTAGGCAGTAATATGGAAATAAAATTTGCTGGTTTAAGTAATGCTAACGTGGAGATTACTACAACCCGCAATAATAATCCCGTTGTTTTCAGTTCCGAAGGAAATGATCTCTTTCTTTATGATTTTAATATTGACAATGCTGCATCTAAACCAATACAAATAGGCGGGATTGATGTGGCCATCCGAAATTATGATATGGTAACACGTGATGGCAGCACTGCTATCAGGTTCGACAGTATTCAGCTCAGAAATAATACGATGAGATTGAATAATTTTTCACTTACTCCAACAGGACAGGTATTAAACCAAAATATCCGTAACATTAATGTACCTCTTTTACAGATCACCGGATTTTCCTGGGAAAACCTGTTGATAGACCGAACTTTCATTGCAGAAAAAGCAACTTTATATAATCCTCAAATTTCTTATCGGCGAATTAATCAAAGTAATCGACAACAATCATTTTTTGATGCGCTTTCCGGTATTGATGAATTAATGGAGGTTGAACAACTGGAACTGGTAAATGGAAATGTCAAACTAGTTCTGAATGATCAACAAAGTTTTGAATTGGAGAATATAAATTTTTCAATTATGAGCAATGAGTTTATATCATCCCAAACTATTGGAAATATTGAAAAGTCAATTGAAGAATTTAAATTTTCAAAGGGAATGATCAATTTGAACAATTTACAGATTCTTTTGAATGATGTTAAGTATACTGGCGAAAAGGAGCAGTTACATGCATCAACTGTAACTGTCAATGATGCCAATAGTCAATCCTCAGCCCGGTTGCAGGATGTTTTTGTAACCAATCTTTCAGTGAATGAAGCACTAAAAAAATTTAGTGTTGACAGTGTTAGGTGGGATTTTGGAAATATTGCATACTTGCCTACTGAAAAGAAAAAAAGAAGTAATAAAAGTTCATCAGAAATAAATATTCATAATATTTCCGGTAAGCATACCAACATTACCACTGTTATGCCTGCAGTTCAAATGAATATGGAAATGGATTGGATTAAAGCGGATAAACTTAGTGTTATCAGTAATGAAATTCCGGTAATTGATAATTTATCGTTTAGCGGGCAAAACTTTACTGCCCACGCAAAAGAATTAATGTTCCTGGCTGGTAGTTACACTATTGTTGATGGACTACCTTCTACTCTGAACCAGGTGATAATTGAAAAAAATAGCAAGTATGATTCATTGAATATCATCATTCCAACCATGAATGTTACTCCTTCAGTTTCTGAATTCATACGTAATGAATTTTCTTTTGAAACAATTGAGTTATTCAGACCATCATTCCGTTATCTGAGCCGCGTAAAATCACCAAACACAAATCCTGCTGTCAATTTTCCAGAAGTATTCATTGAAGATCTCAGGTTAAATCAGCCAACTTTCAATATTAAAAATTTTACAGGTAACTCGGAAAATGAAATTGCATTGAATGGGATAATTGATAACTATGGTTTATTACAACTAAAGCAAATTTTTAGCGATTCCCAAAAAATAAACATTGGTGCAGCATTGCTTCAATCTAAAAATTTGATTATTGATGATGGAAATAAAATATTTGGTGTTGATACGGGTAATGTGCGAATGTCCGTAACCGGTATAGAATTGTGGAAAGAGCAAGACCTTTCTTTGAAATGGAAGGGCGAAATTCAGATGGCTCAGTTTGATAATCCCCTACCCTTTAACTTGCCAAAAAAATCGCAATTAACTTTAGATTCCATAGTCATTAATAACCTCGAGCTTGGATCACACAATAATGATTTACTGCAACAACTAAAAAATAGTCCTGCATTGAAGATCACTGGACTTACCGGTAAACTTGAGGACACAGCCAGTTTAGTTCGATGGTACAACGGACAATATGATCACTCTCAAAAAACGTTTGCACTTGATTCATTCAATTACAGGCCGGTTCTGGAGAGGGATAATTACATTTCAGCACACCCTTATCAAACCGATTATTTGACAGGATCTACCGGGGCTATCAAAATCCGAAATATCAATATAGAAAAATATCTGGAGGATAGCATATTAGAAATTGGGGGTGTACAAGCAGATAATGCAGCCATATCAGTTTATAGAAATAAATTATTGCCGCGTAAACCAGTTTCCTTTAAATATTTACCCACAGCAGCATTAAAAAATATTTCCCAAAAATTCCGGATAGATTCAATCAATCTGAAACAGGCCAATATTTCCTATACTGAATTGAGTGAACACACGAAAGACACCGGCACTATATTTTTTACAAAAATGAATGCCTTTTCAGGACCTTATACAAACATGAATACCAGTTCCACAGATTCATTAAGGATACATGCAAGCGGTTATATATTTGATAAAGGGGTACTCAATTTACAATTTCACCAATCTTACCAGGATTCCCTGTCAGGTTTTAATATGGCTATGCAGGCCAATTTAACCGATGTTGAAGTAATTAATCAAATGTTGGTTCCTATAACCAATGTAAGCATCAGTTCCGGAAATTTAGATTCACTCAGGCTTAAAGCTGCAGGAAATGATATTATGGCAAAGGGTGAAATAATTATGTTATACAATAACCTGAGAATTCAAATTAATAAAAACAATAGTGAAAAACCTTCCCTTAAAGATAAAATAACCTCATTCATTGCCAATAATTTTATAATCCGGAGCCATAACAGTCAACAAAAAACTGGCATCATTTTTTTTGAAAGATGGCAGGACCGATCTGTTTTCAACTACCTGGTAAAAATTTTGGTGAGCGGAATCAGTACAAGTATTGGATTAAAAAGTAATGCAAAAATTCTTAAGGAGTACGAATTGCATAGAAAGAAACAGTACCGGTAAATACAGAGTGCTGATGTTATCACCACGATAAGTTTAGGTGTTTGTTTCTTTATAATGATCTGATGCTTTAAGGGGTTGATGCTTTCTTTTTTGAAGATTTGATTTCAATAGGATACCATCTATCTTGTCATGCCGGGGAACGAGGCAACTGGTAGGGTTGTTTAGCGTTTAGTTGTTTCATTCAAATGAGGTAATGTTTTTTTTCTTAACTTTTTTTCTTGAAAAAAAAGTTACAAAAAATTCAAGCCCCGATATCCATCGGGGCCCGCCCACGCACAAGTAACACCCAACTTTTTTTGGATAATTCTGGAGGCAGGCAGGACGAAGATTCCGCTGCGTGATATGCGAAGTCTCAGAAGGCGCTGTATTCCGTCTGGCAGTTTGCTTTTTTTTATAATCAATTATCATCCCGACGGAATAAGGCGCTTCAACTTTGTTTAAGGGTAGGGGTGTTGTTTAGATGTTGAGGTGTTGAGTTTTTTAGGATTTAGTGGTGATGTGGTTTTCCTTCTTTATTTGAATACTTGATTTCAGTAGTACAATTTGACTTTGTCATGCCGGGGAACGAGGCATCTGGTAGGGTTGTTGAGCGTTCAGTTGTTTCATTCAAATGAGGTAATGTTTTTTTTAACTTTTTTTCTTGAAAAGAAAGTTACAAAAACCGGCAAAAGCTTCCTTTTACGTAATAATAATCAGTCCTTCAAAAGGAGCTTTTTTAATTTCATTCCTATTTTCTATCTTCGGGGTAAATAGTTGCATAACTAACTATTTACCTTTTTTGCCCTATAAACCCCTGTCCTGAAAAATAAACATGAATGGAAATGAGCTGGATAATCTTATCATCAGCAAAGATGATTATCTGGAAAATTACATTGTCTAAAAAAATGATAAAAATAAACCATGAAAAGAATCATAAAAAAAGTGGCTGTATTAGGAAGTGGTGTAATGGGTTCCAGGATTGCCTGTCATTTTGCAGGCGTGGGGTTGCAGGTACTTTTATTAGATATACCTGCCAAACAGGAAGGTGATAAAAAAACAGATCGAAATAAAATTGTAAATGATGCATTAGCTGCAGCAGTAAAATCCAACCCCTCACCCATTTATTCCAAAGATGTTTTAAAACGCATAACTACAGGAAATTTTGAGGATAATATGAAAGATATCGCAAACTGCGACTGGACCATCGAAGTGGTTGTGGAGCGACTGGATATCAAACAAAAAATATTTGAACAGGTTGAACAATTCCGCAAAGCAGGTACGCTGATCACTTCAAATACATCCGGCATTCCCATTCATATGATGACGGAAGGCAGGAGTGAAGATTTCAAAAAGCATTTTTGCGGAACGCACTTTTTTAATCCACCAAGGTATTTAAGATTATTGGAAATCATTCCAACGCCACATACATCCCCGGATGTAGTGGATTTCCTGATGCATTATGGCGACCTGATATTGGGGAAGACCACTGTATTAGCAAAAGACACACCCGCTTTTATTGCAAACCGGATCGGTGTGTTTGGATTGATGTCGATCTTCAACCTGGTTGAAAAATTAAATCTCTCCATTGATGAAGTGGAGGCACTAACGGGTACCATCATAGGCAGACCTAAATCGGCCACATTCCGAACGGCAGATGTTGTAGGCATTGATACTTTAGTGAATGTTGCCAAAGGTGTTTATGATAATTGCCCGCAGGATGAAGCCCGTTCCCAATTTGAAATACCCGCATGGTTACAGCAAATGGTTTCTAACAAATGGTTGGGAGATAAAACCGGCCAGGGGTTTTTTAAAAAAACAAAATCGGCCAGTGGAGAAAAGGAAATACTTGTTCTTGATCTTCAAACCATGGAATACAAACCTAGAGTAAAACCAAAATTCGCTACACTTGAAGCGGCTAAACCTATTGAAGATCTCAATCAGCGTTTGAAAGCGATGGTAGCGGGAAAAGATAAAGCGGCTGAATTTTACAGGCATTTTCATTATGGATTATTTTCTTATATCTCTCATCGCATACCAGAGATCAGTGATGAAGTATATCGGGTTGATGATGCTATGAAAGCTGGTTTTGGCTGGGAGATCGGGGCATTTGAAACCTGGGATGTTTTGGGCGTAGAAAAAACGATAGCAGCTATGATAGAAGCTGGTTATAAAGTGGCATCATGGGTTGATGAAATGTTAAACAAAGGGATCAGGTCTTTTTATAAAATAGAAAATGGAATCCGATTTAGTTATTCGCCAGTTTCGGGTTCTATGATCCCCCCTTCGGGGGTTGAGGGGGCTGCATTTATTGTAATGAGTAATTTCCAGGAAAAGATTGCCTGGAAAAATAATAGTTGCCGCATTTATGATTTGGGTGATGATGTATTGGGATTGCAATGGACAACAAAAATGGGTAGCATTGGTGGTGATGTTCTTGCGGGCATTATGAAGGGAATTGAGATGGCTGAAAAAAATCATAAAGGCCTGGTAATTGCCAATGAAGGTGGAAATTTTAGTGCGGGTGCTAATGTTGGGATGATATTTATGCTTGCCATTGAACAGGAATACGATGAATTAGATATGGCCATCCGCATGTTTCAGAATACAATGATGCGGGTTAGATATTCCGCTATCCCGGTTGTGGTTGCTCCGCATGGTTTAGCCCTTGGTGGAGCCTGCGAAATGAGTTTGCATGCAGACAAATGTTGCCCCGCAGCAGAAACTTATACGGGACTGGTTGAATTAGGTGTTGGTTTAATTCCCGGTGGTGGCGGAACAAAAGAATTTGTATTAAGAGCCAGTGATGAAATGCACACAGATGAACCCGAAACAATCACATTAAAGAACAGGTTCCTTACCATTGCCACGGCCAAAGTGGGCACTTCAGCACAGGAAGGTTTTGATATTGGTGTTTACCGTAAAGGTTTGGATGAAGTGGTCATGAACCAGGATCGCAGGGTGGCTGAAGCAAAAAAATCAGTTTTGGAAATTTATGAAAGTGGTTATGTAACACCCGTACAGCGGAAAGATATCCGTGTTTTGGGAAGAACCGGTTTAGGAACTTTATATGCAGGTATCAATGGCATGTTGAAAGCCGGCTATGCAACTGAACACGATTCACTGGTTGCTAAGAAACTGGCTTATGTAATGTGTGGTGGCGACTTAAGTGAACAAAGTTTTGTTTCGGAGCAATACCTGCTCGATCTGGAAAGAGAGGCTTTTCTCAGCTTATGTGGAGAAAAGAAATCACTTGAAAGAATTCAAAGTGTATTGAAAAGCGGTAAGCCGGTGAGGAATTAAGTTGATTGGTTGATATGTTGATTTGTTGTTTATCGTTTACATTAAATTTCAGGAATTGTGATCAATGAACATTCCCAAGCATCACTAAATTATCCTCATCGTAAAATAGTAGAATTTATCAATTGCATGTTAGCACAACATTTGCTATTTTGAGGAATATATATGTTCTACAGAAAGCTTTTAAATTTCCGTTTACGCACTGTCATCGGTCTTACCCTTCTTTGGATGGTTTTTGGTTTTATTTTTTTTTATAACCTCGTAAACGTTCGCAATGACCTTGGCGTAGTCGTAGTACTTTGGAAGTTTGTGCTTGTCTTCGGGCTTATGGGCTTTATCATTAATTCCGCATTGGTTTTTTACTTTAAGAATGCTTTTAACCGTTATCCCACCTGGGCAACTATTTTATTAAAATTAATACTGGCATTCTTACTTTTCCTCTTAGTAACCTTTGTGTTCCTTGCATTTTATTATATTTTACGATATCGTGCAGGTAACCTGGCAGATTTTACGCATAGTTTTTTTACCAAGGTCATGTTCACCAATTCCTTCCTGGTGTTCTTTACAGATCTTATTGTTTTAAGTTTTCTGTCCATTGTGTTCATCGATATTACACACAGATTTGGGCCAGGCATGTTCTGGAGTATGCTTACAGGTCAATACAATAATCCGAGAAAGGAGAACAGGATCTTTATTTTTCTTGATATCAATTCAGCGACAACCATTGCAGAACACCTGGGGCATGAACAGTATTTTAATATGCTGAAGGATTTCTTCTCAGATATAACAATACCTGTTTTAACCAATGACGGAATGATTTACCAGTATGTGGGTGATGAAATTGTTATTTCCTGGCTGAACCGGCCTGAAAACAAAATCAAGGCCTTAAAATTTCTACGAAATGCATTCTATTTACTCAAACGCAGAGAAGAAAAGTATATTGATAAATATGGTACATCACCGGATTTTAAAGCGGGTATACATGCAGGTGAAGTTACTGCTGGATTCGTAGGAGAAATAAAAACCGAGTTGATCTATAGTGGCGATACGATGAATACAGCAGCCCGCATCCGAAGTATGTGTAATGAATTGAATGAGAATTTTGTGATCTCAGAAGATTTTATGGACAATTTTGCACAGCCCCCCGGTTACGAGATCAACAAGATCGGAACGATGGAACTAAAAGGCAAGACGGAACCTGTAAAAGTTTTTTCACTGAAATTAGATTAATGGGAGAAGTTGAAATTGATATCTCGGGTAAACAATTATTTATCCGCTCCAACATCATCACTTATGGTAACCATGCGGATGAATTAATTTCCAAAAATATTGCTGAAGAAATTGAAACCATGTGGAACGAACCCGCAGCAACCATACCTTTTAATAAAAACGATTTACGCGTTGCATTTCTCATCAAATGGTCATATCAACCAAATATTCAACCCGAAGAAATTTATAGTGATGTAAATCCACAAAACAATTTTTTTCGCATTGAAGAATTTGCCCCAGGCAATATTTCTTATGTAGATGATATCGGTTGCAATTCCGGTTATTTTTTAAAAGAAAATTTATACAAAGGTTCTACGACTGCTGCACATGAATATGGTCATACCATTGGTTTGAAGCATCCCATACAATTAGACATCCGTGGAAAGGGTCATCCAGGAATTATGTATCCTCGTGGCACATTGGTTGATCCGCAGTTTCAATATGAACCCCAAAAACCTGCAGGCCAAAAAGGTGGAACACTAAACCCTGTTTACCGGCGGGTATTACTAACGGATATCCTTGACCTAAAATTAAATACACTTTCATTTAATAACAGGTATGCCTTACTGGGCGCATTTACCAATAATTATCATACACCCTTTGGACCGGGTCTATAATTAATATTCCGCCAATCAGGCAACATTTTCAAAATATAATGATCATTTTATAAGGTTACGCAAGGCAGCATCGAGGGTAGGAAACTGGAAAACAAAACCCGCATTTTTTATTCTTGAGGGAGAAACAGTCGTACTTTTTAATACTTCAATACTTAATTCACCCAGCATAGCTTTCAGCACAAATGAAGGAACATAGACCGGAACAAAAAAAGTATTTTTCAATGTTTTGGCCAGTTGCAATACAACTGTTTTGTTTGTTGCAGTTTGCGGTGCTACTGCATTATAAACACTATGCAACTTTTCATTCTCCAAAGCATAAATATACATTCGTACAAGATCTTCAATAT